>CAZJSH010000004.1:0-72912 GCA_964548715.1 uncultured Halomonas sp. | reverse complement strand
AGGGCGCGCCGCCCCGCATCGACGGCCAGGGTCACGGTGTCCTCGCACGGCGAAGCGATCGCCATGCGTTTCTGGCCGAGGCCCAGCACGAACTTGTCCGGGTCGACATTGCGCGCTGTGGCCAGGTCGACCAGGTCGAGGTAGCCATGGGGGCCGGCAAAGGCGGCGGCGTCGATTCCGACCGGCACGCTCACCGGAGTGGATTTCCCGGACCGGTCATCGGGATCATCCATTCGCCGAGGCCGGGCGAGCGGCGTCGATCAACAGGAACCCGCAGGCATGACAGGCATTGAGGAAGCAGGCCACATCGGTCCGGTCCGCCCGGCTCTCCTCGGCCAGCTCGTCGGCCGTCATCGGGCCGCGAATCAGCAGGCGGGCCTGGCGAGAGAACGCGGTATCGGACAGCGCCTGTAGCGGCACCTGCGGCAGCATCAGCCGGACTCCACCGGCCAGGTCGGGGTGCAGCGCTCCCTCGGTAAGGGCCAGGCCGGCGCGCCACTTGAGGTGGGTGAGATTCTTCTGCTCCAGCCCGTTGGTGTGATCGATCAATTCAACGCTCGACAGCGTCCGCCCGGCCGAAGCCGGAAGCGTGCGCGCGAGCATCGCGGCCAGTTCACGGTCCGATGCCCCGGAGTACCAGGCGCCCGAGCCGGCATCCACGATCAGCTCCGCGCCGCCTTCGTCGTGGAGAAGTACCGGCGAACCCCAAGTGTGCCGACGCAGGTGTTCGGCCAGCGGCAGAACGGCGTCGCCGAATGACATCACGGCCCAGGCCGGCGCGGATACGGTATCGGCGCCCGGCTCGTCACCGGCCAAGGTCAAGTCGCTGAGCAGCTGGATCAACGGCTGCGAGCGGATCGGCTTGGTCAGCAGGAACCGGGCCGGGAACTCCCGCTGCTTCGACAGCGCAACCACCGGAACCGCGCCGCGGTTCAACGACGCCCAGGCCTCGGCACCGTCGACATCGTCGACGTCGACCAGCAGCACGTCGCCCTCGTCATCTTCGGAGACCGTGACGCGGAGATCGGTCTGGCTGCCCGCAAGGCCCAGCAGGGAGCGCAGGACGCGGATGTCCTTGTCGCTGACGTGGTGAGCCTGGAAGCGGAGAAGTTCGGTCACCGGAGCTGGCGTTGCCTGGAGAAACAGGAGTTCAATGGTACCGGACCGGCGCGACGAGCCCAACCGCCCGATGCGCGAACCACGTCACACTCCAGTCCAACTCGCCGCAGGATCCGCTAGTGGCCATGTGGCAGTCGATCCACGCCCGCAGCGAGAACGCCGCGCACCCGGTCCATGGCAGCGGCCAGCTCGCGATGGATTTCGTCCTCGCTGATCGGACGATCCGACACGCCCGCCGCCGGGTTCGCGACCACGCAGAGGTTGGCGTAGTCCATGCCCAGTTCGCGGGCCAGCCCGGCCTCGGGCATCGCGGTCATGCCGACCACCGTGCAGCCGTCCCGGGCCAGCCGGCGGATTTCGGCGGCGCTTTCCAGCCGCGGCCCCTGGGTGGCCGCGTAGCAGCCTTCGGCAACCAGCGGCTCGCCGAGTTCGCTGGCGGCCTCGATCAGGGCGCGCCGGGCCTGCCCGTCGAACGGGCGGGCGAACTCGACGTGGCGCAATGGCGCCGACGGCCCATCGCTGTAGGTGTGATCGCGGCCCCAGGTGTAGTCGACGACCTGGTCGATCGCGACCAGCGTGCCGGGCGCGAGACCCGGGTCGATGCCGCCGACCGCGCTGACCGCGATGACGACCCGACAGCCCAGTGTCCGGAGGACATGCAGGTTGGCGCGGTAGTTGACCCTGTGCGGCGGTATGCGGTGCGGGTTGCCGTGACGGGCCAGGAACCAGGCCGCCCGACCGGCGATCTCGATCCGCACCGGGCGCGCCGACGGCGGCCCGAACGGCGTGGTCAGCGCCGCCGTTTCCAGCGGCTCGAACAGCGCCAGCGCGCCGGTGCCGCCGATGATTCCGATGCTCATGTCGATCCGGCCTCCTGTGTCAGTGCCCGGCCGGCAGCGCCCAGATCTCGGGTAGCTCGCGCCAGCGCTCGGCGTGGTCCATGCCGCATCCGAACACGTAGCGATCCGGCACGTCCAGTGCAGAGTGATCGACCCAGTCGCGCGGCAACCCGCGGTCGTGCTGCTTCAGGGCAAGCACAGCGGTGGTCACCCGGTGGTGCGCCGCGATTCGGTCGCGGACCGCGGCCAGCGTATGACCTTCGTCGAAGATGTCGTCGACCAGCAGCACCGTCCCGGCAGCGTCCGGCAGGCGCGGCCAGCGAATCCATTCGATGTCGCCGCCGCGCGTGGCGCCGCGGTAGCGAGTGGCGTGGACGTAGTCCAGGGTCAGCGGCCGATCGAGTCGACGTGCGAGTTCGACGGCCGGAAACAGCCCGCCGGTCATTACCGTCAGCAGCAGGACCGGGCCGTCCGGCAGCGCGTCGTCGAGGCGATCGGCGAGCGCGTCGTAGGCGTGGGCAACCTGTTCGGCGTCGAACAGGCACACCGCGCCTTCCGGCAGGACTCGCTGATTCATGAATCCACCCCCGTCCCGGCCAGCTCGGGCGGGATCGCATCGAGCTTCAGCGTCCGGGTCGGGTAGGCGATCTCGGCCCCGTGGGCTTCGATGATCTCGCCGATCTTCAGCAGCACGTCTTCGCGCACGGCGTGATATTCCACCCAGACGGTCGTCTTCGTGTAGCAGTAGACCATGATGTCCAGCGACGAGGCGCCGTAGCGATCGAAGTGGACGATCATGGTCTGGTCACCGGCGATCGCTTCGTGCTCGGTCAGCATCGAACGGATGGCGTCGACGATGGCGCGAACCGCCTTGAAGTCGTCGTAGCGAACGCCGACGTGCTCGCTGATTCGGCGGTGGCTCATCCGCGACGGGTTCTCGACGGTGATGGTGGTGAACGTCGCGTTCGGAACGTACATCGGTCTGCGATCGAACTTGAGGATGGTGGTCACTCGCCAGCCGATCTTCTGGACCACGCCTTCGATGTCCCGATCCGGCGAGCGGACCCAGTCGCCGACCCCGAACGGCCGGTCCATGAACACCATGAACCCGCCGAAGAAGTTGGCCAGCAGGTCGCGCGCGGCGAGGCCGATCGCGATCCCGCCGACGCCGCCGGCGGCCAGCAGGCCCGAGATCGGGATGTTCAGGATGCTGAGGATGGTCAGGACGCCGGTCAGCACCACCGCGATCCGGACGATCCGGGCCAGCACACTGACGGTGGTCAGGTCGACGTTGCGATTGCGCTCCTGCTGGAGGTGCACGTAGGCTTGTTCGAAGCCGGTCACGAGCCGGAACAGCAACCAGGTCGCCGTGCCCACCAGCAGGAGTTGCTGGACCATGGCGAGCAGGTCCGGCGAGAACAGAATGGCCTGGGTGTGCGGTTCGAGCACCCGGGCCGCGGCCAGCAACCCCTGGCCCCAGATCAGCACCGAAATCGGCCGCTTGCCGGCATAGACCAGGGCATCGTCCCAGAGGTTGACGCTCTTCTCGGCCAGCCGGGCCAGGCGGTTCATGAACTTGCGGTAGACGAAGTCCAGCAGCAGCGCGCCGAGGATGACCAGGAACGCGTGAACGGTCCAGGGGTTCACGCCGATCAGGCCGGCCAGGCGGTTGGTCCATTCAGCCACGGGTGTCCTCCGTCAGGTTCTTCAGCGTGGTTTTCCAGGCCCGGAATTCCGGCACGAGTTCCTGCTCCTCCAGCGTCAGGCGGGCCCGGCCGTACAGCGGCGCGTAGTCGGCAAGCGGCGGCGCGTCGCCGAGCGCGTCCAGCGCTGCGGGAACGGAGGCCGGTTGGCAGACCAGGGCGAGGTCGCAGCCCGCCTCGAGGGCGGCGCGCAACCGCTCCGGCGGCGCCCCGGCCGAGGCCGCGCCCGCCATGTCGAGATCGTCGGAAACGACCTGGCCCGAGAACCCCAGCTCACCGCGCAGGATTTTATCGAGCCAGCGCTTCGAAAACCCGGCCGGGCAGCGCTCGACGGCGGGATAGCAGACGTGGGCCGGCATCACCAGGGCCAGGTCGGCGGCCAGCGCCTGGAACGGTGCGAGGTCGCGCGCACGCAGCTCGTCGAACGACCGCTCGTCGACGACTTCGGTCAGGTGGCTGTCGGGTCGGACGCCGCCGTGGCCGGGAAAATGCTTGCCGCAGGCGGCCATGCCGGCGTCGCGCATGCCGGCGACGTAGAACCGGGCCAGGTCGGCGACGGCTTCCGGTTCTTCGGCCAGCGCGCGGTCGCCGATGACCTCGCTATCGCCGCCGAGATCGAGCACCGGCGCCAGGCTGAGATCGACACCGTGCCCGAGCACCTCGGCGGCCATGATGCGTCCGTGGCGGTAGGCCAGGTCGCGGGCGCGGTCGGGATGCGACCGGTACCAGCGTCCGATCACCGCCAGCGGCGGCAGCGGCGTGAAGCCGGCGCGGAAACGCTGGACGCGGCCGCCCTCCTGGTCGACACAGATCAGCAGCCGCGGTTCGCGCAGCGCGCGGAGCTCAACACTCATGCGCATCAACTGGGCCGGCGACTCGTAGTTGCGGGCAAACAGGATCACGCCGCCGACCGCCGGATGCAGCAAGCGATCGCGGGTTTCCGCGTCGAGCTCCAGACCGTCGATGCCGACGATCAGCGGGCCGGACCGAATGGCCGATGAAGCGCTCATGCCGCGCCCCGCTCGAACACCGCCAGCGACTCCACGTGCGCGGTGTGCGGGAACATGTCGGCAACGCCGGCCCGGCGCAGCCGGAAGCCGTGGGTGTGGACCAGTTCGCCGGCATCGCGGGCCAGCGTGGCCGGATCGCAGGACACGTAGACAACCCGCTTCGCGCCGCTGGCCGCGATCACGGGCAGCACGTCCAGCGCGCCCGAGCGCGGCGGATCGATCAGCACGCCGTCGAAGTCGCCCTTCAGCCACGCCAGCTGCTCGACCGGCAGCTGCAGGTCGGCGGCCCGGAACGAAACATTGTCCAGATCGTTCGCCGACGCATTCGCCTCGGCGGCCCGGACCATTGCCGCGTCGAGTTCGACGCCGAGCACCGAGCCGGCCCGGCGTGCCAGCGGCAGCGAGAAGTTGCCGAGCCCGCAGAACAGGTCGAGGACACGGTCTCCGGGCCCGCACTCGAGCAGGTCCACGGCTCGCTCGGTGAGCCTGCGGTTGATCGTCGCGTTGACCTGCACGAAGTGCTGCGGATGGAATTCCAGCTCGAGGTCGAACGCGTCGAGTCGGTAGCTCAGGCGATGTTCGGCAGGGTGCAACCGGTGAACGGTATCCGGACCCTTGGGCTGCAGCCAGACCGCGATATCGTTGGCCTCGCTCCATCGGACCAGCGCGGCGTGATCGGCGTCGTTGAGTGGCTCGAGATGACGCAGAACGATCGCAGCGGCACCGTCGCCGGCCGCGCACTCGACCTGGGCCACGCGGTCGGGAATGCTGAGCTCGCCGATCAGCGCCGACAGGCTCATCAAGCGCTGCGCGAACGCCGGGTGCAGAACGTCGCAGCCCTCGATCTCGGCGACATAGCGGCCGCCGACCTCGCGGAAACCGACCAGCACCCGGCCCTTGCCCGGCACCCAACGGGCGCTCAGACGGGCCCGACGCCGATAGTTCCACGGCTCGGCGACGAGCGGCTCCAGCCACTCGTCGGGCGAAACGCCGCCGATCCGCTTCAGGTTCTCGACCAGGCGGCCTTGCTTCCAGCGGACCTGGGCGGCCGCGTCGAGATGCTGCAGCGCGCAACCGCCGCAGTTGCCGAACCACTCGCAGCGCGGCTCGACCCGGTCCTCGGAGGCCTGCTCGACGACCAGCGCGATGGCTTCGTCGAACTTTCGCGTGCGGCCGGTCAGGCGGGCGTGGACGCGCTCGCCCGGCAATGCACCGTGGACGAAAACGACCTTGTCGTCGACCCGGCCGACGCCGCGGCCGTCGTGGGCCAGATCGTGGATCTCGACTTCGACCGGTTCGGCCGGCAGGCGCCGGCGACGACGGCGACCCAAACGACTAGGCCTGCTGCCAGCGACCGCTGGCGTCCTGGTAGTACCAGCCCGGTTTCGCATTGGCGATCCAGCGCCGGGCAAAGGTCTCGCGGATCCGATCTTCCCAGTCCGGTTGACCGTTGGCGACGGCGATCTCGCGGTAGACCGCGTTGCGGTCGGCGTTCTCGGCAGCGACGACCTGCTCGAGCGTGCGCCGCTCCGACAAGCCCACCGCCGAACGGTCGCGGATTTCGACCAGCCCGTCGTTGGTGAACCCGATCGCCCCGGCGTCGAACCAGCCGGCCAGGTGCTCGCGATGGCGCTCGGCCATCCGCGCCTTGATCGCGTTGATCTGCGGGCTCTCGATGTCGATATCGGCCGACTGGGCCTGTGCCGAGGGAATGAAGAAATCGAGCGAGGCCTCGACCAGCGCCGCGACCGGCGACCGGCCCCGCTGCTCGACGGCCGACGGCGGCAGCACCCCGGCCTGCGGTTCCGATTCCGGTCCGATCACGTCGCGGATGAAGCGGTCGGCGGCCTGCTCGGCCGCGGCTTCGGGAAAATACACATTGATCGTGACGCAGGCGGCGGCGACGCTGCAGACCAGCGCTGCGAACGTCCACTTCAGGTGATTCAGACTCATGGCTCCAGGACCTCCGGAATCGTGTTTCGGCTGCGCGAGGCGGCAGTCTGCGCCGCGCCCGTTGAACGTTCACTGAATGGCCCGAAGTGTAGCAAATCTGCTCGTTCCGGCCGCTCTTCGAAGACCGCCGCCGACCGCCGCTGGAAGCTCGGCCCGCAGACGCATCAATCGCCGACCGACGGGCCATCGCCGCGGGTGGCCGCCTGCAGCTGGGCCAGCAACACCGGCCAGTCGACCTGGCGGCGGAATCCGACCACATCGAGTCGCGGCAGACCCCGGCCCTCGACGATCCGGTAACCCCCGCCCTCGACGTCCTCGAGGCCGCGCATCCGGCAGACATTGCCGGCCAGCCGGCAGCCGAGGCCGATCTGGGTGTAGGCGAAATCGTCGAACAGCGACAGCAGTGGCGCCGACAGCGCCGCCGCCCCACCCCCGCCGCCCAGGCTTGCGATCTGGTCGACCGCCCGCTGCGAGATCCGGCGCGGCCGACGGCTGTCGCTGGGGGTGAACAGCCAGGCGTCGAAGGCGACCGGCTGCCAGTCCAGCAGCCTCAGTTCGCGGACGTGTCCGGACAGTGATCCCTGCATCGCGCCGAAATCGAAGGCCGCGGTCAGCGGCGCCAGGTCGAGACGGTCGAGCGTCAGCGTGCCGGACAGGGCCGGCAGCGTGCCGAACGGCCGCTCCACGGCCAGATCCTCGATGCGCGCCGTGCCGTCGAACACGTCCAGGTCCAGCCCGCCGGCCACGCGCAGGGTGTCGCGTTCGAACTGCACGCCGGGAAAGCGTCCGGACACCAGCCCGCCGAACCGGGGCCAGCCGAGCCGCTCGGTCAGCGCGGCGAGATCGAGCGGCTCGACGACCGCGTCCAGCTCGAGGCGCGGGCCGCGGTCCCCGGCCCGGTCGATCGTCAATCGATCGAGGCGGAGCGCGCCGTCGAGGATCGGGATCCGGGCCGGTGCGTCGAGGCGCAGGGCGTCGGGCGGACCGGCCAGGACCAGCGCGGAAGGACCCAGCGGCAACCGATAGATCTGCGCGTCGCGAAACGACAGCGCGATCCGGTCGCGTTGTTCCCGGCGCTCGATCTCGGCGTCGAGACCGCGCAGTTCGAGCCGGCCAGCCGGATCGTCGATCGCCACCCCGGAGGCCCCCAGGGTCATGCGTTCGACCCGGTCATCACGCCATTCCAGCGCGCCGGTCAGTCGCCCATCCACGTCCAGCGACGGCCAGCCCGCCGACGCCGCGATCGATTCCGGCCCCAGTGGCCACAACGCCGCCAGCGACGGCACATCGACATCGACGGTGAATCGTTCCGGCAGGAGCAGGTCGCCGCGGGCGTCCAGATCGAGCGCAAGCAGGCCGTCGGCGTCGATCGACGCGCGGACGCGCGGGCCGACAGCGTTACCTGCCGAGCGCTTCAGCCGAAGCTCGACCGGCACCGGCGGCGACGGCAGGTAGGCCGGCCCGAGCAGCAGCTCGCCGGCCGGCCAGGACAGCGTCGCGTCGAGGCCGTCCGCGCCCCAATCGGCCGTGGCCTCGAGCCGCAGATCCGCACCCGCGTAGCGACCGTCGGCGGTATCGAAGGACAGCGCCTCGGCCACGACCTCGGCCCGCCCACCGTCGAGCTCGACCTGCGCCCGCCCGCTCAGGAGGCCGGATTGCAACGTCAGCCGCGCATCGACACCGGTCAGCCAGGCGGCCAGGTCGAGGTTCTCGAAGTGCAGCGCCCAGCCGTCGGCGGCGCGCGCCAGGGCCAGTCCGTCGGCAGTGCCGGCAAGGTCTTCCGGCCCGAGCGACCAGCGCGCCGCGGCAACCACGGTGCCGTCGTCCTGCCGTCGCTCGAGCCGGCCATCGCGGCACGGCACCGGCTGCGGCGGGCAAACCAGGCCGAACTGCCCGAGGCCACCCAGCAGCGGCACCGTCAGGCCCTCCAGCACGGCGTCGACGCCGCCGCTGCCGGTCCGTTCGACCCGCACCCGTTCGACGCGGAGCTCCCCGGCCGCGAGGCCGTCGGCCCGCAGCGACCAGTCCAGCGCGCCGGCCTGGACCGGCGCCCCAGCCAGAACCAGCATGAGGCCGGCGGCGCGCAACGACGGCGGGCCGGTCGATGCCGCGCTTGCGCGGGTCGGCCGTGAGCCGGCCGTGCAGAAGGTCTTCCGGTTCATGACACGCTGTTCATGGGATACACCTCATGGGCTACCATTGTCGACCATGGGCGGGCGGCGAAACAACGGGGCGACACGATCACGATGAGCGCGCAACGACCGATCCCGGCCGACCTGCGGGTGCTGGCGGTCGACGACCACCCGGTCAACCGCGCCTTCCTGCGCGCCGTGCTGAAACCGCAGGTCGGTGCCCTGCGCCTGGCCAACAGCGGCATCGCGGCGATCGAACGATGCACCACCGAGCGGTTCGACCTGATCCTGCTCGACTTGCACATGCCCGACCTCGACGGCTTCTCGACCTGGCAGCGCATCTGCGAGGTTCATCCGGCACCGCTGCCGGTGGCCGTGGCGCTGACCGCCGACCATCGCGAGGAAGCGATGCAGCGGGCACGCGACGTCGGCTTCCGGGGCTACGTCGGCAAGCCCGTTTCGCCGGACGCGCTGCTGGCGACACTGCCCCGGATTCTCGACGGACATTCGGTGTTCGAGACCGCCGGAACCTCGAGCCGCAACGCGCCGGCGCTGCTCGACGATGCCCGCGCTCTGCGCGCGCTCGGATCGGCCGACCGGCTCGACACCATGCGCCGGACCTTCGGCGACGAACTGCGCGACGGGCTGGATGCGTTGGATCGTGACGTCCTGCACGATGCGTCGGCCGCCGGCGATCGCCTGCACCAGTGGATCGGCGCGGCTGGCTACGTCGGCGCCGAACGCCTGGCCATCGCCGCCACCGAACTGCGCCAGGCGCTGTCTCAGCGCGAGCCCGACGCGCTGAGCGCGGCCCTTCTGAAGCTGCGGCGCAGCGCCGACGCCACCCTTGCCGCCTTCGACGTCCGCGCGTCCGGATCAGCCTGATGCGCGATCGATCACGGCGCGCATCTCGGCCACCGCCCGGTCGAGTCCCACGAACACCGCGCGGGCGACGATCGCGTGCCCGATGTTGAATTCGCGAATCCGCCCGAGCCGGACCAGTTCCGCGGTGTTGTCGTAGTGCAGGCCGTGGCCGGCGTTGACGACCAGCCCGGCCCGCTCCGCGCGCTCGGCGGCACGCTCGATGCGGCCGACCTCGAACAGGGCCTCGTCGCCCTCGGCCTCCGCCCAGCCGCCGGTGTGCAGTTCGACTACCGGCGCGCCGGCATCGACCGCGGCCTGCACCTGGGCCGGTTCGGGGTCGATGAACAAGGACACCCGGATGCCGGCCTCGCTCAGCCGGCGGCAGGCCCCGGCCACCCGGTCGGCCTGGCCGGCCACGTCCAGGCCACCTTCGGTCGTCAATTCCTCGCGACGTTCCGGCACCAGGCACACGTCGGGCGGCCGGATCGACAGCGCGAAGTCGATCATCGGCTCGGTGACCGCCATCTCGAGATTCAGACGGGTCGTGACGACGTCCATCAATGCACTGACGTCGCGATCCTGGATGTGTCGACGGTCTTCGCGCAGATGTACGGTGATCAGGTCGGCGCCGGCGGCCTCGGCGGCGCGGGCCGCATCGAGAATGCAGGGGTAATCGGTGCCTCGCGCCTGGCGCAGGGTGGCAACGTGGTCGATATTGATCCCGAGCAGGGTACGTGGCATGACGGTCTCCTGGGCCTAGTCTCGAAGCAGCTTCGGCGTCTGCAGCGGTCGCCCGTCCAACTGACGCTCGATCAATTCTCGCATGGGGCGTCGCAAGGCCGCGGCCTCGGCCGGGCTCAACGCGCGGTCCGCAGCCAGCGCGCGCAGCGCATGGCCCGGGATGGCGGTGCGCCCGCGGGCCGGCTCCGGCCCACGGTCCGGGTCGATCCGGTAGCCAGCGTCCGGGTCGACCGCGATCCGGGCCTCTCCGACCACGTCGATTTCCGGCGCCACCCCGAGCGCCGACAACAGCATCCACTCGAAGCGCCGCAGCGCCGGACCCTGCCCGGCCGGCTCCGGCAGCTGCGGCAGAAGGTCGGCATAGGCAAGAAAAAGCTCCGGTTCCTCGACGTCGCGAGGCAGCAGGCGCAGCAGCAGTTCATTGGCGTAGAGGCCGCACCACAACGCGCGGCCGGTCAGGGTCACGACCTGGCCGATCGGTTCGGCGCCGGTCAGCGTGGCCAGCTCGCCGCGGCGGCTCCACCCGATTTCGAGCGGACGGAACGGCTGGCCGAAGGCGCGCAGGCCGGAGCGGGCACTGCGGGCGCCGCGCGCGACTCCGGCGATCCGCCCGTGCCGCGCAGTCAGCAGTTCGACGATCAGGCTGGTTTCACGATAGGGCCGCCGGTGCAACACGAAGGCCGGCTCACGATCGATCCGGCTCATCGCCTGTGTGACGGCCGATCAGCGGCCATACCCCAACCGGTCGAACAGCGACTCGCGATCCATCCAGCGCTCCATCACCGCAACGTTGAGATCGAGCCGGACCGGCTGCTCGAACAGCGTCTGCATGGCCTGGCGGGCGCGTGAGCCGATCCGCTTCAGCGTCTGTCCGCCCTTGCCGATCACGATGCCCTTGTGGCGCTTGTCGGCGACCAGGATCCGTGCTGCGATCGCCAGCCGGCCGCCCTCCTCTTCCTCGAACGACTCCACGACCACGGTAGTGCCGTACGGAATCTCCTGGTGCAGGTTCTCGAGCAGCTGCTCGCGGACCAGCTCGGCGGCCAGGAAGCGCATCGGTTCGCGCGTGAACAGGTCCGGCGGATACAGCGGCGGCTGTTCGGGAAGACGGTCGATCATGGCCTCCAGCAGGCCGTCCACGCCGTCGTCGCGCAGGGCCGAGACATACAGCACGGCCTCGGGCGTCACGCCCTCGGTCCACTCCTGCGCGAGCGGCAGCAGGTCGGCGCGGCGCCTGACCTTGTCGACCTTGTTGAATACGAGCAGGTAGGGCTGGTCGGACTGGTCCGCGGCCTGCAGCGCCATGCGGTCCTCGTCGGTCGGATTCGAAGCGTCGATCAGGACCACGACCAGGTCGACCCCGGGCAGTGTCTCGGCCGCGACGCGATTGAGGTGACGATTCAGCGCGTGATCGCGGCGGCGGTGGAGACCCGGGGTGTCGACCAGCACGACCTGGCCGCGCGGATGGTTGACGATGCCGGTAACGCGGTGCCGGGTGGTCTGCGGCTTGTGGGTCACGATCGAGACGTGTTCGCCGACCATCTGGTTGACCAGCGTCGACTTGCCGGCGTTGGGCCGGCCGACCAGCGCGACGGTGCCCGCCCGCAGGGAGCCTTCGGTCGTGGATCGTTCGCTCACGGAAATGCCTCCAGGCGTTCCAGCGCCGTGCGCGCCGCGGCCTGTTCGGCCTTGCGCCGCGAGCCGGCCGTTGCCCGCACCGGTTCATCGAGCAATTCGACGTCGCATTCGACAGTGAACTGCCGGCGGTGATCGGCGCCCTGCTCGCCGACCACCGTGTAGTCCGGCAGCTGCAGGCCCCGGCCCTGCAGCAGTTCCTGCAGGCGGGTCTTGGGGTCCTTCAGCAGTTCGGGTGCGGGCAGCGTGTCGATACGGGGGCCGACCACCGCCTCGACCAGCTCGCGGGCCCGGATCACACCGCCGTCGAGCAGCGCGGCGCCGAAGATCGCCTCCAGGGCGTCGGCGAGGATCGACTCGCGCAGGTAGCCGCCGCTCTTCAACTCGCCCGGACCGAGATGGACGTGATCGCCCAACTCGAGCTCACGGGCGATTTCAGCCAGCGTGCGATCGCGCACCAGGCGGGCGCGCATGCGCGAGAGGTCACCCTCCGGCGCGTCGGGCCGGCAACGGAACAGCAGCGCGGCGATGGTGAAATTGAGCAGCGCGTCACCGAGAAATTCGAGCCGCTCGTTGTGCGGGTTGCCACAACTGCGGTGCGTCAGGGCCTGCTTGAGCAGACCCGGATCGTGGAAGGTGTACGGCAGGCCCGGCAGCGTCGAGGCGCGCGCCGGGTCAGTTGAGGACTTCGACACGCCTGAACGAGACGACGACATCGATGTTGCCGATCATGTCTTCGCGCACTTCGTATTCCAGCACCAGCGACGGCTGCGGCGAGCGGACCAGTTCGATCTGGTCGGGACGCAACGAACGAACGTAGTTCACGCTGAGCTTGCGGGAAAGCAGATCACGGACGCGACGTTCGCTGTATTGCGCGGAGCCGGGCTCGGCGGCCAGATCCTTCATCGCGCTGACGATGTTGTAGTGGTTCATGTAGATCGGAACCAGCTTCATGCCGATATAGGCCACGAAGACCACGGCCGAAAGCAGCAGCAGGAACCCGATCAATGTCATCCCAAGTTGGCGCTTGGTGCTCATGTTCTCTCCCTCATGACTTCAGGCCGAACGACGACTCGCAGGATGAACCGACGCCGTCCCCGATGCCGCCGGAATCCAGATCATTCAATCCTATCACCGATCCTCGAGAAGTCGACACAGAAGCCGCGCCCGCAGTCCCAGTGCATCCAGATGCGGATCGCCTTGCCGACCAGGTTCTCCTCCGGCACGAACCCCCAGGTACGGCTATCCAGCGACGCATCCCGATTATCGCCCATCGCGAAGTAGTGACCGTCCGGAACGTTCCAGGTCCGCGCGACACCGGATCGGCGGCTCGGGTGGATCAGGATGTCGTGATCCGACTCGCCGAGCTGCTCGACGCGCCGCTGCGGCCGCGTACCCGGCCGATTGCGATTCACCCCTTCGCCGATCCAAGGCCCGGCGATCTCCTGCTCGACCGGCTCGCCGTTGACGAACAGCATCTTGTCGCGGTAAGTGACGGTGTCTCCGGGCAATCCGATCACGCGCTTGATGTAGTTGATGCCCGGGTCCTCGGGGAACCGGAACACGAACACATCGCCGCGCTCGGGCTCGCCGGTCTCGAGGATTTTCGTATTGAGTACCGGCAGGCGCAGGCCGTAGGAGTACTTCGAGACGACGATGAAATCACCGATCAGCAGCGTCGGCAACATCGAGCCGGAAGGAATCTTGAACGGCTCGAACATGAACGAGCGGAACACCAGCACCAGCAGCAACAGCGGAAAGAAGGACGTGGCGTATTCGACCGGCCGGGACGGCTCGTCGCTGCGGGCCTCGCCGGCTTCGACCCGGGCCCGACGGCGGCGACGCAGCCAGACCTTGTCGAGCAACCAGACCACGCCGGAGGCCAGCGTCAGCATCGTGATGATCAGTGCAAAATCCATGAATCAAGCGTCCTGCGTTACGGAGCGGTCCGGCCGTGGCCCGGACTTCGTTTCGGTCGTGGTTCGAATCGGGACCCGGCGTGGCGTCTAGTTGTCGTTGTCGGTACGAAGCACGGCCAGGAAGGCTTCCTGCGGAATCTCCACTCGGCCGATGTTCTTCATTCGGCGTTTGCCGGCCTTCTGCTTTTCCAGCAGCTTGCGTTTTCGTGACACGTCGCCGCCGTAGCACTTGGCCGTCACGTTCTTGCGGAACGCCTTGACCGTGGAGCGTGCGACGATATTGGAACCGATCGAAGCCTGGATGGCAATGTCGAACATCTGACGCGGGATCAGGTCTCGCATGCGCTCGGCCAGGTCACGCCCGCGGCGCTGGGCCAGGTCACGATGGACGATGCTCGACAGCGCATCGACCCGTTCGCCGTTGATCAGCAGGTCCAGCCGCACGAAGGGGCCGGCCTGGTGGCGATCGAACGCGTATTCGAACGACGCGAAGCCGCGCGAGACCGACTTCAGCCGATCGAAGAAGTCGATCACCACTTCGGCCAGCGGAAGTTCATAGCTCAACTGGACCTGGCCGCCGAGGAAGCGCATGTCGAGCTGCGCGCCTCGCTTCTCTTCGCACAGCCCGATCACCGCGCCGAGATAGTCCTGCGGAACCAGGATGTTGGCGCGGATGATCGGCTCGCGAATCTCGTCGATCTTGTTCAGCGGCGGCAGCGCGGCCGGGTTGTCCAGTTCGATCACGCTACCGTCGGTCCGAGCGATCTGATAGACCACCGTCGGCGCGGTGATGATCAGGTCGAGGTCGTATTCGCGCTCCAGGCGTTCCTGCACGATTTCCATGTGCAGCATGCCGAGGAAACCGCAGCGGAAGCCGAACCCGAGCGCCATCGAAGTCTCGGGTTCGAACTGCAGCGCCGAGTCGTTGAGCTGGAGCTTGTCCAGCGCTTCGCGCAGATCGGGATAGTCGCTGGCGTCGATCGGGAACACGCCGGCGAAGACGCGCGGCTGGACCGGCTGAAAACCGGGCAGCGGCTTCTCGGCGGCATCCTTCGAGGTCGTCAGCGTATCGCCGACCGGGGCGCCGTGGATTTCCTTGATGCCGGCAGCGATGAAACCGACCTGGCCGCAGTGCATGACGTCCCTGGCAGTCCGCTTGGGCGTGAAGATGCCGATCTGGTCGGCGTCGTGTTCCTCGCCGGTCGACATGACCTTGATCTTCTCGCCCTTCTTCAGCGTACCCTGCTGGATCCGGATCAGCGAGTTGACGCCGAGGTAGTTGTCGAACCACGAGTCGATGATCAGGGCCTTCAGCGGACCCTCGCGATGCGTCGGCGCCGGAATCCGCTTGACGATGGCCTCGAGAACGTCGGCGATGCCGTCGCCGGTCTTGGCGCTGACCAGCAACGCGTCGCTGGCGTCGATGCCGATGATGTCCTCGATCTGCGCCTTGACGCGCTCCGGATCGGCCGACGGAAGGTCGATCTTGTTGATGACCGGGATGACCTCCAGGCCCTGCTCGACGGCGGTATAGCAGTTGGCCACGCTCTGCGCCTCGACGCCCTGGGCTGCATCGACGACCAGCAGCGCGCCCTCGCAGGCCGCCAACGAACGCGAGACCTCGTAGGAAAAGTCGACGTGGCCGGGCGTATCGATGAAATTCAGCTGGTAGGTCGCGCCGTCGCCGGCGATGTAGTCCAGCGTGACGCTCTGCGCCTTGATCGTGATCCCCCGCTCGCGCTCCAGGTCCATCGAATCCAGCACCTGCTCGGCCATCTCGCGATCGGTCAGCCCGCCACAGACCTGGATGAAACGGTCGGCCAGCGTCGACTTGCCGTGATCGACATGGGCGATGATCGAGAAGTTGCGAATCCGACCGGTGCTGCTCATGCCCGGCTCCCCGCGCCGGCATCGGCGCGAGTGGAACGGCGGCCGACGGCCGGGAGGATCGGGTTCGAATCGGTGAAAGCGTTCACGGAATGGCTATCCAGCAAGTTCGTTCGCAAGGTCGTTTGCAAGAACCGAGTGGGCGGGCGACCCGACAAACGAACGCCGCCACCGGAACGACCGATGGCGGCGGCTCGATGCGGCCGGCTGCTCATCGCCCGGCGGGACCGGGCTCCACCGGACGAAGGGCGCAGTATACCGCGCTCCGTGGCAGCGCCCGTGCTGCTCCGGGACGCTCAGCGCTCGACCTCCGGCGTGTAGGCCACGAACTGGCTCGCGCCATTGGCCCAGAGCAACAGGGCCACGGACCGTCCAGGCTCGAGCGATTCGACGATCTCGTTGAAGTCATCGATGCCTTCGACCCGGCGGTTGTTGATCATCTGGACGATCTGACCCCGGCGCACGCCTTCGCGGTACGCGGCATCGCTTTCGACGCCGGTGATCAGGACCCCGCCTTCGATGTCTTCGAGCTGGCGACGCTGCGCGTCGGTCAGCGGCTCGACGGTCAGGCCCAGCGCGTTGCTCGGCGCTTCGTCCTCGGCCGCGGCCCGGTCGTCGGTAGACTCGGCTTCCTCGCGCTCGTCGAGCTCGACCTCGACGGTCTGCTCATCGCCCCAGCGCGAAATCCGTACGTCGATTTCCTCGCCGGGCCGGATCGAACCGACGATCGGCGGCAGGTCGGAGAAGATCTCGATCGGCCGACCGGCGACCTCGAGAATGACGTCGCCGGCCCGGATGCCGGCGCGATCGGCCGCGCTGCCGGGTTCGACCCGATTGACCAGCGCACCGACCGGACGATCCAGGCCCATTGCGTCGGCTTCTTCGCGGTCCAGGCCCTCGATGCCCACGCCGAGATAACCGCGCGCGACCCGACCGAACTCGAGCAGCTGGTCGATGGTGTTGCGGGCCGTCTCGATCGGAATCGAGAACGACAGGCCGATGTTGCCGCCCGAGGAACTGAGGATCCAGGAATTGATGCCGACGACTTCGCCGTCACGGTCGATCAGCGGACCGCCGGAGTTCCCCCGGTTGATCGCGACGTCGGACTGGATGAACGGCACGTACTGCTGACGGGCCTGGCTGCGGCCCAGCGCCGAGACGATACCGGCGGTCACGCTCTGCTCGAACTGGAATGGCGAGCCGATCGCGATCACCCATTCGCCGGGACGCAGCGTCGAGGAATCACCGAACGACAGCGTCGGCAAATCGTCGGCATCGATCCGGAGCACCGCGACGTCGGTCTCGGCGTCCGAGCCGACCAGCTCGGCAACGAACTCCCGCCGATCCGACAGGCGGACGATGATCTCGTCGGCGTCTTCGATGACGTGGTGATTGGTTACCACCAGGCCATTCTCGCGGACGATGAACCCTGAACCACCGCCCATCCGGTCCGGTCGACCCCGCGGGCGACCGTCGCCGTACGGGTCGAAGAACCTGCGGAACAGCTCCGGCACATCCTCCGGCGGCGCGTTCTGGGTGGCGTCGGCATCGGGGCGATTACCGAACCGCGTGGTCTCGATGT
Source organism: uncultured Halomonas sp. (assembly GCA_964548715.1). GTDB lineage: Bacteria > Pseudomonadota > Gammaproteobacteria > Xanthomonadales > Wenzhouxiangellaceae. The sequence continues at coordinate 55,528 of CAZJSH010000004.1, read as the reverse complement.
TGACCACGGCCGGAATCGTGGTCTCGACCACGTCGGTGAAGTCATCCGGCATCGCAACGGCCGGCGAGGCCAGCAGCGCGGCCGCCAGCGCGGCGATCCACAGCGCGTTGAAGCGTCCGGCCGCCGATGCAGCAGCCGGTGCGAGATGTCGTTCAGACCGGTGATTCATGTCGATCGTTCCTCGGTTGTCGAAAACGTGAACGTTCTGAAGCCGGGCCCGGAGCCTGTGCACCGGGGCGGTTTTCTGGACCGTGCAAAGCGGCGATCGTTCCCGGCCGGTGCCGCGTCTCGATGGCCGCCCGATACATCGGTCCGCGGTCATACATGCCTTCCGTCCGATCCGGATTCAAGCGCGCCGCAGGCCGGATCAGCGAGTTCCACGCGGGGCGCCAGCCGGCGCTGCACGCCGCGCCGGGCCATGAGCAGCGTCGCCAGCGCGACGATCGCGGCCAGCAGCAGCGCCAGCGGCTCGGCCACGGCCTCTAACGCCACGAGCGTCACCACGAAGGCGAGCAGCGGCGTCAGGTAGGCCAGCGTGGCGGCCAGCAACACCGCGCGGGCCGAGACGCCGGCGCGGACCGCACTGCCGCTCGCCAGCGTGCACTCCGGCGGCAGCGGCAACCGCCCGGCACGCGGTTCGCCGAACAGCCGCGACCACTGCGCTGCGCCGCATCCCTGCCCGGCTCGGCAACGGGCGCAATCGGACACCGCGGCAAATTCGAGCCAGCGCCGCCCAGCCCCGTCTTCGACGATGCGGGCAGACTGCCAGAGTCGTGTGGACGCCATGGCGTGATCGACAAGCGGAGCGGGGACGGATCGGCGCCGGTCAGCGGAAATGCCGCAGGGCCGGTTGCTCGGCCCGCCGGACATGCTGACCGATCATCTGCACGGTCCGCGGCGGCACCTCGCCGACCACCGTGACCAGCCGATCGCCGAGGCGACCGGTATACACGTTCATCGAACCGACCGCTTCGAGCTGCTCGACGATCTCCCGGTCGGGGACCGGCTCGATGTAGACGGAAAAACTCGACAGCCCGTCGGAGAACAGCAGGTGTTCGAATTCGATCTCGTCGCCGCTCAACGGTCGACCCACCGAAACCAGGCGGAAGCCGTCGGGCAAGGTGTCAGGCATCCACGACGGTGTCTGGCTGGCGGCCTGCGCCGGCCCGCCGGCATTGTCGGCGTCGCGATAGCGGGTGACCCGGGCGGGGTTGGCGAGTCCTGGCAGCAGTTCATCCTCGTCGATCGTCGCGCCGAGCTCGAGATTGACGAAGGCCAGGTCCTGCAGCACGCGCCCCTCGGCGTCGAGCAGCTGGGTCCTGAGCAACATCGCCGTGCGGGCGTCCAGCCAGAGTTTCCGGCCGTAGCGGAAGCCGTCGCGCGGAACGATCTCGATGACCCGCGCCGCGCGCCCGGCCACGCGCTCGCCGCCGGCCATCCGGACCCGGTAGAGCGCGTCCGGGCGATCGAGGACGTCGAACGCGATGCGCGGAACGAGCCGCGCGGGAAACGGGTTGTCGACCACCATCGGCGCATCGCCGGAGACCAGGCGCTGGACCGCATCGTGGTTGCGGAGGATTTCCCGGGGCGGACCGTTCAGGGCCACGATCCGTTCGCGCACGCCACGGTCGTCGACCCGGTGGTACACCGCGAGCGTATCGAGCTGGCCGTCGCGAACGCTGACCATGGTCCCTCGATAGCTCAGCGAGGCGGTGGCGTGCTCCATCCGCGTCAGCCAGTCACGAACGCTGTCGTCGGCCGTGACCGGGAACGGCAGCGCTGCGGTCAGCAGCGCCGCCAGTGCGAGCGCACGGCGGGCGATCATTCCTGGACGTCGCCCGCGGGATCTTCGGCCGGGCGGGTATCCAGCGGCACGGCCGCGGCGGTCGGTCCGGAGGTCAGGATCGGCGTGAACGAAACGAAGTTCGAACCACCCGAGGCCTGGCCGTGCCGGATGATGTACCGGCTGATCCGTTCACGCGGATCGTCGGCGGCTCGCCGCGACGCAGCGGCCGGAAGGTCGTTGAGACCGACCGGCACGGCCTGGCGGCTGAACTGCCGATCCAGCGCCGAGCTCTGACTGACGAAGGCCGGCGCCGGCTCGGTCGGGATCTGATCATCGGCCAGTCGATTGTTCAGACCGACCACCGCCAGCATCGCGACGCCGGCGGCCATCACACCGCCGATGCCGAACCGCGCCAGCGGCGACATTCGCCCGACCGGGTCCATGGCCTCGTCGGCGATCGCTTCGCGAACGCGCGCGACCAGGTCGATCGGACCGGCGAACTCGGACTTCATGCAGTCGCGCGTAAGGTGATAGCAGGCCCAGTCGCGCTGCAGCGTCTCGTCGGACACCAGCCGCCGCAGCAGGAAGTCGGATTCCCGACGATCCAGCTCGCCGTCCATCAGTGCCGAAAGTTGCTCGTTGTTTCGTTCCAAGGGGTGCACCTCGTCGGGGGTTCTCTCCGCATTCCGGCCGGCGATCAGTCGCGCGGCCCGTCGCCCCCCAGCAGGGGGCGCAATCGTGTGTCGATCGCTTCCCGTGCGCGGAAGATCCGCGAACGCACGGTGCCGATCGGGCAATCCATGGTGGTGGCGATGTCGTCGTAGCTCATGCCTTCCATCTCGCGCAGCGTGATCGCGACCCGAAGATCCTCGGGCAAAGCGGCGATCGCATCATGGATGGTCTGCTCGATCTCCTCGGTGAGCAGCTCGTGTTCCGGCGATCCACGATCCTTGAGACGCGTATCGACGGCGAATTGTTCCGCATCGGTCGCATCGATGTCGGACAGTGGCGGACGGCGACTCTGCGAAACCAGGTGGTTCTTTGCGGTATTGATCGCAATCCGGTACATCCAGGTATAGAACGCACTGTCACCGCGAAAGCGTCCGATCGCCCGGTAGGCCTTGATGAAGGCTTCCTGGGCCACGTCCAGCGCCTCGGCATGATCCGGGACGTAGCGCGAGATCAGGCTCACGATCTTGTGCTGATACTTGCCGACCAGGACATCGAAGGCGCGCTTGTCGCCCTTCTGTACCCGTTCGACCAGTTGTTGATCGATCTCGCGTTCGCCCATCGGGCCGCCAAAGCTCCTTGTTCGTTGCTGCCGGCGGCCGGCGACGGTTGTGTGACCGCCAGCCCCGCTCGAGGTTCCGTCGGATCGCTTCGGATCCGCCGGCTCAGAATTCCCGCGTGACCCGAAGGACCTCGTCGATCGAGGTCACACCTTCCAGTGCAAGGTTCCAGCCGTCGTCGAAGATGCCCGGACCGCGCCGATGCGCAGCCTCGGCCAGCGCCGACTCGGGCGCACGCGAATGGATCAATCCCTGCAGTTCCTCGTCGATTTCGACCAGCTCGTAGATGCCGGTCCGGCCCGAGTAACCGGTCTCGCCGTCCGGAAGTTCGCGCCGAGGCCGGTAGAGCGTGACCGGGCCGGGCCGGTCGATGCCGGCAGCCTCGAGATCCACGCTCGTGGCCTCGTAGGCTTCGCGCAGCTCCGGGTCCAGCCGCCGGACCAGTCGCTGCGCGACGACGCCGACCAGGCTCGACGACAGCAGGAACGGTTCGATGCCCATGTCGACCAGGCGGTGGATCGCGCCGACCGCGGTGTTGGTATGCAGCGTCGACAGAACGAGGTGACCGGTCAGCGACGCCTGCACGGCGATCCGCGCCGTTTCGAGATCGCGGATTTCGCCGACCATCACCACGTCGGGATCCTGACGCAGGATCGCACGCAGTCCGCGGGCGAAGGTCAGGTCGACTTTCGGATTGACCTGGGTCTGGCCGATGCCGTCGATGTCGTATTCGATCGGGTCCTCGACGGTCATGATGTTGCGCCGCCGATCGTTCAATGCCAGCAGCGCGGCGTACAGGCTGGTCGACTTGCCCGAGCCGGTCGGTCCGGTGACCAGCAGGATGCCGTGCGGTCGCTGGATCAGCGTGCGGAAGCGTGCCAGCAGCGCGTCGTCCATGCCCAGTTCGGACAGGGTCAGGCGTCCGGCCTGCTTATCGAGGAGGCGCAGCACGACCCGCTCACCGTGACTGGACGGCAGGGTCGACACGCGGACGTCGACGGGCCGGCCGGCCAGCTTAAGGCCGATCCGGCCGTCCTGCGGCAGCCGTTTCTCGGCGATGTCCAGCCGCGCCATGACCTTGATCCGGGAAACCACCGGCGCAGCCAGCGCACGCGCCAGCGACAGCGTTTCGTTCAGCACGCCGTCGACCCGGAAGCGGATCGCCAGCCGATCCTCGAACGGTTCGACATGGACATCGGACGCGCCGTCGCGAACGGCCTGCGAGAGCACGCCGTTGATCAGCCGGATGACCGGCGCATCGTCGGCCGACTCGAGCAGGTCCGACGGCTCGGGCAACTGCTCGGCCAGCCGGGCCAGGTCCAGCTCCTCACCGAGGTCGGCCGCGACCCGGCGCGCATCTTCGTCACCGGCCGCGTACAGCCGGGCGATGGCTTCGCCGTAGGCCGTTGCATCGAGCTTCTCGACCACCACGGCGCCATCGAGATGGCGTCGGACCTCGCGCAGTGCCTCGAGGTCGGCCGGCACCCGGACCAGCAGGCGAGGACGCCCCTCGGCATCCGGCTCGCCGACGGTCACGCCCCGCCGCCGGGCGAAGCCGAAACTGGGGCGGAACGGTTCGGTCATTGGCCCCCATCGCCGGTCGGAGTCTGCAGGAAGGCGTCGAGCTCGGGCAGCAACGGTGTATCGGGCCTGCGCAGCAGGCCGGTGTCTTCGCCGCGCTGCTCGAGCTGCCGCTCGCGCACGTCGGCGTACTTGGCCGCGGTGATCGACTCCATCAACTCGGGGTCGTCGAGCACGCGCGGCCGGATGAAGACCATGAGGTTGCGCTTCACGCGGGTATCGGCGCGGTAGGTGAACAGTTCACCGAGCAACGGAATGCTGCCCAGACCGGGGACCCGCTCCGTGCCTTCCTGAAGGTCGTCGGAAATCAGTCCGCCGAGCACCAGCATCGCCCCGTCGGGAACCATCACCCGGGTCGATATCGTTCGCTTGTTGGTGACCAGGTCGACCGCGCCGATCACCGGGGCCAGCGACGAGACTTCCTGGTCGATGGCCAGCATGATCGACCCGCCATCGTTGATGTGCGGCGTCACGTTGAGCTTGACGCCGACCTCGCGCCGTTCGATGGTCTGGAACGGGTTGACCTGCCCTTCGGCGGTCGAGATGCCCTCGGCCAGGAAACTGCCGGACAGGAACGGGACTTCCTGGCCGACGTTGATGCTGGCAGGCTCGTTGTCCATGGTCACGATCGACGGCGTCGACAGCACGTTGGTGTTGCTGTCGGTGGCCAGCGCCCGGGCGAGGGCGCCGATTTCCAGCAGTTCGATGCCGAGCAGGCTGGTGCGTCCACCGACGTAGCCGAGGTTCAAGCCGCTGCCCGGCAGCACCGTGGTGGCGTTGTCGCCGCCAGTCAGGCCGGCGCTCAGGTTCAGGATGTTGCGACCACCGGACTGGAAGTTGGTGCCGCCGAAGAAGCCTTCGTCGCCGGACTCGAAGAACTGCCACTGGATGCCCAGCTCGCGGCCGGTGTCGGCGGCGACCTCTGCGATGATCGCCTCGACCAGGACCTGCGCGCGGCGGATGTCGAGCTGCTCGATGACCGAGGCGACTTCGCGGTAGATCGACGGCGGCGCGGTGATGACGATCGCATTGGTTTCCGGGTGCGCCTGGATGCGCGCGCGCGGCGCGTCTTCGCCGGGCTGCTCGACCAGCGATTCCAGCACCGGCACCAGCGACTCGGCGTCGGCGAAGCGGAGATAGATCACCCGCGAGCCGCCCGCGGCGTCCAGCGGCGTGTCGAGATGACTGACCAGGGTACGCAGGCGCAGCCGCTGGGCCGGCGAGCCGCCGAGGATCAGACTGTTGGTGCGGGTGTCGGCGTAGGCCAGCGGTTGATCACCGGAATAGATCGAATTGACGGTCTCGGCCAGCTCGCTGGCGCTGGCGTGGCCGAGCGCGAGCACCTCCGGGCCGTCGCCGACCGCCGAGTCCATCCGCCGCAGCACCGACTCGATGCGCCGGACGCCGGCGGCTCGATCGCTGATCAGCACACTGTTCGAACCCGGATGGGCCGCGAGGTAGGCCGACTGCGGCACCAGAGAGCGCAGCAGCGCGGCCGCCTCGGTGGCCCGGACATGGGACAGTGCGATCAGCTTCGTGACCTGGTCCTGCGCCCCGGCCTCGGCGTCGCCGTTGGCCCCGAAGCGCGCAGTGGCGTCGGGAACGATTCGCGTGACATTGCCGTCGGTCAGCGCGCTGAAGCCGTGCACCGCGAGGATGGACAGGAACACCTCATAGACCTCGTCGGCGCTCAGCGACTGGCTGGACACGATGGTCACCCGCCCGCTGACGGACGGATCGATGACGATGTTGCGTCCGGTGATGTCGGCCACCGTGGTGATCAGCGACCGGATCTCGGCGTCCTGGAAGTTCAGGACGTGACCATCATCGCCGGCGTCCTGGGCCGGAAGCGATCCCGGAGCGGTGAGTACGACCAGCAGCAGCAGCGTCAAGCAGCGGTGGATCATCGATGGGTCCTCGAAGTCGGTTCGGATTCGGTCGTCAGAAATCGTTCAGGTCGGGCGTCAGCACCAGCTGGCGATCGCCGCGGCGCACGGTGATCGCGATCCGCTCCCCGGGATTGTAGTTCTCGAACACCGCGCGCACATCGGCCTGGGTCGAGACCGGCTGGCCGTTGATCGCGGTCACGACATCGTTGACGTGGAAACCCAGCTGCGTGAACAGCGTGGCGTCGCGGCCAGCGCGGACCCGGAAGCCGCCGCCGGCCACCGGCAGGATGGTGATGCGCCGGGCCAGCTCGTCGGGGTTCAGCGCAAACGCACCGGTCACACCGGCCAGCGACCCGATGCCGAAACCGCGCGACCGGTCGCCGGTATCGCTGCCGGGCGGCACCGACCGGGCGCGATCCGCCGAGCGGTCGTCTTCGGCGCCGGCGCCGGCCGGCAGCGCCAGGGCTTCGGTCCGGCCGGCGCGCCGGAGCAGCACGCGGCGGGCCTCGATCTCGACGACGCGCGCATCGCCCGGCAACTCATCGCCGACCCGGTAAACACCCTCGTTGCCCTCGGCATCGACGATGATCGCGTAGCCCCGTTCCCCGCTGACCGCGCCGCGCAGGAGGAGCGCCAGCGGCGTCGGCTCGACCGGCCGGCCCAGACCATAGTCGATGGCCTGCGGGGTTCCGAACAGGCGCCAGTCCGGCGGCGGCAGGGCGCGTGCCGGAGCGGCCTCGGGTTCGGCGAGCCGGAGATCGCCGGTGGACGGCAGCGCCGGGCCGGTGACCAGCTGTTCGATGATGGCCGCGCCGGCCACCAGCAGCGCAATCAGGGCGAGCAGGCGAAGCGCCCGCTCAGCGGAAGGGAGAGCGGTCTGAGCGGCAAGCATGGAAGGTCAGCCAGGACATCGGGAATCGGACGGGCACCGTGGAGCCGGACAGCAATGCGAGAGTAGCACGGGGTTTCCGGGTCAGCCCCCGCCGCCGCGATGACGACGACCGCCACGGCCACCGCTCTTGCCGCCGCCTCTGCGGCGATCGCCGCCTTCGCTCTTCTTCGGCGGCAGCGCGCGCTCGAGCTTCGGTAGCGACGCCACGTCGTGTTCTTCCATCGGGATCGGCTTGCCGATGTATTCCTCGACTTCCGGCAAGTGGAAGGCATAGTCCTCGCAGGCGAAACTGATCGCCTCGCCGGTGGCGCCGAGGCGTGCCGTCCGTCCGATGCGGTGGACGTAATCGGCGGCGTCCTGCGGCATGTCGTAGTTGATGACGTGGCTCACGCCCGGAATGTGCAGGCCACGCGCCGCGACGTCGGTCGCGACCAGGATGGGCAGGTCGCCGTCGTAGAACTTCTTCAGCAGGGTCTGTCGCTTGCTCTGGCGCACCGAGCCGGCCAGCATCGCGGCATCGAAGCCGTTGGCGCGCAGCGTGCGGTCGACCAGGTCGGCAGCCCGGCGCGTGTTGACGAACACGATCACGTGGCCGTCGACCATGTCCCTCAGCAGCTTGACCAGCAGCGGCGCCTTCTCGCGGTTCGCGGGGTAATAAACGGTCTGGCGGACTCGCTCCGTGGTCTTCTGGTCCTCGTCGATCCGGATCGTCTCGGCATCGTTCATGTGTTCGTAGGCAAGCTCGGTCACCTTCAGCGGGAACGTCGCCGAAAACATCAGGCACTGGCGCTTGTCGACCGGCGGCATGCCGCGGAACAGGTAGCGGATGTCGCTGATGAAGCCGAGATCGAACATCCGGTCGGCCTCGTCGAGTACCGCGATGCGGATCTTTTCCAGCGAGAACACCCGCTGCTTGTAGAAATCGATCATGCGTCCCGGCGTGCCGATCAGCACGTCGACGCCCTCGGCCAGGATGTCGCGCTGCTTCTGATAATCCACGCCGCCGTAGGCCAGACCGAAGCTCAGCCCGGTGTGCTTGCCGAGCGAAAGCGCATCCTTGTGGATCTGGATGGCCAGTTCGCGGGTCGGTGCGATGATCACGGCTCGCGGATGATGCCCGGCAGCGCCGGGCTCGGAATCGCCGAGCAGGTTCTTGAAGATCGCCAGCAGGAACGCGGCAGTCTTGCCGGTGCCGGTGCGGGCCTGGCCCGCCACGTCCTTGCCGTTCAGGGCCAGAGGCAGGGTCTGCGCCTGGATCGGCGTGCAGCGCTCGAAGCCGGCGTCGGCCAGGCTCTTCTGGACGGCCTCGGGCAGATCGAAGCTGGCGAAAGCGACATCGGTCAGGACGCGATCGGCGTCCTCGGCGGAAAGGGGATTGGGCATTGCAGTGGATTCGGTCACGGATACCTTCTTGGTTCACTCTGGGCGGTCGGCGCACGCGCACGTCGCCCGAGGGGGCGGCGAGGACGGTCTGAAGTCTGTCCGGGCCGTCGTTCGCCCGGGTCCTCACCTTGAAAACGAGGGCAGCCAACCGAATATCGCGAAGCAGCCGGGGTCGGACCCGCTTCGCTTTTGCGCTATTCTAGCACCGGATCGGCGACTCGCCGATTCCCAGCGGCCCGCCCCCGCTCCGTTCCGGATTCCCGAATCACACCAGGAGACCCCCTCGTGTCCGACAACATTACCCACGTTACCGACGCCACGTTCGAACAGGAAGTCCTGCAGTCCGACCAGCCCGTGCTCGTCGACTACTGGGCCGAATGGTGCGGCCCCTGCAAGATGATCGACCCGATCCTGCGCGAGCTGGCCGACGAATACACCGATACCCTGAAGGTCGCCAAGGTCAACATCGACGAGAACCAGCAGATCGCCGGCCAGTTCAAGATTCGCGGAATCCCGACGCTGATGGTCTTCGCCGGCGGCAAGGTCCAGGGCATGAAGGTCGGCGCCGTGACCAAGGGCGTGCTCAAGGAATTCATCGACCAGCACGTCTGACCCGCCGACGGTCACCGGATCAACGGCCGAACCGGTGATCGGCGGCCACTGCACCTCGCGGCGCGCACGTGCTGGACGACGCGTCGCGATGGTGCTAACCTTGCCACATCCCGTGCGGGCAGCCGCCCGCCACCGTACAGACTCCAGCACCTCCCGGAACAGACGTACGCGTTCCTCGCCCGCGCTGGCGCGGCTACCGCATGGCCGATCGCTCGCCCGCTGCAGGCAGAGACCGTGCGAGGGAGCCCGGCAGCCTGACGTATCCAAGTGACGTTGAAGACAATCCAATGAATCTGACCGACCTGAAGAAACTTTCCGTCCAGGAACTCATCGAGATGGCGTCCGAGCTCGGCATCGAGAACATCGGCCGCTCGAAGAAACAGGACGTGATCTTCGCCATTCTCAAGGCCCGAGCGAAGAAGAAGGAACCCATCTACGGCGACGGTGTGCTCGAAATCCTGCAGGATGGATTCGGCTTCCTGCGCTCGGCGCTCGGCTCGTACATGGCCGGCCCCGACGACATCTACGTCTCGCCCAGCCAGATCCGCCGGTTCAACCTTCGCACCGGCGACATGATCTCCGGCAAGATCCGGCCGCCCAAGGATTCCGAACGCTACTTCGCGCTGTTGAAGGTCGAGCAGATCAACTACGACCGCCCGGAAGCCAGCAAGAACAAGATCCTGTTCGAGAACCTGACCCCGGAGTTCCCGCGCGAACAGTTCCCGCTCGAGCGCGGCAACGGCTCCAGCGAGGACGTGACGGGCCGGATCATCGACCTGATCGCACCGATCGGAAAGGGCCAGCGCGGCCTCATCGTCTCGCCACCGAAGGCCGGCAAGACCATGCTTCTGCAGCACGTGGCGCTGGCGATCCGGGCCAACAACCCGGAAGCCCACATGATCATCCTGCTGATCGACGAGCGGCCGGAAGAAGTCACCGAGATGCAGCGCACCGTCGATGCGGAAGTCATCTCCTCGACTTTCGACGAACCGGCCACGCGCCACGTGCAGGTTGCCGACATGGTCATCGAACGGGCGAAGCGTCTGGTCGAGCATAAGCAGGACGTGGTCATCCTGCTCGACTCGATCACCCGGCTGGCGCGCGCCTACAACACCGTGGTGCCATCGTCGGGCAAGGTGCTGACCGGCGGCGTCGACGCCAACGCACTCCAGCGGCCGAAGCGCTTTTTCGGCGCGGCGCGCAAGATCGAGAGCGGCGGCAGTCTGACCATCGTCGCCACCGCGCTGGTCGACACCGGCTCGAAGATGGACGAAGTGATCTACGAAGAATTCAAGGGCACCGGCAACATGGAAGTCCATCTCAGCCGCCGGATCGCAGAGAAGCGGGTCTTCCCGGCCATCGACATCAACCGCTCGGGCACCCGCCGCGAGGAGAAGATGATCGACAACGAGCTGCTGCAGAAGATCTGGATTCTCCGCCGCATCCTGCATCCGATGGACGAAATCCAGGCCATCGAGTTCATGCTCGACAAGCTCAAGGCAACCAAGACCAACGAAGAGTTCTTCAACTACATGAAACGCTGATCCGGCCGACTGCGCCGATCGCATGCGAAAACGCGCCCGCATCGACGGGCGCGTTTTCGTTCCGGCACATCCGACGAACGCTTCGCTCGCCCCGGGCTCTCAGCGACGCACGTCGCTGACCCGAACACCCTCGATGACCGTGCCCACGACGTGGGTGGTGTACTCGAACGGGTTGCCGTCGAACAACGCCAGGTCGCCGTGCTTGCCGACCTCCAGCGTGCCGACCCGGTCTTGGATGCCGAGGATTTCCGCCGGGGCGGACGTGATCAACGCCAGCGCCTCGTCGACATCCAGGCCGTATCCGAGCAGCAGACCGGCTTCGAACAGCACCACCCGCGTCTTCGGCACGTAGCCCTCGAAACCCGACTGCAGCGCGACCGGGATCCCGGCATCGAGCAGGGTACGCGCCGTCGTGAACGAGAAATTCGCGCGCTCGCTGCCGCCCCAGGCGCGGATCATCGATGGATGCAGCAGCACCGGCACACCGGCGCTGCGGATTTCGTCGACCAGCAGGTGCGCATCGCTGGCGCTGGCCAGGATCAAGCGGAAGCCGAACTCGTCGGCCAGCCGAAGCGCGGCCAGGATATCGACGTGGTGATCGGCATGGACGACCAGCGGACGGGTGCCGTCGAGCACCTCGACCAGGGCGTCCAGGGCGAGATCGCGCGGCGCATCCTCGCGCTCGGCGTGGGCCTGCGCCTCGATCAGCCGCGCCCGCAACATGGCCACGGCCTTGCTCCGGTTACCGGGCGACGAACGGTCGTGGCCGGTGGCTCCCGGCCCGAGCGTGGCCGACAGGCCGAAGCTCGGCACCATCACGGCCTTGTCCACGGTTCCGCCACGCGTCTTGGCGATCAGAGTCTGACCGGAAATCAGCTCACCGGGACCATGGCCGGTGTGCAGCGTCGTGATGCCGTGCTCGCGCAGCCAGTCGACGAGGCGTTCGCGCGGATTGTAGGCGTCGATCGCGCGCAGCTCAGGCTGGATCGCGGCCGAGCGCTCGAGCTGGTCCTGGTCATGCGGCTGGTTCATCGCGCCCGACAGGCCGACCGTCGAACGCGCGTCGATCAGGCCCGGTGTGGCGACCGGAACCCGAATGATCTCCAGGCCAGCGGGGAGATCGATCGACGACGCCGGACCGACCGCCCGGATCCTGCCATCCTCGATCCAGACCACGCCGTCGGCGATCGGCGCACCGGCGCCGGTATGCAGCATTCCGGCCTCTACGGCCAGGTCCTGCGCCGGGGCCGTCGACACGAATGCGAGGCCCAGGAGCAGCGCGAACGGAGCCCGGAGCATCCCGTGAATCTTGAGCGTAAATCGATTCATTGCAGGTCTCCGTGTTCGGCATGCGGCCCGGCACCGTGCAGGTGGCCGGCGCCGTCGCCGGGCGTCAGGGCGTTGGCCCCGCCCTCGGCGATCAGGCGGTCCTCGCGATCATCGAGGTCGAAACGCTTCTCGCCCTCGACCCAGGTTTCGAGCACCCGGGTGTAGACGCTGAACGGATCGCCGGAAAGAATGACGAAGTCGGCGTCCTTGCCCGGCGTTAGCGAGCCGACCCGGTCGTCGAGATCAAGCATCTCGGCGCCGGCCAGGGTCATCGCGCGCAGCGCGGCATCGCGACTCATGCCGGCGCGGACGCCGAATGCCCCCATGCGCAGGAAATAGCGCGAATCCGTGATCCAGTCGTCGGTATGGAACGCGACCTCTGCGCCGGCCTGCTCGAGCGCCGGCGCGCTCTGCGCTTCGAGGTACAGGGCCTCGAGCTTTCCGCCGGGGCTGTCGATCAGGATCAGCGACACCGGTACGCCGGCCGCCGCGATCTCGTCGGCCACCCGCCAGGCCTCGCTGGTGTGATGCAGCACCATTCGGAATCCGAACTCGTCGCGCAGCCGGATCGCCGTCATCAGGTCGTCGTGGCGATGCGAGTGGAAATGAACCATCCGCTTGCCCGACATTACCTCGGCGAGCGCCTCCTTGCCGAGGTCGCGGGCCGGCGGATCATCCGATTCGCGCTGCTCGAGGTATTCGCGTGCCTCGATGTAGGCAGCCCGGACCAGCGCCGCGGATTTCGCGCGAGTGCCGGGAAACGGCGCATCGCGCATCGAGTTGGTGCCGTTGGCCATCTTCAGCCCGCCGGCCGGAGAACCGTCGTCGAACCGATACGCCAGGTCGTCGATGGTCGTGCCCTCGCGCAGTTTCATGTAAAGCGTCTGGCCGCTGATCAGGTGGCCGGAGCCCGGCATCACGTTGACCGAGGTGATTCCGCCGGCCAGCGCGCGCCGGATCCCGGAGCTGCGCACGTCGACCGAGTCGTAGGCGCGGGCCTCGGGCTGGATCGGCGCGGAGCGATCGCCGCCGGCGACTTCGCCGATGTGGCTGTGGGTATCGACCAGCCCCGGCAGGATCACCGTCCCGGCCGACAGCTCGATCAGTTCGGCTCGCGACGGGATGCGAACCGCCCGACGCGCGCCCACCGCGAGAATTTCCCGGCCGTCGACCAGCAGCACGCCGTCGTCGATGGGCGGGCCGTCGATGGGGTGGAGGGTCGCGCCGACGAAGGCGCGGAGTTCGGCCGATGCCGGCGTCGCATGAAGCACGACGGCCAGCCCGAGGGCCGAAAGGAAGAATCGAAGCATGAACGGTCTCCGCTGGATCGGGAGCCGGAAGGATGACAGATCGGCGGGGCGTTTGCGAACCCGCGCCGCCGCGCTCAGAACGGGAGGCCGCCACCTCCGCCGCCCGGCATGCCGCCGCCGGGCATCCGCTTCATCAGTTTCTTCATGGCCATCTTGCTGCCGGCCTTCTTCATCATTTTCTGCATCTGCTTGTGCTGCTTCAGGACCTTGTTGACGTCCTGGATCGAGGTCCCCGATCCCTGCGCGATGCGACGCTTGCGCGACCCGTTGATGGTGTCGGGATAGCGGCGTTCCTTCTGCGTCATCGAGTTGACCACGGCGATCATCCGCCGGGTCGGGTCGTTTTCCAGCTGGGCCTTCGCGGCGGCCGGCAGGTTGCCCATGCCCGGCATCTTCTCGGCCAGTGCGCCGAGCCCGCCGAGGTTCTGCATCTGCTCGAGCTGGGCCTTGAAGTCATCCAGCCCGAACCTGCGCGAGCCCTTGCCGACCTTGCCCGCCAGCTTGCGCGCTTCCTTCTCGTCGACCTTGCGCTGGACGTCCTCGACCAGACTAAGCACGTCGCCCATACCGAGGATGCGCGAAGCGAGGCGGTCGGGATGGAAGGGCTCCAGCCCGTCGATCTTCTCGCCGGTACCGAGAAACTTGATCGGCACGCCGGTAATCCGGCGCACCGACAGCGCCGCCCCGCCGCGGGCGTCGCCATCGGTCTTGGTCAGGATCACGCCGGACAACGGCAGCGCCTCGTGAAAGGCCTTCGCGGTATTGGCCGCATCCTGGCCGGTCATCGCGTCGACGACGAAAAGCGTCTCGGCCGGTTCGATCGCGGCGTGGACGCGACGGATCTCGTCCATCATCGCCTCGTCGATGCCCAACCGCCCGGCGGTATCGAGGATGACCACGTCGGCAACCTGCTTGCGGGCCTCCGAGAGCGCGGCCTCGGCGATCGCAACCGCATCCTTCGACTCGGGATGCCTGTAGAACATGGCGCCGGCCTGGCCGGCCACGGTCTCGAGCTGGTCGATCGCGGCCGGACGGTAGATGTCGGCCGAGGCGACCAGTACCTTCTTGTTTTCTCGCTCGGCCAGCAGCTTCGCCAACTTGCCGGTGGTCGTGGTCTTGCCCGCACCCTGCAGTCCGGCCATCAGGATCACGACCGGCGGCTGACGATTCAGTGCCAGCGGCGCCGCGTCACCGCCGAGGATCGACACCAGCTCGTCGTGGACGACCTTGACCAGCGCCTCGCCGGGCTTGAGGCTGGAGAGGACCTGCTGCCCGACGGCCCGTTCCTTGACCTGGTCGATGAACTCCTTGACCACCGGCAGGGCGACGTCGGCCTCCAGCAACGCGCGGCGAACATCGCGCAGCGCCTCGGCGATGTTGTCCTCGGTCAACTTGCCGCGTCCGCGGAGGCGGTTCAGCGAATCGCCGAGTCGTTGGCTCAACTGGTCGAACATGGCGGGTCCGTGCTGGGGTTTCGTGAAGTCAAGGATTATACTGACCCATCGCGGCGACCCGACGGGCATCCGCGATTTCGACCCCGAATTCCATTTCTCTCGAGCCGAAACCGACCTTGACCCAGCCGATGACCGTTGCCGCCGCCCTCGCCCTGTACGTGATCGCCGCGCTGGCGATCGCCAGTGGCCTGCACAGGAACCTGGCGCTGCCGAAACGCGTGGGACTGCTGCTGGCGACGCTCGGTGTGCTCGCCCACGGCGCGACCCTCCTCACCGAGATGCAGGCCATCGGTGGGTTCACGGCCGATTTCTTCAGCGCGCTTTCGGTGGTCTCGCTGGTCGTGGTCGTGTTGCTGTTGTTGGCCAGTTTCCGCTTTCCGCTGGTCGAAATCCTGCCGATCGCCCTGCCCGGCGCGGCCGTGATGATCCTGCTCAAGGCCCTGCTCGGACCCGAGCCGACCGCGCTGAACGTGCCCAGCGGCATGATCGAGCTGCACGTGATCAGTTCGCTGCTGGCCTACTCGCTGCTTTCGATCGCCGCCCTGAACGCCATGTTCATCTCGGTCCAGCACAACCTGCTCCATCGCCACCGGAACCCGGTGCTGCTCGATCTGCTTCCTCCGCTGGCCACGCTGGAAGTCCTGTTGTTCCAGCTGATCGCCGCCGGCTGGATCCTGCTCACGCTGAGCCTGGCCAGCGGCCTGCTGTTCATCGACAACCTGTTTGCCCAGAACCTTGCCCACAAGACCGTGCTGTCGGTCCTGGCCTGGCTGATCTTCGGTGCGCTGCTGGCCGGTCGCTGGCGCTTCGGCTGGCGCGGCATCCGCGTCGTTCGGCTGTGCCTGATCGGCATGGCGATGCTGGTGCTGGCCTATTTCGGCAGCAAGGCCGTGCTCGAACTGCTGCTCGATCAGCGATGGCGGGCCGGCTGAGCCGATGAACGACCTGTCCACCGGCGCGCTGCTGCTGACCCTTCTGATCCTCATCGTCCTGTCGGCGTTCTTTTCCAGTTCCGAGACCGGCCTGGTCGCACTGAACCGCTACCGGATGCGTCACCAGGCCAAGGGCGGTCATCGCGGCGCCGGGCTGGCCCAGCGGCTGCTGGATCGCCCCGAGCGGATGTTCGGGCTGATCCTGCTCGGCAACAACCTGGTCAATATCCTGGCTGCCTCGATCTCGACCGTGCTGTTCCTGAATCTGCTCGGCGACGCCGGCATCTGGGTCTCGACGCTGGTCCTGACCGCGGTGATCCTGATCTTCGCCGAGGTCGCGCCGAAGACGCTCGCTGCGACGCATCCCGAGCGGATCGCCTATCCGGCCAGCTACGTACTCGTGCCGCTGCTCAAGCTGCTCTACCCGTTCGTCTGGGTCATCAACGTACTGGCCTCGGCGGTGCTCCGGCCGTTCGGGGTCAAGCGGGCCGACCCGCGCGCCGATCACCTGACCCGCGAAGAGCTGCGCACGCTGGTCCAGGAAGGCGGTCGCCAGATTTCGCTGAACCATCGCCAGATGCTGCTGAACATCCTCGATCTCGAATACGGCACGATCGACGACGTCATGGTGCCGCGCCAGGATATCGTCGGCATCGACCTCGACGAGGACTGGGAAACGATCCTGCACCAGCTCACGCGCAGCATCTATACCCGGCTGCCGGTCTGGCGCGGCGACATCGACAACCTCATCGGCCTGCTGCACATCCGAACCGTCATGGTCAAGCTGTCGCAGAGCACGCTGACCCCGATCGAACTCGAGCGCTCGATCCGGACGCCGTACTACATTCCCGAGGGCACGCCGCTGACCCAGCAGCTGCTGGAATTCCAGAGCCGCGAGCGCCGGATGGGCATGGTCGTCGACGAATACGGCGACATCCAGGGACTGGTCACGCTCGACGATATCCTCGAGGAGATCGTCGGCGAGTACACCAGCGAAGGCACCGGCCGTCAACGCCAGCTGCGCAAGCTCGACGACGGCAGCTGGATCGTCTCGGGCAACACGACCGTCCGGATGCTGAACCGCCGGATGGAATGGGACCTGCCGACCTCGGGCGCCAAGACGCTCAACGGCCTGATCCTCGAACAGCTCGAATCACTGCCCGACGGCCATACCTCGGTCCGCGTCGGCGACCACATCCTGACCATCGTCGACATGGCCGACAACCGGGTGCGCAAAGTGCTGTTCAAGCCCTGGCGGATGCGCCGGAACGCCTGAACAGCCCAGGGCCGACATGCACCGAACTGCTAAAATCGAGCGATGAGCAGAGCCCCCGCCCAGCCCGCCTGGCTCCAGGCCGACTCGCGTTCCGGCGCGTCCTGAGCGTTCGACGATGACGTATCCACCGGCTTCCGCACCGGCGCCTTCGCCGTGCGCCGAGGCGCCTACGCCCCGGCTGGCCGCGCTGATCAATCCGGGCAGCTTCCGGATGAGCCTGCGCGACCGCGCGGCACGCAGCGAGGCCCGGATTCGCGAGGCCGGCGGCTGCGCCTACCGGGTGACCGGGCTCGACGACATCGAACAGGCCCTCGCCGACGCACTCGGCCGCGGCATCGAACGAATCGTGCTGGCCGGCGGCGACGGTACGCTGCAGGGCGCGGTCAGCTACCTGGCGCGCCACGTGGCGGTCGATTCGCTGCCCGAACTGGTGGTGCTGAGCGCCGGGCGGACCAACTACGTCGCCGGCGACCTCGGCACCTCGGATCATTTCCTCGATACTCTAGACCGCTTGCTCGAACGTCGGGCCTCGCCGGACCGCCTGGAGCGGCGCACGCTGGCCCTGAGCCACCCGTCGATCGGCGTGCAGCACGGGTTCTTCCTGGCCGGCGCCATGCTCGACCAGGCGATCCGGACCATTCACGCCGAATGGATCGACCAGCCCGGCTGGCGACGCGGACGGATGGCATCGACGCTGGGCGCCACGCGGCTGCTGCCGGCCCTGCTGACCGACCGGCCGCCGTTCGTGGCGCATCGCATCGGTGTGGATGCCGGCGAACTGGGTCGGCTGGACGCGCCGATGCGCTTCCTGCTGATGACCACGCTGGGCCTGGACGACCAGCACGCCCGACCCTATGCGCAGCGCGGTGCCGGCCCACTCCGCCTGACCGCGATCGCCGCCGCTGCCGAGCGCTGGCGGCGCCGGATGCCGGCGGTGCTGCGCGGCCGATTCCACGCAGCCATGCACCCCGGCACCGGCTACCTCTCCGGCCACGCCTGTGCGGTGACCCTGTCGGGCCTCGACGGGGTGACCCTCGATGGCCAGGAGTTCGGCCTCGACCCGGCCGAACCACTGCGCGTCGAGGCCGGCCCCCGCTTCGGCTTCCTGCGCCCATGAACGCTCGATCGGAGTCGCTGGCTGCAAGCATGGCGGTCGATCTCGCCGAACCGCCGCCGCCCGGGCTCGAACCCCTGATCGAAGCGCTTCGAGACCGCTACGGCGACGCGCTGCGCGCGATCGTGTTGTACGGCTCTTGCCGCCGCAACGCCGACGTCACCGACGGCCTGGTCGACCTGATGGCCGTCGTCGGCGGCTATCGCCAGGCCCACGGACGCGGGCCTCTCGGCCTGCTGACCTCCCTGTTCAACGCGCTGCTGCCGCCGAACGTCTACTACCTCGAGGCCGGCCCGGCGCAGGCCCGGGTGCGCTGCAAGTTCATCGTGGTCAGCGAAGCGACGCTCGATCGCCGGACCGGCGGAGGCCTGGACGCCTATTTCTGGGCCCGCTTCGCACAGCCGTGCCGGCTGGTGCATCGAATCGACGAAGCGGCCGCAGACCGGGTTGCGCGCTATCGTGCCCGCGCGGCCCGGACCTTCGCGCGGCAGTCCCGCACGCTGGGCGACGGTCGGATCGACAGCCGCGGCTTCTGGATCCGCGCCGTGCAGGCGACCTATGGCTGCGAGCTGCGGCCGGAGCCGCCGGGTTCGGCCGCCGTACTGATCGACCGCGACCCGGCGTTCTGGCAGGCGATCAGCGCCCTGGTGCTACCGGGGCTGCCCGGCGTCGAATCGATCGACGGATCGGACTACCGCATCGAGACCGGGCGGCTGGAACGCGCCGCCGGACGCATGCGCTGGCGGCTCCGGCGCGGCTGGGGCAAGACGCTGAACGTACTGCGCCTGTTCAAGGCGGCCGGCACCTTCAGCAACGGAATCGATTACCTTGTCTGGAAGATCGAGCGGCACAGCGGTATCCGGGTCGAGCCGACCGAGCGGATGCGGCGGTGGCCGCGGTTTTCCGGGCTGGTACTGCTGGCCCGACTCTGGCGACGCGGAGCGTTTCGATGACGGCCGATCCGTCCAACCCGAAATCCGGCGGCAGCGGGCGCATGCTCGTCGCGATGTTCCGGCGCTATCCAGGCCGCAGCACCGGCGTACTGTTCGCACTGCTGATCGCCAGCCTGCTCGACGGCGTCGGACTGTCGACGCTGCTGTCGATGATCTCGCTTTCGAGCCAGTCCTTCGACGACGCGTCCGGCAGTCGCGGCCCCGTGCTCGACGCATCGACCGAACAGTCCACGCCGGAACGGCTGATCGGCGACATGTTCGCCTGGGCCGGCATCGAGGCAACGCTACCGAACCTGCTGGCCTTCGGTATCGCGCTGATCCTGCTCAAGGCCGCGGTGGTGCTGCTGGCCAACCGCCAGGTCGGCTACGCGGTGGCCCAGGTGGCCACCGATCTCCGTCTCGACCTGGTCCGCGCAGTCGCCGCCAGCCGCTGGCGCTACTATCTTTCGAAATCGGTCGGCAGCCTGGCCAACGCAATGGCCACCGAAGCCCAGCGCGCGTCCGAGGGCTACCTGCACGCCGCCGTGATGGCGACCCAGATCATCACCGCCGGGGTCTACGCCATCGTCGCGCTGCTGATTTCCTGGCAGGTCACGCTGGGCGCGCTGGTGCTGTCGGCGATCCTGCTCGGCGGGCTGAACCTGCTGGTGCGCACCGCCGGCCGGGCCGGACGGCGGCAGACCGGCCTGCTCAAGACGATGCTGTCGGTCATGACCGACCAGCTGGCGGCGATCAAGCCGCTGAAGGCCATGGCGCGCGAGGACCGGTTCGACGCGCTGCTTTCCGACCAGACCGAGGAGCTCAACAGCGCGCTGCGCAAGCAGGTGATCTCGAAGGAAGCGATGAAGGCGCTGCAGGAAGCGCTGCTGGTGATCCTTGCCGCGATCGGCCTGTTCGTGATGCTGGTCCAGCTCGACATGCCGCTGTCAGCGGTGATGATCCTGATCTTCCTGCTGGCCCGGATCACCGGCCTGCTGTCCAAGGCGCAGCGAGCCTGGCAGCATCTGGCGATCGCCGAAAGCGCGTTCTGGTCGCTGCACGAAGCGATCGAGGATGCCCGCGTCGAGCGCGAGGACCACGCCGGGCGGCGGGCGCCGGCGCTGGAGCGGTCGATCGAATTCGACGGCGTCGGCTTCGGCCACCCGGGCAAGACGGTGTTCGAGGCCCAGTCGATCGTTCTGCCTGCCGACGGCCTGACCGTTCTGACCGGTCCCTCGGGCTCCGGCAAGACCACGTTCATCGACCTGGTCGCCGGCCTGCTCCGACCCGATTCCGGACAGATCCTCATCGACGGCGTCGACCTGGCGGAGATCGACCGATTCGCCTGGCGGCGCCAGATCGGCTACGTGCCGCAGGAGGCGCTGCTGGTCAATGACACCATCGCCAACAACATCACTCTGGGCGCCGACGGCCTGACCCGGGACGACGTTCGCCGGGCGCTGGCCGACGCCGGGGCAATGGACTTCGTCGAGCGCCTGCCCGGCGGACTGGACGCGCGGATCGGCGAGCGCGGCGGCCAGTTGTCCGGCGGTCAGCGCCAGCGGCTGGCGATCGCCCGGGCGCTGGTCCATCGTCCGAAGCTGCTGATCCTTGATGAGGCCACCAGCAACCTCGATGCCGAGGCCGAGCGCGCGGTGCTCGATACCATCGATAGCCTCAAGCAGCGTCTGACCCTGCTGGCCGTGACCCACCATCGCCCGCTGATGGAGCGTGCCGACCGGCTGGTCACGATCCGCGATGGCCGGATCGATCTGGCACCCGGAAACGCCGACGAGCGCGCCGGATGAGCGACCGACGGCTCACCTTCCGCCGGCTCCGGCGCGGCATCGGCGAGCGGCTTTCGCTGGCCCTGGCAGGCTGGGCCGCCCGCGGCGGGCCGGCGCGCGTCCGCCGGACCGGGCAATGGGTCGGTACCCTGCACTGGCTGATGGCCTGGCCGGCCTGGTCGCGACTGCGCGGCGACGCCGCGCGGGCCCTCGGCGTCGATCGACGTACGGCCAACGGCATCCTGCTCGGCGGTGCACGCACCAACGACGGCGCGGTCTTTGAAGCGCTCACGCTCGGTCGGCCGGGCGGCGATCCGGAGGCGCTGGTCGATACCGTCGATATCCACAATACCGCCGTGCTCGATCGCTTGGCCGACGACGGCCGCGGCGCCCTGCTGCTGGGCATGCACATGGGGAACGGAATCCTCCTGGCCGGCCGCCTGGCCGCGCTCGGCTATCCGGTGCATATCGTATTCCGCGAGCCGCGCCGGCTCACGCCCGGAACGCTGCACGCCTGCATCGCTGCGACCGGCGCCGCGCCGATTCCGCTCGACCGGGACAACCCGACCCGCAGCTTCCGGCAGATGCTGCGTGCGTTCAACGACGGCGGCCTGATCTACGTGCTGATGGACCAGGCCAGCAAGCAGGAGGGCCGCCCCCGTCGCTTTCTCGGAAAGATCCAGCGGATGCCGACCGGCGTGCTCAAGCTCGCCCAGCGAAGCGGGTCGCCGATCATCCCGGTCGACGCCATCGAACGGTGGCCGCGCTGGATCTACGAGATCGGCGAACCGCTGGACACCGGCGAGGATCTCGACGCGACCCTGGACGCCGTGACCGACCACATGGAGCGCCGGGTCCACGCCCGGCCCGCGTTATGGTCGTGGCACCAGCGCCGATGGAAGCGCTATCATTTCGACGACGGCGATCCGCCCCTCCGCCGGCAGGCCGACATACGGCCGGCCGGCCCGGGCGCGCCCGACGACGCACGCTAAGGAGACCGCCCCATGCCGCTGATTGCGCAACGCATCCTGCGCGGCCTGACCCCGTTCATCGACCCCTACATGACGCCGACCCGGCGCAGCCGCCCGGAAAAGATCATTCTCGGCGTCAAGCCCGGTCACCGCCCCAGCGACAAGCCGCCGGTGCGCATCTTCCTCGGCTCGGAGCGCAAGCAATTCCGCGCCGAGCGAGCCTTCCTGTGGTCGGTCGAGAAGCACCGCGATCCGGGTCGCATCTACGAGATCTACCTGCTGAAGGGCCTGAAGGGCTACATCAGCGGCTTCTGGATCACCGGATTCACCAACTACCGATTCGCGATTCCGTACTTCTGCGACTACACCGGCCGAGCAATCTACAACGATGTCGACCAGGTCTGGCTGACCGACCCGGCCGAACTGTTCGACCGCCCGATGCACGGCGCCGGATTCCTGTCGATCAACGACCACGACACCTCGGTGATGCTGATCGACTGCAAGCGAATGAGCGGGGTCTGGAATCGCGAGTCCGTGCTTCGCACTACGCGCAAACGAATCGAGGCCCGCGCCCGCGCGGCCGGACTCTGGGGCGAGATGCCCGGCAGCTACAACGCGCGCGACAAGGAATACGAGCCCGGCGAATCGGCCTGTGTTCACTTCACCACGCTGCACACCCAGCCGTGGCGACCGTTTCCCGAATGGTTCGTCTACGACACGAACCCGACCGGCGACCTCTGGTTCGCGCTCGAACGCGAAGCGGACGCCGAGCGCTTCCTGCCGGTCTCGAGCAAGCGCCCGTCCAGCGGCTGGCCCGACCTCGCGCTGAAATTGACCGCCCGCGACGACGGACCGGAGCTGGCCGCCCTGCTGGGGCCCGACGACGACCGGGTCGAACGCGCCGAGCACCGGCGCATCGAGGGCCTGCTCGAGCGAGTGCCCGACGGCGACCTGCCGTGGGTGCTCGATCGGCTGTTCCGGACCACCCGCGAACTCGAGGTCGAGGTCCGCGAGCCGATCTGGATCCGCGGTGAACGAGCGCGGCGGTCCGAGCATTTCTGGATCGAGCAGTTCGAGCTGGCCAGCCGCCTCAATCCCGAGACCCGCTGGCGCCTGGTGCGTCGGAGCGGCTTCCGTCGCCGGGTTCTCCAGGGCGGCCCGGCCGGCGACGGTCCGGTACTGCTGCTGTCTTCGCGGCGGGCGCGCCCGGTCCGCAAAGCGGAGGCGCTGGGCGATGCACTGGCGCGGACCACCGGCCGGGACCTGCAGCGCGCGGCCGCCCCCGGACCGCTCGGCACCCTGCTCGCCCGACGGTTCGGACGCGGCGCGCTGCGCGCCGAATTCGAACGCGCCGCTGTCGTCATCGCTTCGGGGGGGCCGTCGTGCCGAACCGCTCGCGCGCTGGCGGCACGCTGCGACTCGCCGCCGGCCCTGGTGCTGATCGGCCAGCGCGCCGGGGGCGTGCCCGAGCACGGCGGCATGGTCGTCAGCATGCGTCATCACGGTCTGCCACCACATCCGAACCGGATCGAGATGCTGGTCGGCTTCGGCCACCCCGAGACCTTCCGCCCGACCGGCAAGGCCGATGCCTGGCAGGACTGGCTGAGTGCGCCTCGCCGGGCGGCACTGCTGGTCGGCGAGCACCCCGAGGGCCAGTGGCCCGGGGCCGAACTGGACGACCTCGCCGACCGTGCACTGGACTGGGCGGACCGACGCGATTCGCGCCTGCTGGTGGTGGTTCCCGACGGGGTCGGACGCGCCGGCGTCGCGCTTTCACGGCTGCTCGACGGCAAGGCGGACGTCTATGCCGGCCCGGCCGACGCCGACGAATGCCCGTACGGCCTGGCCCTGGAACGCTCGGGCGCGCTGCTGGTCGCCGGCAGCGGCGCCGGGCTTCTCGAAGACGCGCTTGGCGCCCACAAGCCGCTGTATTTCTGGCCACTGACCTCGGCCTCGAGCCTGCTCGACCGCTGGGCCGCCCGCATTGCCGAGCGAGCGTTCCGACCAAGCTACAACAAGCGTGGGAGCGTCCGCCCCCAGCAGGGGCTGACCTATCTCTGCGCTCGCTGGATCGAGCGCGGCTGGGTCCTGCCGCCGACCGGTCCGCACGCCTGGCAGCAGACGATCGTGGAACGCGGCCTGGCTGCCTGGATCGATGACGAGGCCACGCCCTCGGCGCGTCACGCGCCCGAGACCGCGGCGGTCGTCGAGCGCATCGTCGACGGTCTGCGCCTCGACGACGACACTGCCCAATCCGACAGCAGCCGCGCGACCGGTCGATGAACCGCGGCGCACTGGCCGTCGCGCGCTGCGCGTCGTTGGTCCTGGTCGGGCTGGTTGGTCCCGCGCACGCCGATACCGGGACGATCTACCGCTGCACCACGGACGACCGCGGCACGGTCTACAGCGATCGACCCTGCGCCGACGGCGCCGAGCCGATCGAGCTCGACGCCCGCATCAGCGTGATCGATTCGGCCGACGGTCTGGCCACCATCGCGGAATCCAACGCGGCATTCCTCGACTCGAGGCGAGCAGAACGGGACGCGCGTCGCGAGGCCGAGGCCCGCCGGCGCGAGGCCGAACAGGCCCGGCGGCAGCGGATGCCGCCGATGGTGGTCCCGGTGCCGGTTCCGGTCTTCCCTTATCCGCAGCCGGTCACCGGACATGCCACACGACCCGTGCCCGAACGCATCGAGCGGCTCCAGCAACGTGCTCCGCGGACGCGACCGGCCACCGACGAGCAGCGCCCGCCGATCTCGCCGCTGTCCGGGCGCCAGCTCGGCGCCCGGCGGGACGGCGACGACGACGGCTGAGTCGGCGGCCGATTACCAGTGAATGCCGCGCATCAGGTGCGCAAAGGCCATCTGTTCCTGGGTCACGCTGCGCTCGTCCTTGCCGGGGCGCTCGCCACGGGCCGCGGCCGAATCCGGGAACATCCGGTAGGCCGAGTTCATGACGATCTCGGAGATCTTCGGCGCCACACCGTGCAGCACCTGGCCGAAGATGCCCAGTCGCGTCGCGATCCGCTGCGGCCGGTAGATGACCGCCTGTTTGACCATATCGGCCGCGTCCTCCGGCGTGATCGTGGGGACCGAATCGTACATCTTGGTCGGCGCGATCATCGGCGTGCGCACCAGCGGCATGTTGATCGTGGTGAACGCCACGCCAGTGTCATTGAATTCCGAGGCGGCGCAGCGTGAGAAGGCGTCCAGCGCGGCCTTCGAAGCGACGTAGGCCGAGAAGCGCGGCGCGTTGGTCAGCACTCCGATCGACGAGATGTTGATGATGTGACCACTGCGCCGCTTCTCCATTTCCGGCAGCAGGCCCAGGATCATCTTCAGCGCACCGAAGTAATTCAGTGACATGCAGCGCTCGAAGTCATGGAAGCGGTCGTAGGACAGGTTGATCGAGCGGCGGATCGAGCGGCCGGCGTTGTTGACCAGCACGTCGACGGCGCCATGGTCCTTGATGACCCGCGTACACAGTTTATCGGCGGCCTCGACGTCGGCCAGGTCGCAGGTGTAGGTCGAGGCCTTGCCGCCATTCTTCTCGATCAGCGTCTTGACCTCGAGCAATTCGGTCTCCTTGCGGGCGACCAGGATCACGTGGGCCCCGGCCTCGCCCATCATCAGCGCGGTGGCCTTACCGATTCCCGAGGAGGCGCCGGTCACCAGCACGACCCGGTCGCGGACGTGGCCGCTGAGCGAGCGATCGATGAACAGGTCAGGGTCGAGATGACGCTCCCAGTAATCCCACAGCACCCAGGCGTAGTCCTCGAGCCGCGGGACTTCGATGCCGGAACCCTTCAGTGCGCGATCGGCCTCGCGGGTATCGAAACTGGTCGGATAGTTGAAGAAATTCAGCACGTCGCGCGGGATGCCCAGGTCACCGAGCACCTGGTTGATGATCCGCCGCACCGGCGGCAGCATGCCGACGCCCTGTTTGATCGGCTGGGGGATGAAGCTGAACAGCCGGGCGTCGACGCGCATCGACATCAGCGGCGCGTGGGCGGCCTCGGCGAACAGGTTCATGACCTCGCCGATCCGCTTCGGATTCGGATCGGTCAGGTGAAAGCAGGTGTTGTCCAGCTTCGGCTTGTGCGCGATGTGGTCCATGGCCCGGGCCACGTAGTCGACCGGCACCAGGTTGACCCGGCCACCTTCCAGACCCAGTGTCGGGACCCACGGCGGCAGCATCTTGCGCAGCTTCTGGATCAGCTTGAAGAAATAGTACGGCCCGTCGATCTTGTCGATTTCGCCGGTCTCGGAATGGCCCACCACCATGCCGGGCCGGTAGATCCGCCACGGGATCGGGCACTCGCGCCGGACCAGCCCCTCGGACTCGTGCTTGGTCCGGAAGTACGGATGATCCAGGTTGCCCGCCTCCTCGAACATGTCTTCGCGGAACAGGCCCTGGTAGAGTCCGGCCGCAGCGATCGACGAGGTGTGATGGAAGCACTTCGCGCCGACGGCCTCGGCGAACTGCATGGCGTTCCGGGTGCCGTCGATATTGACCGCTTCCTGCGACTCGCTGCTGGCCGCCAGGTCGTAGACCGCGGCCAGGTGAAAGACGTGCTTGATCTTGCCGGCGAGCTTTTCCCGGTCGGCCTTCGAGACCCCGAGACGGGCCTTGGTCAGGTCGCCGGTGACCGCGACCACCCGCTTGCGGTCGTCGCTCCATCGTTCAGCGACCAGCGCATTGAACTTCTTCTTCGATCCTCGACGGACCAGCACGTGGACCGTGCCGCGCCGTTTCAGCAGCTGGTCGATCAGGTTGCGCCCGATGAAGCCGGTGCCCCCGGTGACGAAATAGGCCATGAAGCTCTCCTGTACGGTCGAATTCCCTCGAGCCGTAGGATAGCCGCTGGGCCGCCCTCCTGACCAGCACTCCGGCACCCGACGTTGACCCGTGGCCGACTGCATGCTAGAAGAATACGAACGAAGAGACTGCCTGCGAGGATAATGACGTGAGTGATCTGAAGGCCGAGTTCGAAGCTGCAGCGGAGCGCGTCCAGGCGCTCGACGAGCGGCCCGACAACGACACGCTGCTGAAGTTGTATGCGCTCTACAAGCAAGGCTCGGAGGGGGACGTCACTGGAGACAAGCCCGGATTCTTCGATTTCGTCGGCGTCGCCAAGTACGAAGCCTGGGAGAAGCTCCAGGGCACCGAGCCGGACGAGGCGAAGAAGCAGTACATCGGACTGGTCGATTCGCTGACCGGCTGATCCAGGCCCACGTGACTCGCCGGAACACCCGGGAACGGATTCTCGAAATCACGCTCGAGCTGTTCAATCACGAGGGCGAATCGGCGACCACGACCAATGCGATCGCCGATGCGCTGGACATCAGCCCGGGGAACCTGCACTACCACTTCCGGACCAAGCAACAGCTGGTCGAGACCCTGTTCGACCGGTTCCAGCAACGCATGCTCGAGCTGCTCGGCGACGGGGCACCGGACCGCATCGAGGTCGACGACGCCTGGCTGTTTCTCCACCTGGTGTTCGAGACCATCGGCGAATTCCGCTTCGTCTATCGCGACCTGACCGACCTCTGCCATCGATATCCGGGGCTGCATCGCCGCATGCGGGGAATCCTGCGGCTGTCCATGAAGACTGCCGACCTGATGCTCGGCGCCCTGGTCCGGAACGACGAGATGGTCATCGAGGACGATCCGCGGCAGACGCTGGTCCGGACCATGATCCTGGTCTCGAGCTACTGGGTGGCGTTCGACCAGGTGCTGGAGCCGGCCCGTGAACCCCGGCCCGACCGGGCGGCCTGGCAGGTGATGAGCCTGGTCAGCCCCTACCTGGCCGGCGATGCGCGGGCGGCCTTCGAGCGGCTCGGGCAGGCCTATCGATCCGGGTAATCAAGAGCGACCGATAAAAAAAACCCGGGCCGAGGCCCGGGTAAAAAAGCAGGATCGGAGAGAACTCCGGCTGCTTCGGGGTAGACTCGATGGTCAGGAACGAAGCGACCCTTACGACTTCTTGGTCGTGGTTTTCTTGGTCGTGGTCTTCTTGGCGGCCGGCTTGCTGGCCGCGGCCTTGCTGGCGCCCTGCGCCTTGGCCAGTTCACGCACGCGAACGTTGAGTTCCTGCACGCGTTCGCTCAGTTCCTGGATTTCTTCGGAGGTCGGGACGCCGAGCTTCGACAGGGCGCGAGCCACGCGCTCCTCGAAGACCTTTTCCAGCTTGTCCCAGTTGGTCCGGGCCTGTTCGCGCGCCTTGTCGACGCGGCCTTCCACGTCCGAACGCACGCCGCCGACGGCATTTCCGGCCATCTTCTTGCCCTTGCCTTCGAGCTTGCGACCCTCGGAGACCAGGCGGTCGAACAGCTTCGAGCTCTCGCTGATCACCTGACCGGTCCGCTCGTTGACGAGCTTGCCGCCCTTGCGAACCAGGTTGACGCCCTCTTCCTGCGCCAGGGAAAATGCACCCAGGCCGGCCAGCCAGATTTCATGGGCGTTGTCCTGCACCTTGTTGACCGGAGAGCTCGGCTTCCGAGCGGACGTCTTGCGGACGACCTTCTTCTTTTTCGCGACCTTCTTCTTTGCGGCTTTCTTCGCCATGTCGAACACCTCGAATACTGTGGAATCCGTGGGCAGGTGTGCCCGTTTGATGATCAATGTAGACCCGATTTCTAGAGCAGTCACACTAGAAAAAGCGATCCCTTCGCGTCCGCCGGCTGGCCGCGATCCCCTGGAACGGGCAGAATATGGGGAATTCGAGAAGAAAAAGCCGGACGGGAAGCATCATGATGGACACAGGAAAATGGGCCGAGATCGACCTCGATACCGCCGGGTTCGCCTATCCCGGCGCCGCGCTGAAGAAGGCCTGGACCTCGCTCCACGCCGGCGACCTGGAGCCGTGGCCGGACGATGAAGACATCATCGAGGGCTGGCGCGCCTTCCACGCCGGCGACTTCGCTGCTGCGGTCGATGCGGCCGAAGCGGCCGGCGACGCGGCGCATACGCTGGCGAACAAGGCGGCCGGCATCTACGCCGACTACCTGGAAGAGGACGACGCGGTCAAGCAGGCGATCTACCAGGCCGGGATCGAACGCTCAGAGCGCGCCATCGCGGCCTTTCCGACCGATCCGAACGCGCATTACTTCCACGCCTACAACCTCGGCCGCTACAGCCAGTGCATCTCAGTGGCCAAGGCGCTGAGCCAGGGGCTCGGCGGCAAGATCAAGGCGTCGCTCGAACGCACCCTCGAACTGGCGCCGAAACACG
The DNA here is from genome assembly GCA_964548715.1 of uncultured Halomonas sp. Classification (GTDB taxonomy): domain Bacteria; phylum Pseudomonadota; class Gammaproteobacteria; order Xanthomonadales; family Wenzhouxiangellaceae. The sequence goes on along the minus strand of CAZJSH010000004.1, from coordinate 26,214 downwards.
GCGAAGCGCAGACCGCGATGGGCCTCTACCACGCCGAGATCATCGCCAAGGTCGGCAAGCTGGTCGGGTCGATGACCTACGGCGCGAGCGCCGACAAGGCCATCGAGTATTTCGAGGAGGCTCTCCGCCTGTCCGACGCCCCGATCACCTGGATCGAATACGGCAACGGCCTGTACCTGCTCTACGGCGACAAGAAACTCGACGAATCGAACGGCGCCTACGCCAGGGCTGCTGACAAGAAGCCGATCGATGCGATGCAGGCGCTGGACGTCCGGTTCGCCAGCGAGTCATTACCCTGAACTGAAAGGACCGGGGACGTTCCGGACAACGCGGCGCGGGCGCGGCGGCGTTTCTTCGGGTCGCTCAGGCCCGGCTCGCCCGAGCGGGGTTCGGTCATTCGAGTGGCGGCTCCGCCCAGCAAATGCGCTTTGTGCAGAGTGGGTCAGCGACTACCCGAGGAAGCCCGACGGGGGGCGGGCAAGGACGGGGCCACTGCACGCGGCCTCCGGCCGCACGAGCCGCTCTCCGCTATTCCGGAATTCCCCCTACCTCGTCCAGCCAGGCCTGGACCTGGTTCTCGACGTCCTGGGGGCTGCGGTCTGCGCCCGGGCCGAGCATCATGACCAGGCTCAACAGGTTTTCGAACTCGTGCCCGAAGCGCTCGACGACGCGCTCTGGATCGGGCACCAGGCGGTTGTCGGTGATCACGCCGCAGAAGACCTTCCCGTTGTAGCTGAGGATGCTGATGCCCATGCCGATGGATTCGCTCTGCGGCACCCAGAACATCATCTGGCCGATTTCGGATCCGGCCATGTAGAGCGACTCCCGGGGCCCCGGGACGTTGGTCAGCACGGTGGTGGCCTTTCGAGCGAACAACTCCAGCGCCGCTTTCTGCACCTTGAGCGGCGCCATGCCCACTGTCGCCAGCAGGCCCAGCGACACGGTCGCCTGCTTGGATTTCTTGAGACGGTGCATGTTTTCGGCCACCCGGAACACCCGTGAAAGCGGGTTCGCCTCCCAGATCGGCAGGTCCAGGAAGACCGTGCCGAAGTGATTGCCGAGGTCCTTGGCGTGTTCCAGCGGCCGCAGATTGACCGGGATCGTCGCGCGAATCTCCAGTTCCGAAGGATCATCGCCGTAATCGGTCAGGTAGTGGTGCAGCGCGCCGGTCATGATCCCGATCAGCACGTCGTTGACGGTGCAACCCAGCGCGTGGCTGACGGCCTTGACTTCGTCGAGCGGCAGCGGCTCGGTCCAGGCGACTTTCTTCCGGATGCCGAGCTTCCCTTTGAGGCGCGACGGAGGATCGTCGTGGAGCAGCAGAAGCGTGGCCAGCTCGGACAGGATCTCGGAGCCGGCTTCGGCGTACTCGGTCGCCTGGGACGGATCACGGATCAGCGACGCGGCCTCCTCGACCAGTTTCTGCCCCAGGTGCTGGACAGCGTCGATGCCCTCGCGGGCCGGCTCCACCAGTCGCTTGAAGACGTTCGACTCCCTCGCGCGATGATGCTTCCACTTCTCGGGTTCGACCCGCTCCATCGAGCGGACCCGGTCGGAGTCGGTCAGCGAAAGCATCACCTGGACCAGGGCGATGCCGTCGGCATAGCAGTGGTGAATCCTGGAGATCAGCGCCGGACCCTCGACGTAGTTCTCGACGTAGTGGAACTGCCAGAGCGGACGGTACTGGTCGAGCGGCGTCGAGGCGAGCTCGGAGACGAACTCCTGCAGCTCCTCGCGACCGGCGTCGCCCGGCAGTGCGATGCGACGCACGTGCGAGGTGATCTCGAAGTCCTCGTCTTCCTCCCAGAACGCGCCACGAGAAGTCTGGACCGCCTTGTGGCGAAACCGCGGGAACGCGAGGAACCGCGATCGGATGATTTCCTTGAGCTGCTCGTAGTCCACCTTCTCGTGGAACACCATCACGCCGGTGATCATCATCAGGTTGGTCGGCTGCTCCATGCGCAACCAGGCGGTATCGACCTTGGCGATCGGATGGCGGGTCGGGGGATTCACGAGGACATGATCCGGACGGCGAACATGTCAGGATTCTTTCACGCGCCCTGCAACCGGTCAACTGCGGGAGGCCGGCGACCGTATCGGATCCGATGGCCCACAGGTGAACACGGATCAACGCGGATGAAGATCGACCACCCGATTCCGGGCTCCGAACGCACCGCGCAATGTCGCGGCCGTCGTCGTTCGAACCGCCAGCAGTTCGATCCGTGACGATGCGTGATCCGGGTTGATCCTTGTTCATCTGTGGACAACCGGAGTTTTCGCCGCGGAATTCCGCGGCCCGAATAAAAACGTGCCCGCACGGGGCGGGCACGTTCCGGAATCCTGCTTCCGGGAGCGACTACGGCGTGGTGAAGGTCTCGACCTGCGCGGCACTGCCGGCGGCTGCCGCTTCACCGATGTCCAGCGGCAGGTAGTCGTGGACCAGCCAGCGCATCAGCTGGTTGGTGTAGAACGGACTCAGCAGGATGCCGCTGCGTCCACCCGGAATGATCTCGTCGGCCGCCGGGCCCGACGGGGTCATCTCGGCGACCACCCGGCGGGCGGCGCCCGAGCCGAACATGAACTCATTCAGGCCGTCGGCACGGGCACTGTGACCCGAGGCATCGACCACGTCGTAGCCGCCGCCGCGCGCCACGCCCGGCAGGTCCGGAGCGACCTGGGTCAGCCCGCCGCCGTTCGGCACGTTGAACGGATCGACGCCCAGCGGATGCTCGAACACGATGCGGTGCAGCAGACCCCAGCGGTAATCGTCCTGGTTCATGGAATTGCCGAAGGCGGGGGCGAACTCGTCGCTGGCCAGCAGGCCCAACGCATCGTTCAGGCTGGCCAGCAGCACCACGTCTCGCGCCGTCGTCATGTCCGGCGCGTCGGGAACGTTGAAGAACGGAATGCCCGAGGCGCCGATCCCCATGTTGGTGTCGAAGCTCTGCAGCAGGTTCATGAACGCACGGTTGGCGATCCGGCTGCTCGGCAACACGTCCTGCAGGCCGATGGCGCTCAAGGTCCCGTCGATGGTGTTGGCGATGGCCTGGCCGCGGAACACCGAATAGATGGTCGCCGCGATGCTCGCGTCGATCTCGGCCTGGTCCGGAGCCTGCAGGTCCATCGGGTCGTCGCCCGGGTCGAAGCCCTGCGGGATGCCCGTCGGCGTCGAGAAGTCCCAGGCCGCCAGGCGGCCGATGGCTTCCTGGATCGCCGGGCTCAGCGCGAACTGGGCCAGGCCGGGCCATGCACCCTCGGCGGTGGCGTTGTCGAAGGCCTCCAGGATGAACGGAACGACGATCTCGGCGTCGAGCATCTGGTTGTTGGCCTGCAGCGCCTTGATGTCGTCAACGGTGATCGGGTCGCCGGAGGCGATCAGGTCCTGGAGGACGCGGTCGATCCGCCCCTGGCGCAGGCCGGGGTATTCGAAGCCGAGGTAATAGATGCCATTGGCGCCGGGACGCAGCTGGTTCAGCGCGTTGTTGTCCAGCGTGGTGCCGACCGGATCGTTGTTGGCGTTGGCGATATAGCCGGATTCCGGATTCACGATCTGAGGCATTTCCTCGAACGGCAGTGCCGCGAAGTTGATCCCGCGAGTCACCGGCTCGCCGTCGACCGGCAGCCACTCGTGGTTCAGCGCGCCGCTGCCGTCGCGGATCAGGAACGGCGGCACGCCGCCGTCGACGGTGTTGCCCTGCAGATCGGCGCGCAGCGGGACCGTGCCGGTGGTGTAGTAGGCGATATTGCCTTCGACGTCGGCATAGGCGAAGTTCTGGCCGCCGATGGTGAAGTTCTTCAGGCCTTCTTCGAACTGCTCCAGGTTCTTCGCCCGGGCCCAGTCGCGGAAGGTCGCCAGTTCATAGGTCGGACCCCAGCCCGAGTACTGGACGGATACCCCCGAGGTGGGCGAAGGCTGGGAGACGATGGGGCCGTTGTTGCGGCGCGGCACGATGAAGGTGATTCCACCGGCGTCGTAGCCGACGTTGGCGCGCGACACGTTGTCCGGCTCGCCGTCGCCGACGCCGTTGACGAAATACGACTGGAACACGTACTGGACCGGTTCCGGCTCGCCGTTGTAGATCGTGTGGGTGGGCAGGCCGAAATTGTTGACCAGGAACTGCTCCTGGTAGTAGTCGGTGACGTCGGTGGAGTTCACCGTCGATCCCCAGCAGATATGGGTGTTGCAGCCCTGGATGACCAGCGGCGTGCCGGCAAAGGCCACCCCGCTGACGGCCACGTCCTCGCCCCGGATCACCAGGTTTTCCTTGGTGAAGGTCGACGGCATCTCGAGTCCGAGGTGCGGATCGTTGGCCAGGATCGGATAGCCGCTGGCGGTCACGTCGCCGGAGACCACGAACCAGTTCGAGCCGGCCGGCTCCTCGGCGCGTGCGATCGACTTTCCGATCACCGGCAGCTGCTGCAGCGCGTCGACATGGGCTTTCAGCGTATCGGCCAGCTGCTCGGCGCCGGCCGGGAGGCGGTAGATCTGCGGCTCGATGTTCTTGGCCGCGGACTTGGCCGAGCCGCCCGGCACCGGGATGATGCCGGCATCGGCGAACCAGGTCGGGATCGAGACCCGGTCGTCTTCCGGCGCGACCCGGGCGATGTCCTGGAAGAACAATGCCGTGCCGTCGAAGCCGGCGAAGTCTCCGACGCCCTGGTAGGTCAGCAGCTGCACGGTCAGGTCAGCGTCGCTGGAGTCGAACGACAGCTGGAAAGCGAGCAACTTGCCGATCGCCAGCGAGTCCACCGGCGACCAGGAGCCTGCCGAGGTGAGTTCCAGCGGCCCGTATTCCGGCGGCAGCGGATTGGTGGCCAGCCAGGCGTTGACCCCATCGGCGTAGGCCTTGACCCAGCCTTTTTCCTCGGCGTTCAGCCCGGACCATGTGGCCAGCGCCGCCCGGCGCAGACCCAGCGTACGCAGCTGGATGTCGTTGGCCAGCGCCCCTTCGCCGAGCAGCTCGGCCAGCGTGCCGGAAGCGACGCGCCGCAGGAAATCCATCTGGAAGAAGCGATCGCGCGCGTGCAGGTAGCCCTGCACGAAGGTGACGTCGGCTTCGGTCTCGCCGACGATGGTCGGGATGCCGTCGGCGTCGGTGTAGACGGTCACGTCGTCCCCGAGTCCGGGCACGTCGATGGTCTGGGCACTGGCCGACAGGCAGGCGGCCAGCGCAGCCACCGGGACGAGCGTCCGGCTGAGCAGCGTCTGAATCTTTTTCATGGATCTACCCCGTTGTTCTATTGATTGAATGGCCGGACATCGTGGCCCGGATCACGCTGATTATTGCACAGGCCTGCCGGCCTACCCAAACCACCGCATGGCCCACTAGAGCCGCGTCCGGACCTCGATCAACTCCGGGAAGAACCGCAGCTTCAGCGCTCGCTCGAGGAAGTCGACGCCGCTCGAGCCCCCGGTGCCGGTCTTGTGGCCGATCACCCGCTCGACGGTCTTGAGATGCCGGTAGCGCCACAGCTGGAACGATTCCTCGACGTCGATCAGGCGCTCGCACAGCGCGTACTCGGTCCACCACCGGCCGGGATCGCGGTAGATACCGACCAGCACCTCGACCAGCGCTTCGCTGAACTCGTGCGGCTCGGCGAAATCGCGTTCGACGCGCTCGGCCGGGACCGACAGGCCCAGCCGGCCGAGATAGCGGATGAAGGCGTCGTACAGCGACGGCGCCTCGAGGACGGCCCGGAGCTCGTCGCGCACGGCAGGCTGGTGGTCGAAGACCTGGACCAGGTCGGCGTTCTTGTTGCCGAGCAGGAACTCGACGGTCCGGTACTGGAAGGACTGGAAGCCCGACGAAGTGCCGAGCACGCCGCGAAACTGTACGTACTCGCTGGGCGTCAGCGTTTCGAGCACCGCCCACTGGTCGAACAACTGCTGCTGGATCATCTTGACTCGGGCCAGGATCTTCAGGCACGGCGAGGGGTCGTCGGCCTCGAGGTGACGGATCGCGGCCTTCAGTTCGTGGATGATCAGCTTGAACCACAGCTCCGCGGTCTGGTGCTGGATGATGAACAGCATCTCGTCGTGATGCGGCGGATCGCTGAGCGGAAACTGGGCGTCGAGCAAACGGTCCAGCGCCAGGTACCCCTGGTAGTCCAGCCGCTCGGCCAGGTCGGTGTGAATCCCCGTCTCCAGGTCGCGGCGGTTCGGCCGCGTGTCATCGTGAGCCATGGGCTCCCTCGTCGGTTCTCGGTCGGGCCGGCAGTGTACCGCCCCGTTCCGACGGCAGGTATAATGCCGCGCTTGCCCCGGCGTGGCTCCTGGAGGACGCATCAAGACGTCCGGACCGCGGCCGGCGAACGAACTCATCCAGTAGACAATGAGGTTTTTCATGGCGGACACCATCGCCTCGTTCAAGGTCGACTACTTCCGCTTCCTCGATCCCGAGGGCCGGCTGGTCGACGGTGTGCAGGTGCCGGCGCTGGCGCGCGACGTCAAGCAGCTGGTCAGCCTGTACAAGCTCATGACCCTGACCCGGGTGTTCGACAAGAAGGCCGTGGCGCTGCAGCGTACCGGCAAGCTCGGCACCTACGCCTCCTGCCTCGGCCACGAGGCCGCCCACGTCGCGATCGGTTCGGCGATGCGCGAAGAGGACTGCTTCGCACCGATGTACCGCGAGTACGCCGCACAGTTCTACCGCGGCGTGAAGATGTCGGATGTCCTGATGTACTGGGGCGGCGACGAGCGCGGCAACGATTTTTCCGGACCGAAGCACGATTTTCCCTGGTGCGTGCCGATCGCCACCCAGTGCCTGCACGCGGCCGGCGCGGCGCTGGCCTACAAGCTGCACGGCCAGCCGCGCGTGGCGGTCAGCGTGGTCGGCGACGGCGGCTCGTCGAAGGGCGACTTCCTCGAGGCGATCAACGCCGCCAGCGCGTACAAGCTGCCGCTGGTGCTGGTCATCGTCAACAACCAGTGGGCTATTTCGGTGCCGCGCGACAAGCAGAACAGCGCCAGGACGCTGGCGCAGAAAGGCATCGCCGGCGGCCTGCCCTCGGTCCAGGTCGACGGCAACGACCTGATCGCCGCGCGCTGGGCCATGGACAAGGCCATATCCGCAGCGCGCGAGGGGCGCGGCGCGTCGGTGATCGAGATGATGACCTACCGCCTGTCCGACCACACCACCGCCGACGACGCCCGCCGTTACCGCGAGCAGGACGAGGTCGACACGGCCTGGAAGCACGAGCCCCTGCTGCGCCTGCGCAGCTACCTGATGGACCAGGGCGCGTGGGACCAGGTCAAGGAAGAGGAACTGCTTGGCGAATGCGCCGAACGGGTCCAGGGCGCGGTCGACGAATACCAGGACCGCGTCACCAACGATCCGCAGCCGATCGACGCGATGTTCGATTACATGTTCAAGAACCTGCCGCACCACCTCGAAGAGCAGCGCGAGATCGCGCGGCGCTTCCCGCACAAGGGAGGGCAGCACTGATGGCCGAGATCACTCTGGTCGAAGCGGTTACCCTGGCGCTGGCCCACGAAATGGAACAGGACCCCACCGTCGTCGTCATGGGCGAGGACGTGGGGGTCAACGGCGGCGTGTTCCGCGCCACCGCCGGCCTGAACGCGAAATTCGGCGACGACCGCGTCATCGATACCCCGCTGGCCGAGGTCATGATCGCCGGCATGGCCGTTGGCATGGCTGCTCAGGGCATGAGGCCGATCGTCGAGGCCCAGTTCGAGGGCTTCATGTACCCGATGGTCGACCACATCGTGAATCACGCCGCCCGCCTGCGCCACCGGACCCGCGGCCGCATGAGCTGCCCGGCGGTGTTCCGCGCGCCCTGGGGCGGCGGAATCCACGCGCCCGAGCATCACTCCGACAGCAACGAAGCGACCTGGGCGCACTTCCCGGGCGTCCGCACGGTGATCCCGTCGTCGCCGAGCCGCGCCTACGGCCTGCTGCTGGGAGCGATCCGCGATCCGGACCCGGTCGTGTTTCTCGAGCCGAAGCGGATCTACCGCTGGCAGCGCGAAGAGGTCGAGGACTCCGGCGAAGAACTGCCGCTGGACGTCTGCTTCGTGCTGCGCGACGGCACCGACGTCACGTTGGTCACCTGGGGAGCGATGGTCAAGGAAACCATGGAGGCGGCCGTCGAGCTCGAGAAGGCTGGCGTCAGCGCCGAGGTCATCGACGTGGCCACCGTCGCGCCGATCGACATGGACACCATCCTCGAGTCGGTCGAGAAGACCGGCCGCTGCGTGATCGTCCACGAGGCGCCGAAGCACTGCGGCGTCGGCGCCGAGATCGCCGCCGGGCTGGCCGATGCCGGCATCCTGCACCTGGTGGCACCGGTCAAGCGCGTGACCGGGTACGACACCATCATGCCGCTGTATCGAAGTGAAATGAACTACATGCCGAGCACCGAGCGTATCGTGCACGCGGCCAAGGAAACGCTGGAGTTCTCATGAAGACATTCAACCTCCCGGACCTCGGTGAAGGCCTGCCGGACGCCGAGATCGTCGAATGGCTGGTCGCCGAGGGTGACGACGTCAAGGTCGACGACCCCATCGTGTCCATGGAAACCGCCAAGGCGGTGGTCGAAGTCCCCTCCCCGTACACCGGCAAGGTCGCGAAATTCCACGGCCAGGCCGGCGACGTGATCAAGACCGGCGCGCCGCTGGTCGATTTCGACACCGGCGAAGGCGCCGGTCAGGGCGATGCCCCGGCCGGGGCCGAGGTCGAGGACGTCCCGGCCACCGAGCCGGCCGGCGACGATGCCGGCCAGGCCGACGAAGAGGAGCGCGCCGATTCGGGCACTGTCGTCGGCAACGTGACGACCTCCGACGAAGTAGTCCAACAGGCCCATTCCAACGTCGGCGGCGTCAAGGTCACGCCTGCGGTTCGAGCGCTTGCCCGCAAGCTGAAGGTGAATCTTGCCGACGTCGAACCGACCGGGCCGGACGGTGTGGTCACGTCGGCCGACGTGCGCAAGGTCGCCGAAGGCGGTCCGACCCGGGAAGCGCCGGCGGCCGCTCCGGCTCCGGCTCCGGCACCCGCTCCAGCGCCGACGCCCAGCCCGGCCCCGGCCCCGGCACAGGCCGCGCCCAGCGGCGATTGGGAACCGATCCGCGGCACCCGCCGCACCATGGCCCGGGCGATGAGCGAATCGCACAAGCGCGTCGTTCCGACGACGATCATGGACGATGCCGATATCCACGCCTGGCGGCCGGGTGAGGACATCACCGTCCGCCTGCTGCGCTCGCTGTGGGCCGGCGCTCGGGCCGAACCGGGCCTGAACGCCTGGTACGACGACGAACAGAACATGCGGATGGTCCACAAGGGCATGCACGTCGGCATGGCCGTCGATACGCCGGACGGGCTGTTCGTTGCCCGTCTGCGCGACGTGCACGCCTCAGATCACCAAGGGCTTCGCAATGAAATCAATCGATTGCGGGACAATGCGAAGAACCGTTCGATCCCGCCCGAAGACCTGAAGGACTACACGATCATGTTGTCGAACTTCGGCGTGTTCGCCGGACGGTACGCGACGCCGATCATCAATCCGCCGTGCGTCGCCATCGTCGCCGCAGGCGTGCTGCGCCACGAAGTGGTCCCGGTCCTCGGCGGTATGGAAGCCCACCGCATGATTCCGCTTTCGCTGACGTTCGACCACCGGGTCTGCACCGGCGGCGAGGCGGCACGGTTCCTGAAAGCGATGATCGCCGACCTCCAGGAATCGCACTGAAGCTACTGCGTGTACGCGTGACGGCGGCCGGCAGTACTCGGAGTCCTCACGCACATGAGTGCGCTGCGGGTCCTGCGCGCTGGCGGCCACCGGTACGCGCTCGCTCGCTACGCTTCAATGCGATTTCGCCTCCAGCAAGCGAGCAGGGCTTCCGGAGATCGGCAGCGCAGCATTTCAGTAATCCGGCTGGGATAGATTCGGCGGTTTCGTAACAAGAGGGCACTCGGATGCGCGTCAGCATTTTCGGTACCGGATATGTCGGACTGGTCACGGGCGCCTGCCTCGCCGAGGTCGGCAACCACGTGATCTGCATGGACATCGACGCCGACAAGGTGGCGCGGCTGGAGCGCGGCGAGATCCCGATCTACGAGCCCGGCCTCGAGGCGCTGGTCAAGCGCAATCATGCCGCCGGCCGGCTGGCCTTCACCACCGACGCCGAGGCTGCGACACGATACGGCGAAGTCGTGTTCATCGCCGTGGGTACGCCGTCGGACGAAGACGGTTCGGCCGATCTTCGCGCCGTCCTGGCCGTGGCCCGGCAGATCGGCCGGGTCCTGACCGAAGAGCAGCTGGTGGTGACCAAGTCGACGGTCCCGGTCGGTACGGCGGCCCGGGTGCGCGACGCCATCCGGGAAACAACCGGCGACGGCCTGGATCCGCGCGTGGCCTCGAACCCCGAATTCCTCAAGGAAGGCGCGGCCGTCAAGGATTTCATGGCGCCCGACCGGATCATCATCGGCGTGGCCGACGAGCGGTCGGAGCGGCAGCTGCGCCACCTCTACGCGCCGTTCAACCGCAACCACGAGAAGATCATCGCGATGGACATCGCGTCGGCCGAGTTGACCAAGTACGCCGCCAACGCGATGCTGGCGACCAAAATCTCGTTCATGAACGAGCTGGCCAACCTGGCCGAGGACGTCGGCGCCGACATCGAGCGGGTCCGCAACGGCATCGGCTCCGATCCCCGGATCGGCTATCACTTCATCTATCCCGGCGTCGGCTTCGGCGGCTCCTGCTTCCCGAAGGACATCCGGGCGCTGGCCCGCACCGCCACTGCCCACGGCCGTCCGGCGCGCATCCTGGAGGCCGTCGAGCTCGTCAACCGCGACCAGAAGCGTCGACTGCACGAGAAGATCATCGACCGCTTCGGCAGTGATCTCTCCGATCGCTGTTTCGCGGTCTGGGGCCTGGCGTTCAAGCCCGAGACCGACGACATCCGCGAGGCCCCGGCCCGGGTGCTGATCGAAGCCCTCTGGGCGGCCGGCGCCACCGTCCGGGCCCACGATCCGAAGGCCATGGCGGCGATCCGGGCCGCCTACGGCGAGCGCGACGACCTGGTCCTGGTCGACGATCCATACGCGGCAACCGACGGTGCCGATGCGCTGGTGGTCGTGACCGAGTGGAAGGCCTACTGGAGCCCCGACTTCGACCGGCTCCGGGCGGACCTGATCCAGCCGGTCATCTTCGACGGCCGCAATATCTACGACCCGGCCGAGCTGGCCAGGATGGGCTTCGAACACCGGGCGATCGGCCGACCGACGGCCTCGCGCGCCGACTGATACTCCACGGCCCGGCAGTGGCTGCTTTCCTGCCGGGAATCCGTATACAGGTTGCATGGATCCGCGGCAAGCGGCTATAACCTATCGAAAGCACTCACTCGAACCGTTCGGGAGCACACATGAAACACTGGATTTCCAGCCTGGTCATCGGCCTTGCACTCACCGCCATGCTCGGCGAAGCCTTCGCGCAGGCCGGCACCACCGTCCGAGTTCGGGACAGTTCCGACCGCAGCATCGCCGAAGCCCAGGCCGACGCCTACAATGGACCCAAGGCACGCATTGCCGTGGCCCGGTTCGAGAACAAGACCGCCGACTCGCAGAACTGGTACAGCCCATCGATCGGCGACGGCATGGCCGACATGCTGACCACGGCGCTGGTCAACTCCGGCCGCTACATCGTGCTCGAGCGTGAAAGCCTCGACACCGTGCTGACCGAACAGGATCTGGGCGCGTCCGGCCGCATCCGCTCGGACACGGCGGCGGCCATCGGCGAAATCGAGGGCGCGGAGCTGCTGATCGTGGCCGCGGTGACCGAGTTCGACGGCAATTCCGGTGGCACATCGGGCAGTCTCGGCGGCAGCCGCATCGGCCGCGCATTCGGTGCGATCGCCGGCGGCTCGCGCTCTGCCCACATGGCCATCGACCTGCGCGTGGTCGACTCGACCACCAGCCGGGTGCTGGCCGCGACCAGCGTCGAGGGCGAAGCCAAGGATTTCAATCTCGGCGGCGCGCTCGGTGGTTACACCGGCAACTATGCGCTCGGCGGTTCACTGTCGGGCTGGAAGAACACTCCGCGTGAAAAGGCCCTGCGCGACGTGATCGAGGCCGCCGTGGATTACGTGATTTCCGTGACGCCGCCGCAGATGCTGCGCTACGACGCCGGCGGCCGCGCCGCGCCGAGCGGCGGAAGCGGAGCGCCGGCAGCGTCCGGAGGCGGCGACCGCGTGGTGATCACCGCCAACGCCGCGAACGCCCACCAGGGGCCGAACGCTTCCAGCGCGATCGCCTTTTCGTTGAGTTCGGGTACGATCGTCGAGGCCACTGTCCGCGCCGGCGACTGGATCCAGGTCCGCGACGACCAGGGCCGGACCGGCTGGGTCGAGGCCGGCGCCACGCTCGACGTCCAGTAACCAAACGCGAAGATCCGAGGAGGAGCTCCGAATGAAGACCTTCATCCGCACCGCGGCCGTCGCCGCGCTGGCCGCCACGATTCTGACCGGCTGCCCGGCCACCGGCACCACGACCAATGTGCGCGACAGTTCGGGCCGGAACATGGCCGACGTGGCGGCCGAGTCGTACAACGGGCCCAAGGCCAGGATTGCCGTGGCCCGGTTCGACAACAAGACCGCAGCCAGCGTTGCCAATTGGTACAGCCCGTCGATCGGCGACGGCATGGCCGACATGCTGACCACGGCGCTGGTCAATTCGGGTCGCTTCATCGTACTCGAGCGCGACGCGCTGGACTCGTTGCTGACCGAACAGGACCTCGGTGCGTCCGGCCGAGTCCGCTCCGATACCGCGGCAGCCATTGGCGAGATCGAGGGCGCTGAACTGCTGATCGTCGCCGCAGTGACCGAATTCGCGGCAGACTCCGGGGGAACGACCGGCAGCATCGGCGGCGGCGACATCGGCCGGGTGCTCGGCGCACTGGCCGGCGGTTCGCGTTCAGCCCACATGGCCATCGATCTGCGCGTCGTCGACGCCACCACCAGCCGCGTGCTGGCCGCGACCAGCGTCGAGGGCGAGGCCAGCGATTTCAATCTCGGCGGCGCCCTGGCCGGATACACCGGCAGTTATGCGCTCGGCGGTTCACTGTCGTCGTGGAAGAACACGCCGCGCGAGAAGGCCCTGCGCCAGGTCATCGGCGCGGCCGTCGAGTACGTCATCTCGGTCACGCCGGACTCGATGCTGCGCTATGACGCGATGGGCAACCCCTACGCCGCCGGCGGCCCGGCGGCGTCCGGGGGCGCTTCGGCCAGCGGGGAGCGGGTCGTGATCACCGCCAGCTCGCTCAACGTGCGGCAGGGGCCCGGCACCTCCAATCCTGTGGTGTTTGCACTGGCGTCCGGGGATATCGTCGATGTGCTCGGTCGCGCCAGCGGCTGGGTCAATATCCGGGCCGGCGACGGTCAGGAAGGCTGGGTGTCCGAGCAGTTCACGCTCGAAGTCCAGTAGTCGGCGTACTTTGCTCTCGAGCATGGAGCGCCCGGCCTCGTGCCGGGCGTTCTTCTTTCAGGGGCTGATGCAGGATTTCCGATGTACGCGCAGGACGACCCACAGCGGCAAGCGTTTGGCCGCGCCGGTGGATGGTTGCGTGGAATACGCTGATTGCCTCGGTTGCCAGACCGCCAGCTGACACATCACCACCGATCCGGCGGGGGCGCTCATCGTCGCCCGCTGGCTGGGCGACACCCAATCGGACCACCCGGGCCGGCAGCCCCACCGCCCTCTATCCGTCGAAACGAAGGTGCCTGACCGACCGCCCCTCGTTGCGGATCTCCTTCAACGCATCGATACCGATATCGATCTGCGCATCGACGAAGTGCTCGGTCACTTTCCGATCGCTGGCATCGGTCTTGACGCCGTCGGGCACCATCGGCTGATCGGATACCAGCAGTAGCGCGCCGGTCGGGATGCGGTTGGCGAAACCGGTGACGAAGATGGTCGCCGTTTCCATGTCGATACCCATGCACCGGGTCCGGCGGAGGTATTTCTTGAAGGCCTTGTCGTGCTCCCAGACGCGCCGATTGGTGGTGTAGACGGTACCGGTCCAGTAGTCGAGATCGTGGTCGCGGATGGTCGACGACACCGCACGCTGCAGGGTGAACGCCGGGAGTGACGGGACTTCCGGCGGAAAGTAATCGTTCGAGGTGCCCTCGCCGCGGATCGCGGCGATCGGCAGGATCATGTCGCCGAGCGCGTTCTTCTTCTTCAGCCCTCCACACTTGCCGAGAAACAGCACGGCCTTCGGCGACACCGCGCTCAACAGGTCCATGATGGTCGCGGCGTTGGCGCTACCCATGCCGAAATTGATGATCGACAGGCCGTCGACGGTGGCGTTACGCATGGCCTTGTCACGGCCTCGGATCTCGGCCCCGAGCTTGGCGGCGAATTTCTCGACGTAATTGTCGAAATTGGTCAGCAGGATGTACTTGCCGAAATCCTCGATCGGCGTGCCGGTGTACCGCGGCAGCCAGTTCTCGACGATCTGTTCCTTCGATTCCATCGGGGTCAGCCTCCTTTTTCATTGTCGTTGTGGGAGCGAGATTCATCGACCGCGCCCGACGCCGCGAGTTCCGGTCCAAGGGCGGACTCGAGCTCGTCCAGCCAGGGTTCGTAATGCCGCCACTGCTCGACGCCGGAGCGGTAGATCGGCTGGCGGACCTGCTCGGAGCTGGCCGTCCGGACCGATCGCTGCGTGCGATGGAACGCCACGCAGGCCGGATCGAACTCGAGGCCGAGGTAATCGAGCATCCGCCGGACCTGCGTTTCGAGGTCGTCGACGACGTCTTCGTAGTCGACCTGCAGGATCCGGCCCGGGTAGACCCGGTTCCAGTGCTCCATCAGGCCCACGTAATCACGATAGTAGCGGCCGATATCGGTCTGGCTGTAGCTGAACTCCTGCCCTTCGGCGAACAACTGCTTGAAGCCGGAAAAGCAGCAGCCCATCGGCGAGCGGCGTGCGTCGATCACCCGGGCATTGGGCAGGATCGAGAAGATCAGGCCCAGATGGCGAAAATTGTTCGGCATCTTGTCGAGGAACAGCGGCGCATCCTGGCGGTGGATGCGGGTCTCGTCGATGAACTGGCGACCGAGCGCGGCGCGCTCTGCGGGCGTCATGTCGGCCAGCACGGCCGGATAGCGCGGCTCGTCGTCGCGTCGGCGCCGCCCGTTGAGCCGGTGCGCCATCGCGAGGATGTTCGGCAGTTCCAACGTCCCGTCGATGGCCGGGTGCGAGGCCAGGATCTGCTCGATCAGCGTCGAACCGGCGCGCGGCAGGCCGACGATGAATACCGGGTCGGGCGCATCATGCCCGCCCTCGAGCAGCTTGGCTGCACGCTCGGGCGTGAAGAAGGCCTCCTGGCGATCGAAGTCGTCCTTCATGCGATCGGCGCTGTAATCGACCTGGGATCGCTTGATCGCGTTGCCCTCGGCGTAGTGGGTGTACGACTCGGCCCACTGCTCGCGATCTTCCAGCGCTTTGCCCAGCGCGAAGCGCAAGTGGAATGCATCGATCGGCGTCAGCCCACCCGCATCGATCAACGCGCGCATCCGCTCGATCTCTTCGTCGTCGAATCGGAAGGTCTTCATGTTGGCCAGCGACCACCAGGCGTCGCCGAACGCCGGTCGCCCACGATACGCGGCGCGATACGCCGCAACCGCTTCGTCGTGCCGCCCGATCGTCTTCAGCGCGTGGCCCCTGAGCATCTGCACGTTCCACGGCTGCGGCGAACGCGCGATCAGCGGTTCCAGGACCTCCAGGGATTCGTCGTAGCGGCCGATCGCCGAACACTGGTTGGCGTAGGCGAGCTCGGCGGCCAGGTTGCCCGGCATCCGGCGGCGCAGCTCGGCGGCCGCTTCCCAGGCCTCGCCGAACTTCTGGCGCTGGTGCAACACCTTGACGTAGTCCATGCGCGCCAGGTCGAAACCCGGCTCGAGTTCCAGCACGCTCTCGAGCAGGAACTCGGCATCGTCGTAAACGTGCAGCTGCATCCCGATCGCGGCCAGCAGGCGCATGGCCTCGGGGTGATGCGGATGATTCTGCAGAAAATGCCGGCAGAGCTGCTCGGCCTTGTAGATCCTGCCTTCGTGCAGCTGGCTGGTCACGGTGACCAGCTCGCGCGGGAGATCGGCCAGGCGCTTGAAGTTCGAGGCAGCCACGCGCGCCGCTTCGGCGTCGCCGCGTCGCTGGCGCAGCTCGGCCAGGAATCGCCACGACGCCAGCAGGCCGGGGTTCAGTTCGGTCGCCCGCGCATAGGCCTCGCAGGCCGACTCGATCCGGCCGCGGTCGCGGTGATTGTGGCCGATCTCCTGAAAGGCGCGGCCATAGTCGGGCGCCACTCGGACCAACCGGTCCAGCGCGCTCAGCGCGTCGTCGAAGCGGCGCAGGTAGCGAAGATTGACGGCGGCGAGGAACAGCGCCCTCGGAAGTTCCGGAGAGGCGTCCAGGACGGCCTGGACGCACTGGAGGGAGTCACCGAATCGCTGCTGCTTGAGCAGCGCTTCGGCATCGTTCAATGAGGCGTCCGAACGGGACGGCGATTGCGATGTACTGGATTCAGCCATCGCATCATTGTACCGTCCCGCCCGGATGCCTTCGTCGCGGTTACAGCGGCAGGAACCGGTAGGTCAACCGGATGCCGGCAGTGGTCGGACGATTGGTCGTGATGCGCGGGATGTCGTCCTGCGTGTTGATGAACAGCTCGGCGCGCTCATCGAACAGGTTCTCCACGAACAGCTCCGCAGTCCAGCTTCCGCTGGACACGCCGGCTGCCGCATTGAAGATCGCGTAGGCATCCTGCTTACGACGCTCTTCGGCAACCAGCGAACTGAACGAGTCACCCGCGTACTTGCCCGAGACCTGGACGTAACCGAAGTCGGCCCACTGCCAATCCAGCGACTGCTCGTACCGGCCACGAAGGCTGGCCTGCAGTTCGGGGACCAGCGGCAACTGGCTACCGATCGGGGCAAGCTCGATAACCTGGGCGTCCACGTCAGTCAGCTCGGTATCGTTGTAGGACACCGCGCCGTAGAGCGTGAAGTTGGTCGTCGCGCGCCACGCGAAGTCGGCCTCGATCCCGAAGATCTCGGAGTCCGCCGAGTTCTCGATGAAGGTCAGGATGGAGACGTTCTGCGGATCGAATCGAGAGACCTGCATGTTTTCCCATTCGATGAAGTACGCCGCACCGTTGAAGCGCAACGAGTTGCCGAACAGCAGCGTCTTCCAGCCCAGCTCCCAGTTGGTGACGTCATCGGTGTCGTAGGTCGCGCTGACGGTCGGGAACTCAGGATTGGCCGACGGAATGCCACCACCACGGTTCCAGCCGCCCGGCCGGAAGCCTTCGGAACGAGTGAAGTACAGCATGGTGCTGTCGTCCGGCGTCCAGGAGACGTTGATCTTCGAAATCACGTCGTCCTGTTCCAGCGGATCCGGCGTATGCCCGCCATCGACATCGTAGTCGCGACCACTGTCGCCGTCGATCGACCCGGCGAAGATGCCGTTGGCAAAGTTAGACGAACCCTTGAAGTCCGACTCGATCTCGTAAGCGCGGAGGCCCAGGGTGGCCTGAAGCGTGTCCGGAATCAGCTCGTAGCTGAATTCGCCGAAAAACGCCAGCTGCTCTTCGGAACGACGAATGTCGTTGAAGAACGCAACGCCCTCCGGGCGCGTATTCGGATTGACCTGGAAGGCGTCCGAGATCGGCGCATTCGGCGCGAAGCCGAGGTCCGGCGTGGCCAGATAGAAGTAGTCGTCCTGCGTGTCGATCTGGAAATCATCGTAGTACACGCCACCAACGAAGCGCCAGCGATTCTCGGCCGGCGTGGAAATCCGGAACTCCTGCGTGAACCGCTCGTGTTCCTGCAGGATATCGACGCCCTTGGCCGGGTTCAGACACTCGCGATTCTCGGTGATGAACCGTGGATCGATGTCGTAGTTGACGATGTAGTCCGGGTTGTCGTACGTACAGGTGTAGTAGGCGATGAACGCACCGGCATTGTTGTAGCCGGTGTAATCGACCTTCTGGTTGACTTCACGGTCGAGATAGCCGCCGGTATAGACCATGTTCAGCGCACCGAGGCGGCCTTCCAGCGTCCAGGTGGTCTGGTTGAACTCGTCGGTCAGTTCATCCGGGAAGAAGCGCGAGACCTCCAGGTCACCGACCTCGGGATCGTAGTCGAACACGCCATCCGCGCCCAGTTCCTGGTAGGTGTTCTGAACCAGCAGGTTCCAATCCACGTTGAACTCGTGGTACAAGCCGGCGCGAATGCCCTTGTAGTAGCTGTCGTTGAAGTTCTCTTCGACCAGCTCGGCGTTGTTGATCGTCTCGTAGGTTGCGTCCGGACCGAGATTCACGGCCGATTCCGGGTTGATGTCCGGGTCCAGCGTGAACTCACCGAGCACGTTGTCGATGTAGCCGCCGAGATTGACGTTGTAGAACGCCACGCGCGCAGCCGTCGAGTTGCCGATCGGCAGGTTGAAGTAGCCCTCGCCGGAGCTGTTGAACTCGCCGTCCTTGGTGAAGGACGCTTCGCCGGTGAAGCCGGCGTCGAACAGACCCAGCTGCGGTTTGTTGGTGATGTAGCGGATCGTGCCGGCCTGCGAGCTTGCGCCGAACAGCGTGCCCTGCGGACCCGGCAGCACCTCGACACGCTCGAGATCGGTGGCGTAGACGTCGAGGTTACGACCCGGCGCGGTCACAGGCTGTTCGTCGAGGTACAGCGCGACGTTGGGCGAAGTGCCCTGCGCGCCGGACAGCAGCACGGTGATCGGCTGCACGGCCATGCCGCGGATGTAGATGGTCTGCTGACCCGGACCGCGGCTCGCGGCGTTCAGGTTCGGAACGCTGTTGCGCAGGTCGTCGAAGTTGCCGATGTTCATCTCGACCAGCGCCTTCTGATCCACGGCCTGGACGGTGATCGGCGCGGACTGCAGATCGACTTCTTCGGTCTTGGTCGCCGTGACGACGATCTTGCCGATTTCCTTCGATTCGCTCTCTTCGTTGCCGGACGCCTGCTCGTCCTGGGCGAATACCGCGCCCGGCGTTGCAGCGACCAGCCCCCAGAGCACGGCCTGTGTCAAACGATTTCGTTTTGGCATTGTGCGTTTCTCTCTCTTTTCTAAGGTCGGTGAAGTACGGTGTCATCACGACACCTGAAACAGACACGGACGCTTCGTGAACGGGAGAAGCCTGCCGAGACGGCGGGAAACGCAATGGGAAGAAAGCCGGCCGAACACGGCCATGATCACCGCAGCAAGAAGCTGCGGCGAATTCGGTCCAACACGGTCGAAACCGCAGGTGCCGAGCAAGTAAGCTATGAGGTATTGCCCAACGTACAGCCGTGAAGAACCGAGTTCATCACGTTTCCTTTGTCTACGGTCGGCATTCCGGACAAACTTCAGTGGAATGCCGCTTTCGGCAAATTGGCTGTCCCTTGCTATGAGCCTGTTAAGACAATATTAACATAAGGATACCGAGCGACGTGATGGCACCCTTGCCGCGGAGTAACAAAGTTTGAAACCACGCACCGTTCATGCGTTCGCCCCGGCGTCGGTCGGCAACGCAGCCGCCGGCTTCGACCTGCTCGGCCACAGCATCGAGGGACCTCGCGATCGAGTCTTCGCATGCCGATCCAGCTCATCCGGCGTGATCATCCGCGATATCCGGGGCTGCGTGACCGACCTGCCCGAAGATCCCGAACGCAATACGGCTGGACGCGCGGTGCAGTCGTTGATCGATCGACACGCGCCCGGGGCCGGCGTGGACCTCGGCATCGACAAGGGCATACCGCTGTCTTCGGGACTGGGCGGTTCGGCCGCTTCGGCGGTCGCCGCCGTGGTCGCGGCCAGTGCCGCGCTGGGGCTGGCGCTCGATGCCCATGCACTCTATCCGCACGCGCTCGCCGGTGAAGCCGTGGCCAGCGGCGCGAGCCACGGCGACAACGTCGCACCCCAGTTGCTCGGCGGCCTGGTCCTGGCCCTTCCGGACCGGGTGGTCCGCGTCCCCGTCCCGGGCGGGCTGTTCGCCGCGGTGGTGCATCCGCACCTGGAGCTGTCGACCCGCGAGTCGCGCGGCGCGCTCGCCGAACCCTTTCCGATCGATGTGGTGGTCGCCCAGTCCACGCGCCTGGCGCAGCTGCTGGCCGGCTGCTGGACCGGCGACCTCGACCTCGTCGAACGCGGCCTGGAGGACGTCCTGGTCGAACCGCGCCGAAAACACCTGATCCCCGCATTCGACGCTGTCCGCGACGCCGCCCTGGACGCCGGCGCGCTGGGCGCATCGATTTCCGGCGCCGGCCCGAGCGTGTTCGGCTGGTTCCGCGACCGCGCCGCCGCCGAACGCGCGGCGTCGGACATGGTTGCCGCGTTCGCCGACGCCGGACACCAGGCCGACCGCTTCGTGTCGCCGGTCGACGGGCCGGCCGCCGGCATCCTCGAGGAAGACGCCGAATGGACTGCCTGAGCACGCGGGCCGAAGCGCCGAAGGTCGATCTCGCCGCCGCGCTCCAGGCCGGGCTGGCCCCGGATGGCGGACTGTACGTGCCCGAGCGACTGCCGCGGCCCGAAACCGCAGCGCTGGATCCGGACGCCGACCTGCCGCGCACCGCCGAACGCGTTCTCGGACCGTTCTTCGCCGACGGCCCGCTGGCCGGGGCGCTGCCGGGCATCTGCCAGACCAGCCTCGACCTGCCGCTGCCGATCGAGCCGATGCCGGACCGCCAGGAATTCCCCGGTCCGGCCTGGATGCTCGAGCTGTTCCACGGGCCGACCGCCGCGTTCAAGGATTTCGCCGCGCGCTTCCTGGCCGAGTGCATGGACCGGCTGGCGAGACCGGGCGAGGTTCGCACCATCCTGGTCGCCACTTCGGGCGATACCGGCGGGGCCGTGGCGGCCGCGTTTCACGGCCGCGAGGCCTTCCGGGTCCGCATCCTCTATCCGGACGGCCGCGTTTCACCGCTGCAGGCCCACCAACTCGGCGCGTTCGGCGGCAACGTCACCGCCTTTCGCGTCGACGGCAGCTTCGACGACTGCCAGCGGCTGGTCAAGGGCGCCCTGAACGACCCCGAACTGCGCGAGGCGGCCCGGCTGAGCACCGCCAACAGCATCTGCATCGGCCGCCTGCTGCCGCAGGTCGCCTACTACGCGTTCGCAGCCCTTCGTCTCCGATCACGCGCCTGCGCCGAGTTGCAGGTCATCGTGCCGACCGGCAATCTCGGCAATGCGCTGGCCTGCGTCCTGGCCCGCGAGCTGGGCTTTCCGATCGGCGACATCTGGCTGGCCACCAACGCCAACCGCACCCTGCCCGACTACTTCGAACGCGGCGACTATGTCGGCCGCGACGGCCTGGCCACGCTGGCCAACGCGATGGACGTCGGCGATCCGAGCAACTTCGAACGGCTGGCCTGGCTGTACCGCGACCGTGACTTGCGCCAGGCCCGAATACATGCACTCAGCGTGTCCGACGAGGTGATCCGCACCCGCATCCGCCGCGAGTACGAGGCCCGCGGGCTGGTGGTCTGCCCACACACCGCCTGCGCGACGGAGGTGCTGGCCCAGCGTCGGCGCGCCGGCGACGATCGACCGTTTCTGGTTGCCGCCACCGCTCATCCGGCCAAGTTCGCCGAAGTCGTCGAGCCGCTGATCGGCCGGAAGATCGAACCGCCGCCGGCACTGGCCGACCTGCTGGCCCGCCCCAGCAACGCCAAGGCAATGGCTCCGGACCCGGCGGCTCTGCGCGACGCACTGCTGAACCCGACATGAAGGCCGCCGATTTCGACGCCGCGCTGTTCGACATGGACGGCCTGTTGATCGACTCCGAGCCCCACTGGCAGGATGCCGAGATGGCCGTATATCGCCCCTACGGAGTGCCGGTCGACCGCGATCTGTGCCGGGCCACGGCGGGTCGCCGAATCGACGAGGTGCTGATGCTGTGGCACGAACGCTTCGACTGGGTCGGACCTCCGGTCGAAGTCATGGTCGAGCACGTGCTGGACGACGTCACCCGGCGAATCCTCGAAAACGGCCGACCGCTGCCGGGCGTCCACGCCACCATCGACGCGCTGCGCGCCCAGGGCCTCAGGATCGCGATCGCCTCGTCGTCGCCTTACCCGCTCATCGATGCGGTGATCGAGAAACTCGACCTGGGCGATCGGATCGACGCCACCCACTCCGGCGTCGACGAAGTGCGCAGCAAACCGGACCCGGCCGTGTTCCTGTCCGCCGCGGCCAAGCTCGGCATCGCGCCCGATCGCTGCCTGGTGTTCGAGGACGCCCCGGCCGGCGTGGCGGCGGGCAAGCGAGCCGGCATGAAGGTCGTCGCCGTGCCGTCGGTATTCTCGCCGGACGACCCCGGCTTCGAAGATGCCGACGTGCTGTTGGGTTCGCTAGAACGGTTCGCGCTTCCCGCCTGATCGAACGCGATCAGGAGGACACGTCGGGCGTCCGCTCGGGGGAAATCCGCGCGGCACGCAGCTGCTGGAACTCATCTTTCAGCTCGGCCAGCGGGCGGGCGTAGAGGAAGCCGTACGACACGCAGTCGTCCTTCCCGTGGCCGGCGTGGTGGATCTTGTGGGCCTGGATGAGCCGCTTGATGTAGCCGCCTTTCGGATTCCACTTGAACGGCCAGCGGCGGTGGACCAGGCCTTCGTGGAAGATGAAGTAGATCAGGCCGTAGCCGGCCATGCCCCAGCCGATCCACCAGGTCGGCCCGAGGTCGTCGCGGCCGAAGAAGATCAGCGTGATCGAGATCGCCGCACCGACCACGGCGTAGAGGTCGTTGAGTTCGAACCAGCCGTCGCGCGGCCGATGGTGCGATTCGTGCCAGGCCCAGCCCCAACCGTGCATGATGTACTTGTGCGAGAACCAGGCCACCCATTCCATGGCCAGAACGGTTCCAACGAATAACAGGGCATTCAGAAGCATGTGAATCGAACCTCGTTCCTTTTCAAGCAGCCTGACGGCCTGCGCGCACCAGGCTGAGCCCGATCATGATCGCCGCTGCGGCGGCCAGAACGATCCAGGCCGGCGCCAGCTCGACGAGCGACGCATCGCGCCACAGCAACCCCTGCCAGGCCTCGATGGCCCACGCGTTGGGCGTGATCCAGCCGAGTTCGCGCAACCACTCCGGCATCATGAATCGGGGAACCATGCTGCCGCCGATGGCCGACAGTATAAGCACGACGAAGGAAGACGCCGTCTGCGCCTGTTGACGCGAACTGCACAACGACGCGGTCAGCAGCGCGAGCCCGGCCGCAGTCGCGGCGGCCAGCACCGCCGTCAGCAGCCACGGGCCGAATCGATCCAGCCAGTCGATGCCGTAGAACACGCCGGCAAACGCGAAGATCAGCGTCACCTGGACTACCCCCTGACCGACCAGGAACAGCGCCTTGCCGCCCACCACCGTCGGGTAGCCGCCCGGCGTGGCGACCAGTCGATCGACGATGCCGCTGGTCCGCTCGTCGATCATCGAGATCGCGCCCTGCATGGCCGAAAACAGCAGGAACAGGATCGCCACCGCGCCGGCGTAGTAGCTGATCCCCCCGCGATCGGGGTCGACGCCGTTGAGGGTCTCCTGGGCCACCAGGCCGTCCTGCGACGCGCCGCCGCCATCGTTCAGCGGCTCGCCGGCCAGTTCCTCCAGCGCGATGCCCAGGTACTCCTGCTGCTCGACCGTGTAGGGCCCGGCCAGCGCGTCGATCAGTGCCGCGGCCCGAGCCACGCCCAGGTGAGTGAACTCCCGCTGTACCAGCCGCTGGACCCGGGCCGCGACGACCGGTCCGGCCAGCCCACGGGCGGCGTCCGACACCACGACGATCGGCGGCGGCGCGTCGAGGTCCGCGCCGAGATCGGCGGCCGGCTCGGTCCGGATCACGACCAGTGCATCGACCTCGCCGGTGGTTACGTCGCGGCGAGGATCCGGTGCGTCGGCCGGCAGCAGCGCCGCCGCGAGCGACGGATCGGCGACCATCGCCTCGGCCAGCGCACCGGTGGTGGGACTTCCGACCCGGTCCTGGACCTGGACCCGCAGCTGCAGCGAATCCCCGTCGGTGCCGGAAAACACCTCGGCGAACACGAAGAACATCAGCGGCGGCAGCGCGAAGATCATCAGCATCGCGCCCCGGTCGCGCAACAGCGCCAGCGCCATGACCCGGCAGACGGTCGCGATCATCGGCAGCACGCCGGTCGAGGTCCGCGGCCGGTTCATGCGTCGTCGGCCTCGGGGGTTCGGCCGAACAGGTCGCGCCACAGCGCCTCCAGGCCCGGTCGGCGGACGCGCCACTCGACGGCCGGGAGCGCATCCAGCGCGTCCAGGTCCAGCGCTTCGGCCAGGCCGCGCCAGCGCAGCGGCGCCTCGGCATCTTCCGGCTGCAGCCCCAGCGTCGCCAGTTTTCGGCACAGCGCGTCGTCGGGCCAGTCGGCCAGTTCGATCGACCACTCGCGCTGCTCGCCGAACCGCTGCCGGATCAACGTCTCGGGCCGGCCTTCGGCGACCAGCTGCCCGGCATCGAGAAACGCCGCCCGGTCGCAGATCCGGCCGAGTTCGTCCAGGTCGTGGCTGGTCATCAGCACGGCCATGCCGTCACCGGCCAGCCGGGTCAGCAGCTGCTCGATCGCCCTCCGGGCGGGCAGATCGATCCCGACGGTCGGTTCGTCGAGAATCAGCAATTCCGGCCCGTGGACCACGCCGCAGGCGATGTTGGTGCGGCGCTGCCAGCCGCCCGACAGCGTGCTGCAGCGGGCGTCGGCCACGTCGTGGAGATCGCAGGTGGCCAGTATCCGGCCCACCGCTTCGGCGCTATCGGCCCCAGCCAGACCGGCCAGCCGGGCGAACACATCGAGGTTCTCGCGCACGGTCAGGTGCGGGTACAGCGCGATGCGCTGCGGCACGAGGCCGATCCGGCGCCGCGCCGACGCGCTCTCAGCCGGGTCGTGCCCTTCGAGCCGGACCGTGCCGGTTTCAGGCCGGAGGCGGCCGCACAGCAGGCGGATCAACGTGGATTTTCCGGCGCCATTGGGCCCGAGCAGCGCGACGATCTCGCCGCCGGACAGGGCCAGCGACACCGCGTCGAGCACGCGCCGTCCGGCGAACGCGAACGCCAGGTCGTCGGCGACCAGCAGCGAAGACGAGGTCATCGAACGGGGCCGTCGGTCATCCGGCGGACATGGCCCGAGGATCAGAGAAAACGGGCGAACAGCGCGCGAACGTAGCCGTCCAGCGCATGGTCGCCACGCGCCGCGGGCAGCACCCGGTCGCCGGCCACGAGTTCGGACTCGACCCGTTCGCGCAGCACCTGTTCGCCGACGCGATGAACCGAGCCGGCCTTGTCGCGGTCCAGGCCGGCATCCTTGCCCGAGGCCTCGGCGAACTGGCGCGCGTCGAGCAGATCGTCGGCGGCCTGGAATGCCTGGCCGAGATGGCCGGCGTAGCGCTGCAGCGCGTCCAGTTCGTCACCCGGCAGGCCGAGGATGCAGCCCGCACCGGCCGTGGCCAGCTCGAACAGCACGCCGGTCTTCTGGTGGTTGATCTCGGCGATGGCCGGGTCGTCCAGCGCGCCGGCCCGCTCGATCAGGTCGCGGCACTGGCCCGAGACCAGGCCAGAAGTGCCCACTGCATCGGACAGGTGGTCGACCAGTCGGCAGCGCAGCGGCGCGTCCAGCGTCCCGTCGCGCGCGACCACACCGTAGGCCTGGTTCAGCAGCGCGATGGCGGCCAGCGTAGTGGTCGCGTCGCCGAACTTCCGGTGACAGGCAGGCTGACCGCGCCGGGTCGTGGCGTCGTCCATGCAGGGCAGATCGTCCAGCATCAGCGAAGCGCAGTGCACCATTTCCAGCGCACAGCCGAAATCGACCATCCGGCGGGCGTCTCCGCCGAAGTGCAACGCGGTGCGGATCGCCAGCAGCGGCCGGACCCGCTTGCCGGGCGCCAGCAGGCTGTAGCGCATTGCTTCGGCCAGTTCGCGACAGGTGGGATTGCCGTCGAGATGCTGCATCGGCATCAGGTCGAGCAGGCGCTCGTCGATCGTGCGTCGCCAGGATTCGTCGATGAATCCCGAGCCCTTTTCCGGGGCCATCGCGTCTTCGGTGGTGGCGGCCATTCAGCGCGTCTCCTCGATCCGGGCCGCACGGTAACGCGCCCGTTGGTTCCTCTCGGTGCTCAAGCTTAACCCCGCGCGCACCCGCTTTCAGCCAGAATAGCGCAATGGATTCTCGAACTCCGGACCTGGTGCTGGTCGG
>CAZJSH010000003.1:0-73903 GCA_964548715.1 uncultured Halomonas sp. | reverse complement strand
GATCGGGACCGCGGGGCACGGCGGCGGCCGCCGCCCCCCGGTCGATCCATCACCTTGACCCGGCGCCGGTCTACAACCTGTAGGCTGCGACGCGTCCGCGACGCCGTGAAGCGGAGCCACTGCACCATCATCCGGAGATCGAGAGCATGAAGCTGTCCGAAGACATCGAACTGCTGCGCGAATCGGTGCGCCGCTTTGCCGAAGACGCGATCGCCCCTCGCGCCGCGGCCATCGACGAATCCAACGAGTTCCCGCAGGACCTGTGGCCGATGCTCGGCGAAATGGGCCTGCTCGGCATCACCGTGCCCGAAGCGCTCGGCGGATCCGACATGGGCTACCTGGCCCATCTCGTGGCCATGGAAGAGATCTCGCGTGCGTCGGCTTCGGTCGGCCTGTCCTACGGCGCGCATTCGAACCTGTGCCTGGACAACCTCTACCGCAACGGGACCGAAGCCCAGCGGCAGAAGTACGTGCCGAAACTGGTCTCGGGCGAGTTCAAGGGCGCCCTGGCGATGTCCGAACCGGGCGCCGGGTCCGACGTGGTCGGCTCGATGGCCTGCCGGGCCGAGAAGCGCGGCGAGGTCTGGATCGCCAACGGCTCGAAAATGTGGATCACCAATGGACCCGAAGCCGACGTGCTGCTGGTCTACATGCGCACGGCCGGCAAGGACGCCGGTTCGCGCTGCATGACCGCCTTCCTGGTCGAAGACGGCATGCCGGGATTCAAGAAGGCCCAGAAACTCGACAAGCTGGGCATGCGAGGCTCGAACACCTGCGAGCTGGTCTTCGAGGATTGCGAGATTCCGGACGAGAACGTGCTCGGTGAGGCCAACGCCGGGGTGAACATCCTGATGTCGGGCCTGAATTCGGAACGGCTGGTGCTGTCCGGCGGGCCGATCGGCATCATGCAGGCGTGCATGGACAACGTCCTGCCCTATGTTCGCGAGCGCAAGCAGTTCGAACGCCGGCTCGGCGACTTCGGCCTGATGCAGGCCAAGATCGGCGACATGTATGCCGCATTGCAGTCCTCGCGCGGCTTCGCCTACCAGCTGGGCGCGGCCTACGACGCCGGCGAGAAATCGCGGATCGACGCCGCCGCCTGCCTGCTGCACGCGTCCAGGAGCGCCGTCGAGGTCGCGCTGGAGGCGATCCAGGCGCTCGGCGGCAACGGCTACATCAATGAGTATCCGACCGGCCGGCTCCTGCGCGACGCCAAGCTCTACGACATCGGCGCCGGCACCAACGAGATCCGCAGGATGCTGATCGGCCGCGAGCTGGTCCACGAGCGCAGTTGATCACCGATCGCAACCCCTGCCCCGCCGCCGCTCGCGACGGGGCATCCCCTGCTGGGGTACGCTACGCCCCTCGACCGGTCCGGGAGTCCAGATGACCTTCGAAATCGCGTTGGTGTTCGTGATCATCGGCTGCGCCCTGTACCTGTTCGCAACCGAGAAGCTGCCGGTGGACGTCACGGCGTTGGCGATCCTGGTCACGGTCATGGCCATCCCCGTGCTGTTCCACTCGCAGTGGCTGGTGGATCGAGGCATCGACCTGCAGGCCGCGTTTCCGACCGTCGGCGAAAGTCTGTCGGGACTGTCCAGCACGGCCACCGTGACCGTGCTCTGCATGTTCATCCTGTCCGGCGGCATCCAGCGGTCCGGGCTGGTCCACCTGCTGGGCAAGCGCCTGTTTCCGATGGTCGGGAATTCCGAAATCCGCCAGATGATCGTGGTCGGCATCATGGTCGGCGTCGTGTCCGGCTTCATCAACAACACCGCGGCGGTGGCGATCGCGATTCCGCTGGTGCTGGACATGGCCCGGCGTTCGAACCTGCGGGCCTCCAGGGTGCTGATCCCGGTCAGCTTCTTCGGCATGCTCGGTGGAACGCTGACCCTGATCGGCACCTCGACCAACATCCTCGCTTCGGCGATCCTGGCCGAAGAGCCCGGCATCGATCGAGAGCTGGGCATGTTCGAGTTCACTCACGTCGGCCTGATCGTGCTCGCCACCGGCCTGGTCTATTTTCTGACCATCGGGCGCTGGCTGCTGCCGGCGCGCGACGCGCGCCCGCTCAACGAGCAGGAAGAGGAAACCTTCGTCATCGAACTGGGCGTGCCGGCCGGCAGCCCGCTGATCGACAAGACCCTGGACGAAGGCAAGTTCGAGGCCTCGTCGGGCGTCGAAGTCATGAAGCTGACCCGCGGCGAAAAGACCTGGATCAAGCGGTCACGAAGTACGCCGGTGCTGGCCGGCGACATCATCATGGCGCGCGCCACGGTCCGTCAGATCATGGATCTGATCAAGGAATCCCAGGTCGATGTGCTGTCGGAATTCGGCGACGTGCGCAAGGCCCGCACCGATGGCCAACTGGTACCCATACTGCTGCGCAATCGCGGCCTGTTCAACGGCCGAACGGCTCGCGCGGTGGATTTCTGGAAGCGCTACCAGGGCCGCCTGATCGGGTTGGACACTCGTTCGGTGCGATCGCGCCGCCTGGCCCAGGAGAAGCTGCACGTCGGCGAGATCGCGCTGCTGGAAATATCGAAAACGGCGCTCGCCCGGCTGCTGAAGAATTCCGACGTGGTCGTGCTGGACGAATACGAAGACGATTTCGACACCCGGCGCATGCTGATCGCCGGCGGCATCGTCGCGGCCGTCATCCTGCTCGCCGCGCTGACGCCGATGCCGATCGTGCTGACCGCGATCGCAGGCGTGATCGCGATGGTCGCGACCGGCACCGTGGCCAAGCAGGACATGTATGACGACGTGTCGTGGGACGTGATCTTCCTGCTCGCCGGCATCATCCCGCTCGGCATCGCGATGACCAAGTCCGGTGCCGCCGACTGGGTCAGCTCGCTGCTGGCCGGTTACGCGGCGGGCTGGGATCCGATCTTCGTGATCATGGCGCTGTACGCGTTCACCACCATCCTGACCAGCATCCTCAGCAACAACGCATCGGTCGTCATCCTGGTGCCGGTGGCCATCGCGCTCGGCGAAATGCTGGACCTCAATCCGATTCCGCTCACCATCGCGGTCATGTTCGCGGCCTCCAACAGCTTCCTGACCCCGGTCGGCTACCAGACCAACACCATGATCTTCGGCACCGGCGTTCTTCGCTTCTCGGATTTCCCCAAGGTCGGTGGACCGCTGAACTTCATCCTGATGATCGTGACCAGCTACTCGGTGGCCTGGTTCTGGCCGTTGCAGACCGGCTGAGCGGGCGCACGGCCGAGACGGACTGCAAAAACTGCGATAATGGGCGTTTGCCCAACGCCTGAGGATTTGAGCAGCTCATGACCGACTCCATCGTCATCGCGGCCGCGCGCCGCACCGCCATCGGCTCGTTCCAGGGCCAGTTCGCCCGCGTCCCGGCCACCCAGCTCGGCTCGACCGCCATCCGCGCCGCCGTCACCGACGCCGGCATCGCCGTGGCCGACATCTCCGAGGTGCTGATGGGCTGCGTGCTGCCGGCCGGACTGGGCCAGGCGCCGGCGCGCCAGGCCGCGCTGGGCGCCGACCTGCCGGTCTCGGTGGGATGCACCACGATCAACAAGGTCTGCGGTTCCGGCATGAAGAGCGTCATGCAGGGGCACGATGCGCTGCGCGCCGGCTCGGCCGACGTGATCGTCGCCGGCGGCATGGAGTCGATGACCAACGCTCCCTATCTGGCCAAGCGCGGCCTCCGCATGGGCCACGACCAGTTGCTGGACCACATGTTCTACGACGGCCTGCAGAACCCCTACGACGGCCAGATGATGGGCCAGTTCGGCGAGCAGTGCGCGTCGAAGTACGGGTTCACCCGCGAGCAGCAGGACGCGTTCGCACGCGCATCGGCCGAACGTGCCCGAGCCGCGATCGACGCCGACGCCTTCGCCACAGAGATCGCGCCGGTCATCGTGAAGAGCCGCAAGGGTGACGTGGAACTGGCGATCGACGAAGAGCCCGGCCGGATCGCGCTCGAAAAGATCGGCGAACTCCGACCGGCGTTTGCCAAGGAGGGCACGATCACGGCGGCCAGCTCGTCGAAGATTTCCGACGGTGGCGCCGCGCTGGTGCTGATGCGCGGCGCAGACGCCGAACAGCGCGGTACGACGCCGCTGGCCCGCATCACGGCCCACGCCACGCATTCGCAGGAGCCGGAATGGTTCACGACCGCGCCGGTCGGCGCGATCCGCAAGGTGCTGGACATGGCTGGCTGGGCGGCGACCGAAGTCGACCTGTTCGAGATCAACGAGGCCTTCGCGACCGTGACGATGGCCGCGATGCACGACCTCGACCTCCCGCACGAAAAGGTCAACGTCCACGGCGGGGCCTGCGCGCTGGGACACCCGATCGGCGCCAGCGGTGCGCGGATCCTGGTCACGCTGGTCCACGCGCTGAAGAGCCGCGGCGGCAAGCGCGGCATCGCGTCGCTTTGCCTCGGCGGCGGCGAAGCCACCGCGATCGCGATCGAGCTGATCTGACCCCGGAGGCGGGGCCTGCCCTGCGGCCCCCGCATTCGGTCCGACGCCGAACCAACAGCCGGTCCGGTCGTCTCGGCTGTGGAATCGGATGTCCGTGGCTTCAGCGGTACTTGCGCAGGTAGTTCCACTCGAAGAATCGCTTCGCCCAGTGCCAGCCGATGAACGGCGGCAGCACGCGATTGCCTTTTTCGGTGCGCGAAACCAGCAGTCCGCGATCGTGCATGTCGACGATGCACATCAACTCGGCCTTGTACCCGTGTCGCGGCGCTGCGCCGCTGAATTCGCCAAGCAGGTTGCGGGCCGCCGCAACGGCCTGCAGGTCGGCCATGTGCGCCTGCTTCGGCATCCAGCCCGGTCCGGGAAAGCTGCCGGCATCGCCGGCCACGTAGACCCGCTCGAGCCCGGCCACGCGGCAGTGCGCATCGGCCTGGACCAGACCGCCGGGGGATCGCGGCAGCAGCGTGGCGTCAAACCACGCATTGCCGGTCATGCCGGGCATGAAAAGAATCAGGTCGGCATCGAACGAGCCGGCCGAGGTCTCGACCGACCGCTCGGTGAACCGCTTCGGCTTCTCGCCGAGCCGCAGCGCGATACCGCAGCGGCGCATCTCGCGGACCAGCCGTTCCACGGCCTTCTCCCCGAGTCGCTGGCCCGGCTTCTCTGCCGGCGTGAAGAACACCAGCTCGAAGCGATCCCGCACGCCCCGCTTACGAAGCCAGCGCTCGATGCCGAACAGGAATTCGAACACCGGCCCGCCGCGCATGGCCGAGGGCTCGTCGGGGTTGCCGGAAAATCCGAACGCAATGGTCCCGCTATCCAGCGTATGCAGGCGTTCGCGAAGCCGCAGCATGGCCCCGGCGCCGCCGCAGGGCAGAATCGCATGCTCCAGGCCGGGCAGACGGTCCAGGAAGCGTCCACCGCTGGCGATGATCAGGCCGTCGTTGACGATCTCCCCTACCGTCGTCGACAGGCGGCGTCCATCCCCGGACAGACCGGTCGCCTCGGCGGCATGATGCGCCACGCCCATCCGCTCGAAGAAGCGACCGAGCGGAATGACCAGGTCGTCGGGCTCGCGTCGGCCGGTCGGGATCCAGATCGTGCCGGGGTAGTAGACGAATTCCGCGCGCGGCGCGACGACGTCGATCCCGAGGTCCGGCGATGCAGCGCGCAAGGTCCGGATCGCGGTCAGCGCGGCGAAACCGCTGCCGATCACGGTAACCCGGCGCGACGAGGATTCGAAGGCGGCTGAACTCATATCAGCAAAGTCTAACATTGCTCTCCTCGAACGATGCTGGTGTACGCTGACGTGCATGACGCTACTGACCACTGATCGCCCCACTTCGAACATCGGACGCACACTTCGGCTCGCCCCTGTGCTGCTTTTACTGGCCGCTGCAAACGGCGTGCTGGCCGAAAACGCCTACGTTCCCCCGCCCGGGGAATGGGCGACTGCCGCCCCCGAAGCCGTCGGGTTCGATCCCCAACGACTGGACGATGCCGTTGCCGCCGCCAGGACGAGGGCGGTCACCGAGCCGACCGACCTGCGCCAGGTCCTGATCGACAGCTGGTCGCCGCGGGAACCCGACTATCGCGTCCTGGGCCCGACCGGACTGCGCGGCGGCGACAGTGGAATGATCCTGCGCGGCGGGCGGATCGTGGCCGAATGGGGTGATGTCCAGCGGGTCGACATGACCTTCAGCGTGGTCAAGAGCTACCTCGCCACGATGGCCGCGCTGGCGCTCGACGATCAGCGTATCGGAGATCTCGATGATCGTGTGGCCGAACGGGTGCACGGCCCGTGGTTCGAGGGCGAACACAATGCCGCGATCACCTGGCGACACCTGCTCAACCAGACCTCGGACTGGTCGGGCATGCTGTGGGACATCCCCGACTGGGCCGACCGACCTGAAGGCGACGATCCGGACGCCTGGCCGGATCGTCCGCTGCATCCGCCGGGCAGCCGCTTCAAGTACAACGATGTGCGCGTCAACCTGGCCGCGCTGGCCCTGCTCCAGGTCCACCGCCGTCCGCTGCCGGCGCTGCTGCGCGAGCGGATCATGGACCCGATCGGCGCGTCGCCGACCTGGCGCTGGCACGGCTACGGCAATTCGTGGATCGAACTGGACGGGCTGCGGATGCAGTCGGTGTCCGGCGGCGGGCATTTCGGCGGCGGCCTGTTCATCTCGACACGCGACCACGCCCGCTTCGGCCTGCTGATGCTCAGGCGCGGTACCTGGGGCGAGCGGCGCCTGCTGTCTGACGACTGGTTCGACCAGCTCCGCGAGCCGGTGGCGGTGCGGCCGGACTACGGATTGATGTGGTGGCTGAACACCGGCCGCGAACGGATTCCGGCCGCCCCGGCGAGCGCCTACTGGGCCGCCGGCTTCGGCGGGAATTTCATCTACATCGACGAATGCAACGACCTGGTCGTGGTGCTGCGCTGGATTCCGGCCCTCGACGAGGTGATCACCGGCGTGCTCGATGCCCTGGAGCCGTCCGCACGCTGCGACGCCGGGTGATGCACCGCGAGATCCTGAGCGTCGAGACGCCCGGTCGCGGCCTGGTCGACATCACCGGGCGAGTCGCCGACGTCGTGATCGGCAGCGGCACGTCGAGCGGTCTCTGCCACCTGTTCATCCTGCACACCTCGGCCTCGCTGCTGGTCACCGAGAACGCCGATCACGACGTGCTGCGCGACCTCGAAACGATCTTCTCCGACCTCGGGCCCGACGGCGACCCACGCTATCGGCACACCGCAGAGGGCCCGGACGACATGTCGGCGCACGTCCGCAGCGCGCTGACCCACACCTCGCTGTGGGTTCCGGTGGACGAAGGCCGGCTCCTGACCGGGACCTGGCAGGGCCTCTTCCTCTGGGAACACCGGTCGCGGCCCCATACGCGGCAGATCGTCGTCACCGTCGACGGCTGACGCGCGGCCGGTCGACGGGCCGAGGTTGACTTGCAGGCCCGGTTTCGGGCAAGTTGTCGTGCCTGCCCGTCCGATCGATGAATATCGGGCGATCCGATCAAAAGTCACTATTCCGGGAACTACGGATGAACCAACCCATTCCTGCCGCCGGCACGCCGGGGAAGACCTTCCTCGGCCACCCGGCCGGCCTCGGCACCCTGTTCTTCACCGAACTCTGGGAACGCTTCAGCTATTACGGCATGCGCGCCCTGCTGGTGCTGTTCATGGTCGCTGCGGCCGCCGAGGGCGGTCTCGGCTTCGACGACGCCACGGCCACCGCGATCTACGGCCTGTACACGGCCGGCGTCTATCTGGCGGCCCTTCCGGGCGGCTGGCTGGCCGACCGGGTGTTCGGCCAGCGCAACGCGATCTGGTACGGCGGCATCATCATCGCCGCCGGCCACCTGGTCCTCGCCCTGCCCGGCTTCGGTCTGGTCGGCGAGCACTACGGGTTCTTCCTCGGGTTGATCCTGATCGTGGTCGGCACCGGTCTGCTCAAGCCGAACATCTCAAGCTGCGTCGGCGAGCTGTATCCGGAGGGCGGCTCCCGCCGCGACGCCGGCTACGTGCTGTACTACATGGGCATCAACGTCGGCGCCTTCCTCGGCCCGCTGATCTGCGGCTTTCTGCGCGTGAACATGGGCTGGCACTGGGGCTTTGCAGCGGCGGCGGTCGGCATGATCGCCGGACTGATCGTCTACAAGTGGAGCGAGCGCCACCTCGGCGACTACGGCAAGGAGCCACACCCCACCCCGCCCGGCAAGGAAGGCCAGACCCGCGCGATGAAACATGCCACCTACGGCGGCACCGCGCTGCTGTTCCTGGTCGCGGTGCTGGCGCTGGAGGGCGTGATCACCATCGACGCCATCTCGCTGTCGCAGTACACCGTCTATGCCATTGTCGCTGTCGCAGCGCTGTTCTTCGGCCGCGTGCTGCTCGACGGCTCGCTGACTCGGCTGGAGCGCAACCGCGTGATCGTTCTGATCGCGCTGTTCATCGGCGCCGCCCTGTTCTGGTCGGGCTTCGAACAGGCCGGGTCCTCGCTGAACCTGTTCGCCGAACGCTACACCGCCCGCGAGATGCTCGGGCTGGTGATTCCGCCCGAAGTGTTCCAGTCGCTGAACCCGCTCTACATCCTGATCTTCGCGCCGTTCTTCTCGGCGCTGTGGATCAACCTCGGCAGGCGCAACCTCGATCCGTCCATTCCGCTGAAATTCGCGCTTGGCTTTCTGCAGCTGGGACTGGGCTTCGCGTTCATGTGGGTTGCCGCCTCGCTGATCCAGGACGGCGAACAGGTGCTGCCGACCTGGCTGCTGCTGACCTACCTGTTCCACACCACCGGCGAGCTGTGCCTGAGCCCGATCGGCCTGTCGGCGACCTCGAAGTTGTCGCCGCGCAAATATTACAGCCAGATGATGGGCATGTGGTTCTTCGGCGCCGCGCTCGGCAATCTGATCGCCGGCCTGGTCGCCGGCGAGTTCAGCGGTGATGCGGTCGATGAGTTCCCGGCGCTGTATCGCCAGATCGTGATCTTCTGCGGCGTCGTGTTCGTCGGCTTCCTCGTCGCGACCCCGTTCCTGAAGAAGATGGCGGCGCTGCAGCGGGTCGAAACCCACGTCCGCGAAGACGAGCCGGGCGCGTTCGAGCAGGACGTCCCGACCGGCCGCCGCTGAGCGACGCGTCGACATCGAAGGCCCCGCCCCGGCGGGGCCGTTTTCATTCAGGACGGCGCCTGGACCTTCTCGGCCGGCACGCTGCGGCGCCAGACCCAGAGCGCGACCAGCTGGACCGGGAGAAGCGCCAGCAGCAGATCGTCGTTCCACTGGCTCATGCCCAGGGCCTTGATCGCCAGGAGCCCGAGCAACATGCCGATCACCACCTTCGCAATCCAGCGTTCGAAGCGTCCGCCGCGAGCGCGCCATAGCAGCACGAGCAACGGGTTGAGGAGCAGCAGGTTCTGGTTGGCGCCGGCCACCCGATGGTCGGTGGCCAGCCACAGGAACAGCAGCAAGCCGCCGGCCAGTGCATTCATCGTCAGCCAGGTCCGCCACCCGGCAAGCTTCAGGGCCCGACGGCGGAACAGCAGATACGGTGCCAGCACCAGCGTCAGCGCGCCGGCCATCAGGCTCAGTACCGTTCCCCACGGAAACCCGGGGACTTCGGCCGGTTCAGGGCGCTGCGAGACATGCAGCATCCGGTCGTCGACGACCAACGGCCTCGAACCGCCCTCGCCGTCCGGCACCCGGAATCCTGTCGCGACCTCGGCCACGACGTCGGGCAGGAACATTTCGTCCCACACCGACCGCGGTTGGTCGACCCCCGGGCCCAACGCGGCCTGGATGCCCAGATAGAGCAATGGATCGGGCCGCATCAGACGACGGGTGTGTTCGCGAAAGGTCAGCCCCGCGGGCTCGGCCTGCGTGGCAGTCCGCAGCGCACCGTCCAGGGCGTAGTCCAGGGCGTCGCGAATCCGCGTCGAGCAGTTGTTGAGGTAGTAGTCGTAGCGGAAATTCCGGTTCTCCGGCGACACGCGCTGGTCCAGCCAGTCGGTGAGACGGCGGATCGTCGGATCGTCCAGGTCCAGCCGCTGGGCTCGGACCGAGCGATCGCGCCAGCGGTAGTAGGCCAGTTCCTCGGCAGGGGCCCGAGCGACGGCATAGTAGATCAGGTCGCCGTACAGATAATCGAAGTAGAAGCCCGGCGTGTCGAAGTCGAAAAACCCGAAGTTGTAGATCCGGTCGACGCCGCGCGCCGGATCGCGAATCCACAGTGCGTTGTGGCCGAACCGCTCCTCGACCCGGTCGGCCTTTCCGTAGGTCATCAGCCAGGCCTCGGCCGCCCGGACCTCGGGCGCCTGGGCCAGCAGCAGGAGCAGCCCGAACAGGAGCTGGGCCGTGAGGTTCGAGGAGGACGAATTCATGCCTGCGGGCTTCGAGAGGTTCGGCGCGCAAGCATAGCAGCCGCCCGGTGGCCGGGCGGCTGAACGATCAGGTTTCCCGGGTCAGGGCGTCTTCACCGGCGGCTCGGGACGCGGCGGCGCACCGGGCGGATCCATCGCGGCCCGCTCGAGCAGATACTCGATCGCGGTCTCGAGCTGTCGATCGCGGCCGGCGATGACGCTGGCCGGGTCGTTGTCGATCCGTATGTCCGGCGCCACGCCCTCGCCCTCGACCACGTATTCGCCCTCGGTATTGAGGAAGCCGAATTCCGGCACGTTGACCGAGCCACCGTCGATCAGCGGCCCGTGGCTGGTGATGCCGACCACCCCACCCCAGGAGCGCTTGCCGATCAGCGGGCCGAGTCCGGCATTGCGGAACTGGTAGGGAAAGATGTCGCCGTCGGACGCGGAGTTCTCGTTCAGCAGCGACACCAGATGGCCGCGGAAGACCTGGTTCGGATAGTTGGTGGCCTCCGGCATGGTCCGCGAGTAGCCCAGCGCCAGCGGCTTTCGGGCCAGTCGCTCGATGATCATCTGCGAGACGTTGCCGCCGCCGTTGCCACGGACGTCGATGACCAGCCCGTCGCGGTCGATCTGGCCGTAGAACCACTTGATGAATTCGCGGATGCCGTCGGCGCCCATGTCGGGTAGGTGGAGATAGCCGAGCCGGCCGTCGCTGGCCGCCTCGACCTGCGCCTTGTTGGCGCGTACCCAGGCCAAGTAGTGCAACGGCTGCTCATCGTCGATCGGCCGCACGAGCACGTCGCGCGCGTCGCGCCCGTCCTGTCGCTCGGCGACGGTCAACGCAACCGGCGCATCGCCCAGTCCGGTGAGACGGTGGAATGGATTGGCGCTGGCGTCCAGCGGTCGGCCGTTGATCGCGAGCAGGTACTCGCCGACCGAGACGTCGACGCCGGCTTCGGTCAGCGGAGCGCGGTAGCGCGCTTCGTCGTTCTGGCCCTCGAGGATCGCGGCGACACGGTACAGACCGGCCTCATCGTCAAGTTCGAAGCGCGCGCCGAGCAGCGCCACGTCGGGCCGTTCGGGCAGGCCGAGGTCGCCCCCGGACACGTAGGCATGCGAGACGTTCAGCTCGGCGATCATCTCGCCGAGGATGTCGTTGAGATCCATGCGATGAGCGACGTGGACCAGCAGCGGGCGATACTGCGCGCGCAGCGCCTCCCAGTCGTAGCCGTGCATGTTCTCGACGTAGAAGAAGTCGCGGAAGCGCCGCCAGACCTCGTCGAATGCGGTGGCCCACTCGGCGACCGGGTCGATGTCGGCGACCAGGCCGTCGGTCGGTACCGGCACCGGGTCCTTGCCGTTGGCCAGCGCGCGGACGTGCCACTGGCTGCCCTGGCGGGTCAGCAGCATCTTCCCATCGGCGCTCAGATCGGCCGCACCGATGCCATCCACCAGGGTGGTCATTTCCTCGTCGTCGAAATCGAACCGCTTCAGGCGAGGCGGCGTGGACCAGCCGCGCCCGTAGTAGAACGGGTCGGTCTCGGCGAGCAACAGGCCGCCCTCGACCGCCCATATGTCCTGGTAGTTCGAGGCTTCGATCGGCACCCGGATGATGCGCTGGGCGAGTCCCTCGAATTCGATCGCGACGTCGGCATCCTCGTCCTTGCCGTTGTCGTTCTCCTCATCGTCGGCGTCGAGGATGCCTAGCTCCACGGCATCCTCGGGCGCGAACGGGTTCGGCGTCTCGGCAGTCAGAGCGAAGGCGAACGCACCGGTCACCCGGTTGGTGGCGAAATTCCACTCCCGGCCGGAAATCTGGGGCGCGAACTCGCGATCGGCGAGGAAGAACAGGTGTTGCCCGTCCGGAGAGAACACCGGCTGGTACTCGGAGAACAGACCTTCGGACACCTGGCGGGTCCGGCCGTCGCGAACGTCGTGCACGTAGAGCGCGCGCATCTGGTTCGACTGAGTCTGGCTGAATGCCAGGTAGCGACCGGACGGCGACCAGCCATAATCCCGGTTGCGCCAGCCCGGATCGCGACCGACCGACTCAGGCTCTCCGCCGTCGACGGCCTGGACATAGATGAAGCCGTTCTTGTCGGAATACGCGATGCGCTCGCCGTCCGGCGCGAACCGCGGCGCGTACAGCCGGGTCGCGGCCGGCGACGGCAGCTTGCGTGCCTCGCCGCGACCGTCGGCCGGCGCGATGTAGAGCGCTTCCTCGCCGTCGGCATCGGAGATCCAGGCCACGCGGCTTCCGTCCGGAGCCCAGGCCGCCTCGCGTTCATGGGCGTCGGACGAGCGGGTCAAGCCACGGGTGACGCCGGATTCCGCCGGCGCATTGAACAGGTCGCCGCGCGCGTAGAACAGCACGCGCTCGCCGGTCGGGCTCAGCCAGGCCGAGCCGATCTGGTCGGACACGTCGGCGGTCCGAACCCGGCGATTGATGCCATCGTCCGGGACCCGGATCGTCAAGCGCCGGTCGCTACCGCTGTCGACGTCGAGAATACGCAGCGCGCCGCCGTGGGTGTAGACGATGCGGCCGACCCCATCGTCGGCCGGCCAGCGCACGTCCCAGTCCTGATGGGCGGTCAGCGCATCGATCGCCCCGCTGTCCGGATCGATGCGATACAGGTTCAGCTTGCCGTGGTCGCCCCGGTCGGAGGCGAAATAGCCGGCCTCGCCGATCCACATCGGATCGCGGTCGGTGCGCGGATGCGTGGTCAGCGCCCGCGCCGTGTTGCGCTCCAGGTCGAACAGCCAGAGGTCCTGCGCCCAGCCGCCCTCGTAGCGCTTCCAGGTCCGGAAGTCGCGCGCCAGCGGCGTGTAGAAGATCGCCGATGCGCCGGCGTAGACGCCCGATCCGGCCTGCGGCATCGGCATCACGGTCGGCAGACCGCCATCGATCGGCGCCACATAGAGCTGACCGTCCGACGAATCATGCGCATCGCGCAGCGAGCGGAACACCACGCCGGAGCCGTCCGGGGTCCAGCCATGCACCTGGTGGTCATAGCCCCAGCGCGGCGGCAGCGGCCCGGTGGCAGGATAGGCGGTCAACTGGCGGGGCTCGCCACCGGCCGCCGGGATCACGTAGACCTGCTCGTCGCCGCCGTACTGCCCGGTGAACGCGATCGACTCGCCGTCGGGCGAGAAATGCGCGAAAAGCTCCAGTCCGGGATGGCTGGTCAGGCGACGAGCGACACCGCCCTGGTCGGATGCGATCCAGAGGTCGCCGCCGTAGGTGAACACGACGCGGTCGCCGTGCAGGTCGGCATAGCGCAGCAGCAGGGTCTCTTCGTCCTGGGCCTTCAGCGAAAGTGGAGCGATCACCAGGACGGCAGGCAGAACGGCTCTCAGAACGGCCGAAAGAATCATTCGATACACGCGGGGGTCTCCTTCGCGCCCGGTCGTGCCGGGCCATGGGTCGATCGGACCAGTGTATCGCCCCTGCATCGTCGTGGCCGGGTGCCAGAAGTCGTGTCGACGTCGATGTACTCCGCCCGTGGCAAACTGGAGGCTGTTCAGGAAACGCCGTTCCCGCCGACATGACCCGACTGCCTTGCCTGCTTGCCGCTGCCGCCCTCCTGGTTCCCGCCTGCTCGCTGGCCGAGAGCGATCTCGCCCGCGACCGGCCCGGTGAACGGTTCTACGCCTACGACGAGCACACCCCGGGTCAGCGCTTCATGATTCTGGCCCAGCGCGCCTACAAGGCCGGAATGTTCGAAGGCGCGCTGACGCACTACAAGGCCGCCGCGCGCTGGGCCGACAAGTTCGCCCAGTACAACGTCGGCATCATGCACCTGCGCGGCGAAGGTACCGAATACGATCCGCTGCGTGGCTGGGCCTGGCTGGAGCTGTCTGCCGAACGCGGCTATCCGCAGTTCGAAGAAGCGGCCGACGCGCTATGGGCGCTGTTCAACGAAGCCGAGCGCGCTCGAGCCTCGGATATCCTCGAGCGCGACCTGGAGCCCTTTTTCGGCGACGCGACCACCCGCGAGCGCACCGCGCGCGAGATGCGCTTCCGGCTGCGTTCGGCCAGCGGCACGCGAACCGGGTCGCGCGGTTTCATGGGCATGCTGACGGTTATCGACCGGACCGGCTTCCCCCGCGACGGCGACGAGTTCTACGATCCCGACAAGTGGGATTTCAACACGCTGGTCGACTACGAGACCCGGTTGATGCAGGCCGTCGCCGATGCCGAAGTCGACGTTCGCGAACTCGAACTCGACGAGGACTGATCTCTTCGCGTCGAACGGCGCCCAGGATTTTGTGGAACTTTTCCGATCGTTTCCGGTCATTCGCTTCAGGGCGTTGGCGCCCACTGGCAAACACGAACGGGGACAAGTCCCATGAAAACAATCGCAGTTCTTACCGCGGCGGCGCTGGCCGTGGCGGTTTCCACCACCACGCTTGCACAGAACGACTCGCCATTCAGCTACGCGGAGCACACGCCCAGTGCGCGGCTGGTGGCCGAAGGCAAGCGATCCTACGATGCCGGCCAGCACGCCTCTGCCCTGTCGAAGTACGAAGCTGCGGCGCGCTGGGCCGACAAGTTCGCGCAGTTCAACATCGGCGTGATGCACCTCCAGGGCAAGGGCACCGAATTCGATCCGGCCCGCGCGCTGGCATGGTTCCAGCTGGCCGCCGAACGGGACTACCCGATGATGGTCACGATGGTCGAGGACCTCGAGGGCATGGTCGACGAAGCGACGAAGCGCAAGGCCGAACGAATCCGGGTCGAGGAGTTGGAACCGGTCTTCGGCGACGCCGTCGCGATCGAGCGTACGCATCGCCGGATGCAGCGCGACCGGAGGCTGGCCACCGGCTCGCGCCTTGGCTTCGCCGGTTTCCTGCGGGTCATCGACAGCAACGGCTTCAGTCGTGACGGCGCTGAGTTCTACGCCGAGGAAAAGTGGGACTTCCGGCAGATCGTGGCCATCGAGACGCAGCGCATGAAGGACCTCGGCGACGGCCGGGTCGAACTGCGCGAACTCGAGCTCGACGACGAACCGCAGGAGCCCTGACCGCGAGCCTGCCGGGGACGGGCTTCCGTCCCCGGCAGTCGGCCTCAGGGGCTCTCGAAACCGTCGACGAAAATCTCTTCCGTGGCCACCCGGCAGCTCTGCAGGCGCACGTCGTCGATGTGCCAGTCATCGGCGGACACGGAGCTATCGGTGCCGATCCGGTACCGGAACTGCACGGTTTCGCCTTCCAGCCCGCTCAGGTCGACGACGGTACGCGTCCAGTCCTGCCGACCACACCAGCCGTCGCGGTTTGCAAGCGGATTGCTGAAGCCATCGTCGATCGGCCCGGTGTACGGGTTGGTCAGCAGCCGTGCGCCGTCGACCTGCTGCCAGTTCGCGCCGCCGTCGGTGGTGTATTCAAGCAGACCGCCGTCGTAGCAAGCCGATCCGCCGTCTTCCATGTCGCGTTTGCCGTAGTACTGCAGCGTCAGCGGCGATACCGCGGCCGGCAGTTCGATCGGCGGCGAGATCAACAGCTGATCGCTGGTGGTCGCGATGTCCAGACCGCGCCAGGAATGGATCGGGCTGGTGGAATCGGAATCCTCGAGCGCCCAGGTATCGGTACCCAACAGCGCCTGGGTGGTCCAGCCGTTGGTGCCTGACTCCATGTCGTCTATCCAGTGGATGTCGGCGGCCTGGCCGAACGGACAGTCGCCGAGCTCAGCGGCCGTGCGCAGCTCGAACACCGCCGAGGCCTCCTGGCCACAGGCATTCGATGCGGTCACGCGCCAGAAGTATGCGGTGGCCGTGTCGAGCATGACACTGGCCGACAGGTCGCGGGTCGCGACATCGGCGACCACGTTGCCGAACCCGGGATCGGTCGCGACTTCGAGTCGGTAATCCAGACCTTGGGCGACACCGGCCCAGCTGAACGACACCTCCGCCGGCAGGTCGATCGCACCGTCGTTCGGCGCCTGCAGCGTCGGACCGGCCGGGTCGGCATCGAACAGCCGCAGGTCCAGCGGCGCGGTCTTGACGCCGCTGGTGGAGTTGGCCTCGACCTCGGCGGGATAGCTGCCTGTCGCGGCGCCCGAACCGAGCACAAGGGCCAGCGTGCTCGACCCGCCGGGCGTGACGGGGTTGATGTCGAAGCTGCCGGTGACGCCCGAAGGCAGCGCGTTGGTCGACAGCGTGACCGGATCGCTGTAGCCCAGCAGGCTGCCGACGTCGACGATGACATCGCGGCTGTCGGGCACGCAGGCCGACACCTCGGCCGGGTCGACGGTCAGCGTGTAATCAGGCTCTTCCAGGCAGTTCTGGCAAATCAACGCGAAATGCTGAGCCGTGGTGACGCTGGACTGGTCGAGCAGGACGCTCCCTGCGATTTCGAAGGCGTCGACCGTGATCGTGGCCGATGGGCCCGGCGCCGGCAGCGTGACCTGCTCGACGTTGTTCAACCGGTCGGGCGAGCCGCCCGTCTGCGAGACGCCGCCGCTGAAATTGTTGCCGAGGTAGCTCGCGCCACCATTGACCACGGACAGATCGAGATCGTTGACCAGCGCCGGATCGCCGCCGATCGCACCCGGCGCATCCGACCACACCAGGGTCACTTTCAGCGGCTTCGTCGGATCGACCACCCCCACGGTCCGGGAGAAGCTCTCCCCGGAGGCAGTGAAGATCGTATCCTGGTCCCAGAATTCGAAGCTCAGGCCGTCGTCGACGATCGTCGACAGGTCGACGCGACCCCAGCCGGAGTCGTTGTTCGGCGGCGGCGATCCATCCAGCGCCGTGGCCGAATTGATCAGCAGCGCCTTGCCCATCGCCGGGCTCGGGGTTGCACCGCCGAACTCCTGGCGCCACCACTGGGTGAACAGGATCAGCGCGCCGGACGCGTGCGGCGCGGCCATCGAGGTACCACTGCAGAACGAGTATTCGCCGTCGGTGCCGCTGATCGCGGTCCCGCAGCTGCCCCCGCTCGGGCGGCGGGTCGAACTGACCCGCTCACCGGGCGTCGAGATGGTCGGCAGCCAGCGGCCGTCGACGGCCGGACCCCGGCTGGAAAACCCGCTGATCGCATCGACGTCCCCGGACACCCGGAACGTCTCCAGCGACCCGGTCACGACCACGTTCTTCGCTTCCTTCGGCGCCGTTACGCCGCTGCCGCCGGAGTTGCCGGCCGAGAACACCACCATGAACGGGTCGAGCACCGACGGCGTGTCGAAATCGCCGTCGAGCACCATCAGGTCGTAGGTGCGCTCGGTCGACTGGTAGCCGTGCTGGGTGCCTTCGCCGGACGTCCACGAGTTGTTCGAGCCGATCGCGCCGCCGTTCAGCGCATCGCGGCTGAGTACCGGCCAGCCCCCGGCCGGCGGCCAGCTGTTCTGCGAGCCGCAGATCGGGTTCTGGGCGAAGATCGACACTTCCGGCGCCACGCCGTGTCCGTACAGGAAGCCGTCGCCATCGACGAATCCGGCCGTTCCGTCCCCGGCGAAAATGCCCGTGACATGGGTCCCGTGACCGCCCGAGGTTGGATCGTCGCCGGGATTGGCAAGGTCGCAGCCCGGGTAGTTCGCGCCGCCGACGATCCGGCTGCTGTAATCGCCGTGACCGTACCAGACGCCGGAATCGGTGGTCGCCCAGGTCACGCCGCTGCCGTCCAACCCGACCGAAGTCAGCCAGGCCGGATAGCCCGGGAACGGAATGTTCATGGCATCGAGATTGTCGGCCAGCACCTGGGCGCCGCTCTCGTCCTCGAGGACCGGCTCGGGGCTGAGGTAGTTCAGTGCGATGACTTCCGGTAGCTCGGCCAGCGCAGACAACGCCTGCGCGTCGACTTCCACGACAACGTCGTACAGGCGATGGTCGGGCTGCGCGGCCCAGACGTCGAGAACGCGTGCACCGCGGCTCGCGATCGACCGCGCAACGTCCGATGGGCTGCCGCTGTTGTAGAAATGGATGTTGACGTTGCGGATCCACTCGCCGCGAGCTTTCAGTCCCGGCTGGATCTTCAACCTCGGCGGCAGGTCGACGATGTGCCGGACGAACGGCGAAGCCGCGGCACGTCCGGTCGCGGCGGCATCGCCCCAGGCAAGGTAGCCGAAGCCCGGCAGCGGCTGGAACACGTCGAGTCCGGCCGCCTGCAGGTCCAGCAGGTCGCGGGACAGCGCCGGCCCACGGAGCTGAACGAGCACCAGTCCGTCTCCCTGTTCGGTCTGCCGGGCGCCCGCGGGGTCCAGATCGAGCGGATCGAAGACGGCCCCGTGCAGTCCGATCCGGTACGGTGAGTCGATTCGCTCGCCGGTTGCCGCGTCGAGGCCGGCAAGCCCATCGCGCTCGCCGACGACCCAGAGATAACCGCCGTAATCACGCACCCAGTCGGCCGAGGCCAGGGTGTCGGGCGCGACCGACCGCGACGGATCAA
This sequence comes from uncultured Halomonas sp., assembly GCA_964548715.1. Lineage (GTDB taxonomy): Bacteria > Pseudomonadota > Gammaproteobacteria > Xanthomonadales > Wenzhouxiangellaceae. Next base: position 55,185 of record CAZJSH010000003.1, on the reverse strand, counting down.
GGCGCCACGCCGCCGACTCGGCCGCGACGGGCCCAGCAAACAGGACGACGAATACGACGGCGAGAAACCGATGTGCGTATGCGGCACCGGCGAAATGACTGAACGGCATGGCAAGCAACTCCCTCGAATCCTGAATGAAGACGAGCCGCCCGTCGGCGGCCCGGATTCAAGTTACAGGAAGTGCTCGCCAGCGACAAGACGTCAGGCTTCGGGAAGGGCCTCGTCCGTCTCGTCGTCCAGCGCCTCGTCCTCGGAAACGGCCACCCGGGCCATTCCGATCAGCTGTTCGCCCTCGGCGAGACGCATCAGGGTCACGCCCTGGGTATTGCGGCCCAGTCGGGAGATTTCAGCCACCGAGGTCCGGACCAGGGTGCCGCTGTTGGAGGTCAGCATGACGTCGTCCTCGTCGGTGACGGTCAGCGCGGCCACCAGCTCGCCGTTGCGCCCGGTGGTCTGGATGCCGATGACGCCCTGCCCGCCCCGGTTGTAGACCGGGAACTCCTCCAGCGCGGTCCGCTTGCCGTAGCCGTTGGCGGTGGCCAACAGCACGTCGGCCGATTCGTCGACGACCAGCATCGACACCACCTCCTGCCCGTCGGCCAGCCGGATACCGATCACGCCGCGGGTCTGTCGGCCCATCGGGCGGACCTTGTCCTCGCCGAACCGGATGGCCTTGCCGGCCGAGGACAGCAGCAGGATGTCCCGCGTGCTGTCGGTGAACGCCACGTCCACCAACGAGTCGTCGCCTTCCAGCTCGATCGCCCAGATGCCGTTGGAGCGGATGTTAGCGAAGTCCGACAGCGGCGTCTTCTTGACCCGGCCGCTGCGCGTGGCGAAGAACACGAACCAGTCGTCCGGGAATTCTCGGGTCGGCAGCACGGCGTTGATCCGCTCGTCGGGATCGAGCGGAAGCAGGTTGACCATCGGGCGGCCACGCGAGTTGTGGCCGGCCTGCGGCAGTTCGTAGACCTTGGTCTTGTAGACCTTCCCGGCGCTGGTGAAGACCAGCAGCGTGTCGTGGGTGTTGGTGACCCAGAACCGCTCGACGAAGTCCTCGTCCTTGGTCTTGGCGGCGCTGCGACCTCGCCCGCCGCGTTTCTGGCTGCGGTAGCGGTCCAGCGGCTGGTATTTCGCGTAGCCGGCGTGCGACAGGGTGACCACCACGTCTTCCGGGGTGATCAGATCCTCCATCGTCAGGTCGAGCTGGTCGGCGACGATCTCGGTCCGGCGCTGATCGCCGAAGGTGTCGCGAAGATTGGTCAATTCATCGCGAATGACCTGCATCAGGGCATCGGGATCGGACAGGATGCGGATCAGCTCGCGGATGGTCTCGAGGATTTCGCGGTATTCGTCCGAAAGTTTTTCCTGCTCCAGCCCGGTCAGCTTCTGCAGGCGCAGGTCGAGAATGGCCTGCGCCTGGGTCGGTGAAAGCTGATATCCGCCCTCGCCCAGTCCGTATTCGGGCAGCAGATCCTCGGGCCGAGAGAGGTCGGCACCGGCTTCGCCCAGCAGCGCGGCCACGGGCCCGGCTTCCCAGCGACGGGACTGCAGCCCTTCGCGCGCCTCGGCCGGCGTCGGCGAGGCCTTGATCAGCTCGATGATCGGATCGAGATTGGCCAGCGCGACGGTCAGGCCCTCGAGAGTGTGGGCGCGGTCGCGCGACTTGCGCAGTTCGAACAGCGTGCGCCGGGTGACGACGTCGCGCCGATGCATCAAGAACTGTTGCAGCACTTCGCGGATGTTCAGCAGCTTCGGCTGGTTATCGACCAGCGCGACCATGTTGATGCCGAACACGCACTGCATCTGGGTGTTCTGGTAGAGGTTGTTCAGCACGACCTCGCCGACTTCGCCGCGCTTGAGCTCGACGACCATGCGCATGCCGTCCTTATCGGATTCATCACGAAGCTCCGAGATGCCCTCGAGCTTCTTGGCCCTGACCAGTTCGGCGATCTTCTCGAGCAGCCGCGCCTTGTTGACCTGGTAAGGCAATTCGGTGACGACGATCTTGGTCTTGCCGGTATCGACGTCCTCGAAATGGCTGCGGGCCCGCATGTAGATGCGGCCGCGACCGGTCCGATAGGCCTCGCCGATGCCCGCCGCGCCGTTGATGATGCCGGCGGTCGGGAAGTCCGGACCGGGCAGGTGCTCCATGATGCCGTCGATGTCGAGCATCGGGTCTTCGATCAGCGCGAGCAGCGCGGCGATCACCTCGTTGAGGTTGTGCGGCGGAATGTTGGTGGCCATGCCGACCGCGATGCCGGACGCCCCGTTGATCAGCAGGTTCGGCACCTGCGTGGGCAGCACGGCCGGCTCGTATTCCGACTCGTCGTAGTTCGGGAGCCAATTGACCGTGTCCTTGTCGATATCGGCCAGCATCTCGTGGGCAAGCCGCGCCATCCGGACCTCGGTGTAACGCATCGCCGCCGGCGAGTCGCCGTCGACCGAGCCGAAGTTGCCCTGCCCGTCGACCAGCATGTACCTCAGCGAGAACGGCTGCGCCATACGAACGATGGTGTCGTAGACCGCGGTGTCGCCGTGAGGGTGGTATTTACCGATCACGTCACCGACCACGCGCGCCGATTTCTTGTACGGTTTGTTGTAGTCGTTGCCGAGAACGTGCATCGCGTAGAGCACGCGGCGGTGTACCGGTTTCAGGCCGTCTCGGACGTCGGGCAGCGCGCGCCCGACGATGACGCTCATCGCGTAGTCCAGATAGGACTGGCGCATTTCGTCTTCGAGATTGACCGGGAGGACTTCCTGGGCGAGCTCAGCCATGCGATTCCGATCTTGAATGGGCCGGAGGAAAAGCTTGCATCATCATGTTTTTGATGCTTTTTTAAGCACCGCCAGAAACAGCTTCAGCGGCCTGTCACAATCGTGAAATTCTACCACAGGACGGCCCCGTCGCGCGCCCTGTCAAGCGCTCCCGACAACGGCCTCGATCCGGCCATCGAACGGGGGCTCCAGCACGCCCCGCTCGGTCACGATGCAGTCGATGAAATCAGCCGGGGTCACGTCGAAGACCGGGTTCCGGGTGATCACGCCGTCCGGTGCGCGATCGAGCCCGGCCGCCCGCCACAGCTCGCCGCCGTCTCGTTCCTCGATATCGATCCGATCGCCCGTTGGCGTTGCCGGATCCAGCGTGGTGGTGGGCGCCACGACCATGACCCGGGCACCGAAGCGGCGCGCCAGCGCAGCCAGCATCAGCGTGCCGACCTTGTTGGCCACATCGCCGTTGGCGGTCACGCGATCGGCCCCGACAATCACCCAATCGATTCCCTCGCGCTGCATCAGGCCGGCCGCCGCGCCTTCGACCAGCACTTCGACCGGCACGCCCTCGCGGGCGAGCTCCCAGGCCGTCAGGCGCAGCCCTTGCAGCCAGGGACGGGTTTCGCAGGCCAGCACGCGATCGAGCCGTCCTTCGTTCCAGGCCCGCACGATCACTCCGAGCGCGGTGCCAGTGCCACCGGTAGCCAGCGAACCGGTGTTGCAGTGCGTCAGGACCGAAGAGCCTGGCTCGATGCGCGCGGCGCCGAGGGCGGCCATCGCAGCGTTGGAGGCCAGGTCCTCGGCGTGCATCGCGATCGCGGCGGCTTCGAGATTCGCGACCGCATCCCGGGGCGCGCCCGGCGCCAGTCGACGCATCCGCTCGACGGCGCCCTGCAGGTTGACCGCCGTCGGTCGCGCGCTTGCCAGGCGATCGAGATCCTCGAGCCAGCCGGTACGATCCAGGCCCCGCGCCCGCGCGGCCAGGACGGACGCGTAGGCCGCGGTCAGACCGATCGCCGGCGCGCCGCGAACGACGAGGTCCCCAATGGCGGAAACCGCGGCCTCGACGTCCTCGATCGGCAGCCAGTTCTCCCGCGCGGGCAGGATTCGCTGGTCGAGCAGTTCAAGCCGGCCGGCGTCGTACCGGATGGAACGGACGGTGGATGCGGTCATCCCTAAAGTCTACTTCCAAACGGAGTTGCCGAAGGCCGTCCTGCGGGTCACGTCGGATCGGGTATCATTCGGCGCATTCGCGTTCTCGACCCTGAATCCGGAGGCTCATCGAATGAAGTCGCTGTCCCTGCTGTCCGCCTTGCTGTTGGTGTCCTCGTTCGCCGTTCAGGCGCAGGACGACGCCGCACCGGCCGAAACCAATCCTTTTGCGAAGGCGCTGCCGACCGCGGTCCTGCATACCTCGATGGGCCCGGTCACGATCGAGTTGTTCGAGGACGAAGCCCCGATCTCTGTCGAGAATTTCCTGACCTATGCGCGCGACGGCCATTACGACGGCACGATCTTCCACCGCGTGATCGGCAATTTCATGATCCAGGGCGGCGGCTTCGATGCCGACTTCAACCAGAAGCCGACCCGCGACATGATCATCAACGAGGCCGATAACGGCTTGAAGAATATGCGCGGCACGCTGGCGATGGCGCGCACCGGCATGCCGCACTCGGCAAGCGCCCAGTTCTTCATCAACGTCGTCGACAACCCGGCGCTGGACCATCGCGGCAAACAATCCGGCCGCACCTGGGGCTACGCGGTGTTCGGTCGCGTGACCGAGGGCATGGACGTGGTCGATACGATCCGCGCGGTCGAGACGACCGCACGCCCGCCGCACCAGGACGTCCCGGTCGAACCCGTGATCATCGAGCGCGTCGAGATCACGGACGCCGGTCCGGCCTGAGCACCGGCCGGGACCACCGGCCATCGAAACGTCCGTCGACACGCTGATCGTGTCCGACCTGCATCTGCAGGCCGGGCGCCCCGACATCACCCGACAGTTCCATGAATTTCTCGGCGGCCCGGCTCGCCGGGCACGTCGCCTGCTGATCCTCGGCGACCTGTTCGAGACCTGGGTCGGCGACGATGCCATCGGCGACTTCGAGCGCGGGGTGGCCGATCACCTGCGAGCCGCTGCAGACGACGGCCTCGAGATCGGCATTCTCGTCGGCAACCGGGATTTCCTCCTCGGCGAATGCTTCTGTCGTCGCGCAGGAATGCGCTTGCTCGAAGAACCGGTTCGGCTCACGCTCGGTGGCGAATCGGTCATCCTGCTGCATGGAGACGTGCTGTGCACCGACGACCGGGCCTATCAGCGCTTCCGTAAGCGGGTCCGTGACCCGGAGTGGCAACGTCGCATGCTGGCGCGGCCGCGCTGGTTCCGGCGCGGACTTGCGCGCCTGCTTCGACTCGCCAGCCGCCTGCGCACCCGCAACGCCCGGCCGGAGATCATGGACGTCAATCCGGACGCGGTCCGCGCCCTGTTCGATCGCGAGGGGGCGACCTGCCTGATCCACGGCCACACCCACCGACCCGACGTGCACGAGGCGACGCTCAACGGGACGAGGGTGCGTCGAATCGTGCTCGGGGACTGGTTCGATCAGGGCAGCGTCATCGAGACCGACGATCGCTCGATCCGGCTCCGGTCGCTGCCGCGCGCCCCGTAGCGAGCGGACTCCGCAGTCTGCGCCCGAATTTCCGGGCGCGAGGTGAACTCTCAGTGCCAGCCGTCCGGATGGCCGTCGATCGGCTCGTAGCCGTCTTCGATGCCCTTGGTGACGATGGCCACTGCGTTGTGCGGATGCAGACTCTCGAAATGCCGGCAGCGGGCCCAGAAGTCGGCGATCCGCGGATGCTCGTCGAGCGCGCGCCGGACGCGCCGCCCGGCGTCTTCGCAGAACATCAGGTTCTGGCCGTTCAGTCGCGCGAATTCCTGCTCGTCCTCGCGCTTGACTGCAGTCTGAACCGGCGTCTGCAGCGCGTCGTCGATGGTATCGATCAGATCGATGAACGGGAACGCCTCGAAGCCCTGTTCCATACGAACCCGCACGTCTGCGCTGGATCGCTGGCTGTGCGGGGTGGCCATGATGCCCTGCTCGGATCCCAACCAGCCCAGCACGACGTCGCGGTCCAGCGGCTCACCGGCCGAGAAGTCGCGCTCGAACTGCTGCTGGATCAATTGCCGGGCCAGCGCTGCCGAGCACGGACAGGTACTGGAGTACGTCACCTGAAAGGCCACTTCGATGTCGAGCTTGCCGCCTTCCAGCGACGCGATGATGCTGAACGGATAGACGCGCCAGCCGGAGTTGTCGCTCGACAAGGCCGGGCGCCGGACCGGATACTCGAAATCGAGCCGGACCATCGCCCGGGTACTCAGGTCTTCATGTGATGCCAGGAAATCGCGCAGCACGTGATGAAGCGCCATCGGGGTGAGCCGATGTTCGGCCAGCGTCCGGTCCAGGTGCAGATAGAGACGGGACATGTGGATCCCGCGCACTTCGGGCCGGGTCAGGTTGACGAACGCACTGACCCGACCGGGACACTGGATTTCTCGGTCGTCGCCTTCGACGGCGAGTCGCAGGGGAATCTCGATTTCGTTCATCCCGACCCAGTCCAGCTTGCCTTCGAGCTGCGTATGCGGCTGTGAGGCGATGTCCGGCATGGACACGGCGTTGGCTTTGTTCTTCATGACGGTTCCGTTCCTGGAATGCTGCGAGGCGGTCAACGACCGGAAACGTGAAGTCTGAACGACCCGGATCAAGGACAGGTGATTCCGCGGACCTGGATCCGACGCCCGCGCAGCGACGCGTGGAATCGGCCGCGGGCCGCACTTGTGAAAGAAAAAATGGTCGGAGCGGGGAGATTCGAACTCCCGACCCCCACAACCCCATTGTGGTGCGCTACCAGGCTGCGCTACGCTCCGACCGCTGAACCGAGGATTATAGCCGCTGAATGCCGGGGGGCGTCAGCGGCGAAGAACTTGCAGGACATCTTCGAGCTCGGTGCGGATCTGGCGCACCAGCTGCTGGCTGCGCGAAACGTCCGACTGCGCCGCCTCGCCTTCGAGCCGCTGTCGCGCACCGAGAATGGTGAACCCCTGCTCGTGCAGCAGGCTACGGATCTGACGAATCATGATGACGTCGTGTCGCTGGTAATAGCGCCGGTTGCCGCGCCGCTTGACGGGCTTGAGCTGCGGAAACTCCTGTTCCCAATACCGTAGTACGTGCGGCTTCACCGCGCACAGTTCACTGACTTCACCGATGGTGAAGTAGCGCTTGGCCGGGATCGGCGGAAGCTCCTGATTACTCCCTGGGTCCAGCATAGGCCTCCACCCGTCCGCGCAGCTTCTGTCCCGGCTTGAACGTCACGACCCGCCGGGCCGAGATCGGGATTTCCTCGCCGGTCTTCGGATTCCGCCCCGGCCGCTGCCGCTTGTCGCGCAACTGGAAATTGCCGAAACCGGACAACTTGACGTGATCACCCGCTTCCAGGGCGTCGCGAATCGACTCGAACCACGCGTCGACGAACTCCTTGGCCTCGCGCTTGTTGAGCCCCACTTCCTCGAACAGACTGTTGGCCAGGTCGGCCTTCGTCAGCGCCATTCCATCACCCTCTGAGCGTCACTCCGTACGATTCCTTCAATGCAGCGACCACGTCCTCGACGACCCGGTCGGCATCCTGATCCGTAAGAGTGCGCGAAACATCGCGAAGAATCAAGCCTATAGCGATCCCTTTGAAGCCTGATTCTATCCCTTTTCCTTCGTACGTGTCGAAAATAATACACTCCCGGACCCGTTCTCCGCCGGCCTTTTTCGCCAGCTCGACCAGGTCCGCGGCGGCAACGGCCTCCGGCACCGCCAGCGCCAGGTCGCGGCGCACCGAGGGATAGCGCGATACCCCGGTGAATTCCGGCAGATGGCGCGACTGCACCGGCTCCAGGTCGAGCTCGGCCACGAACACGGCCTGTCCGAGCTCCAGCGCATCGGCAACTCCGGGGTGGAGCTGTCCCAGCGCCCCGACACAGCGATCGCCGATCACCAGCTCGGCGGCCTGGCCCGGGTGCAGCCAGCTGCGAGTCGTCGCTCGGAACATCAGCTTCGACCCGTCGTGACCGGCGAGCGCCAGCAGCTGTTCGACCTCCCCCTTCAGATCATAGAAATCGATATCGCGGCGATCCGCCGTCCAGGACTCCTGTTCGGTCCGTCCAGCCAGCGAGATCGCGACTCGATGGGACTCTACGAAACCGTCCGGACGCGCGGCGAACACATGGCCGGTTTCGTAGAGCCGGATCCGAGCCTGCTGCTTGCGCAGGTTGGTCGCCACCGTCCGGACCAGCCCCGGCACCAGGCTGGTGCGCAGCACGGCCATGTCCTGGCTGAGCGGATTGGCCAATGGCTGGGCGGCCACCGACAGTCCGAAGGTGTCCAGCAGATCCTGTCCGACGAAACTCCAGGTGATGATCTCGCGGAACCCGCGCGCCTGCAGCGCGTCACCGATCGCGTCGACCCCGGTCTCGGACTCGCTGCGAATCTGCGCCCGTAGCCGACCACCCGGCGCGCGGGTCGGCAGGCGGTCGTAGCCGACCACACGGGCGATTTCCTCGATCAGGTCTTCTTCGATGGCCAGGTCACGCCGGTTCGACGGCGGGACCACGGTCCAGGCTTCGTCGCCGCGATCCAAGGACATTCCCAGCCGCTCCAGCACCCGGCCCATCTCGTCCGGCGCCAGTTCGGTTCCCAGCACGTGATTGACGCGCACCGGCCGCAGCGCGATCCGCGGACGGGCCGGCATGGCCCCGGCATCGCTGCGATCGATCACCGGACCGGGGGTGCCGCCGGCGATCTCCGTGATCAGTCGCGTCGCGCGCTCGATCGCGAGCTGCTGCAGTTCGGGATCGACACCGCGCTCGAATCGATGCGACGAGTCGGTCGCCAGGCCGAATCGGCGGGCCTTGCCGATGATCACGGCCGGGTCGAACCAGGCGGATTCGAGCAGAATGTCGCGGGTGCCGTCCTGGACGGAGGTCGGAACACCGCCCATGATGCCGGCCAGCGCGACCGGTCCGGCATGGTCGGCGATCACTAGCAGTTCCGGGTCCAGTTCGATGGTCTGATCGTTCAGCAGCTCCAGCGTTTCGCCGACCGCCGCGCGCCGGACCCGGATTCCGCCTTGAAGCCGGGCGAGATCGAAGGCGTGCATCGGCTGGCCGAGCTCGAGCAGGACGTAGTTGGTGACGTCGACGATCGGGCCGAGGCTGCGCACCCCGCAGCGCTCCAGGCGCTGGACCATCCATGGCGGCGTCGGCGCCGAAGGATCGACCCCTTCGATCACCCGGCCGACGTAGCGCGGGCACCCCGACCCCGGCTCGAGTTCGATCGGCAGCTCGCGCGAGCTGCCTTCCGCTACCGGCTCGATGCTCGGCTCGCGCAGCGCGCCGGCCTCCAGCGCGGCGAACTCCCGGGCGATACCGCGGATCGACAGGCAGTCGGCCCGGTTCGGGGTCAGGTCGAGCTCGATGGCATGATCGGGCAGACCGAGCGCGCTCGCCAGCGGCGCGCCGATCTCGAGATCGTCGGCCAGCTCCAGCAGGCCGGACGCGTCCTCACCGATCTCGAGTTCCGGCGCCGAACACAGCATGCCGGCGGATTCCACCCCCCGGAGCTTCGCGGCGCGGATCTTCATGCCGCCCGGCAGCCGGCTGCCGACCGTGGCCACCGGCGCCAGCAATCCGGCGCGGGCATTCGGCGCGCCGCAAACGATCTGGAGACGGTCGTCGTGCCCCACATCGACGCTGCAGACCTGGAGACGATCGGCGTCCGGGTGCGGCTCGCAGGCCTCGATCCGGCCGACCACGACGCCGTCGAGTTCGCCGCCCAGCCGGGTCAGCTCATCGACTTCCAGGCCGGCCGCGGTCAGCCGCTCGGCCGCTTGTTCGGCATCCAGGTCCGTGGCGACCCACTCGGTGAGCCATTGGTAGCTGAAACGCATCGCTTTTCCCGTGAATCCGCTGCGCCGGCCCTCGCCCGCTCAGCGGAACTGGGCCAGGAAACGCAGATCGTTGTCGAAGAACAGGCGGAGGTCGTCGACCCGGTAACGCAGCATCGCGAACCGTTCGACACCCAGCCCGAACGCATAGCCCGTGTAGCGCTCGGGATCGACCCCGCAGTTGCGCAGTACGTTCGGGTGGACCATGCCGCAGCCGAGCACTTCCAGCCACCGGCCGGCACTTCCGTCGGCGTTCCGCCACCGGATGTCGACCTCGGCCGAAGGCTCCGTGAACGGGAAATACGACGGCCGCAGCCGCATCTCGAGCTCGTCCTCGAAATACGTATTGACGAACGTCGCCAGCATCCCTTTCAGGTCGGCGAAGGTCACCCCTTCGTCCACCAGCAGGCCTTCGACCTGGTGGAACTGCGGCGTGTGAGTCTGGTCGGAATCGCTTCGGAACACCCGCCCCGGCGCCACGATCCGGACCGGCGGCGACTGCTCCTTCATCACCCGGATCTGGACCGGCGACGTGTGCGTGCGCAGCAACCGGCCATCGGGCAGGTAGAAGGTGTCGTGCATCGCCCGGGCCGGATGATGCTCCGGAAAGTTCAGGGCTTCGAAATTGTGATAATCGTCCTCGACCTCGGGACCGTCGGCAACGGCGAAGCCCAGGCCGCGGAAGATGTCGAGAATGCGCCGCATCGCGCGCGTCACCGGGTGCGGACCGCCCGGATCGACTGCCCGACCCGGCAGCGTGACATCGAGCGTCTCAGAGGCCAGGCGCTCGTCGAGCGCGGCGCGTTCGAGCTCGTCACGCTTCGCATCGACGGCGTCGGCCAGTTCGCGTTTGAGTGCGTTCACGCCCTGCCCGGTCGCACGGCGCTGATCCGGCGGTAGCTGGCCCAGCGCCTTCAGTTCTGCCGTCAGCCGTCCCTTCTTGCCAAGCCAGGCAACGCGAACGTCGTCGAGGCCACGCAACGAAGCCGCCCCGGCCACGGCGGCCAGGGCGGTCGAGCGCATTTCATCGAGATCGGGGGCAGCCATGACCGGCGAGCCGCCCGATCAGGCCAGCTGGGCCTGGGCTTTCTCGGCCAGCGCCTTGAACGCGACCTTGTCGTTGACGGCCAGTTCGGCCAGCATCTTGCGATCGATGCCGATCTCGGCCTTCTTCAGGCCGTTGATGAAGCGGCTGTAGGACATGCCGTGCTCGCGGGCCGCAGCGTTGATGCGCTGAATCCACAGGCGGCGAAATTCACGTTTCTTCTGGCGACGATCCCGATATGCATATTGCCCGGCCTTGATGACCGCCTGCTTGGCGACCCGAAACACCTTGCGACGCGCACCATAATAACCCTTGGCCCGGCTCAGCACCTTGCGGTGACGACGGCGGGCGATTACTCCACGTTTTACTCTTGCCATTGTCTTGTCTCCTGTCTCTTAAGGAACGAATCGATTACAGCTTCGGCAGCATCTTGCGGATCGCCTTCTCGTCGGCGCTCGCTACCATCGAAGTCGAGCGCAGGCGACGCTTGCGCTTGGTGTCCTTCTTGGTCAGGATGTGGCTGTGGAAGGCGTGCTTGCGCTTGATGCGCCCGCTACCGGTTTTCCGAAAGCGCTTGGCCGCGCCCCGGTTGGATTTCATCTTGGGCATGTGCAACTCCTTGTTCGAAAGGTCGCAGTTTTCATCGTTGCCTTCGCTGCAGCGGCGTCGCGCGTTGCGGTCGGATGCACTCCGACCGGTCGGCCCGGCGCACTTGACGTGCCCACGAGCTGCAGTCCGGCTTGTTAGTACAGCAAGCCCTCAAGTATAGCCCGTTTTCCTTGCCCGTGTCCACGGGCACCGCATCGGCCGGAAGCATGGAGTCCACCTTCCCGGCCGGTACAATCAGGGCGTTTCAATCCAACGATGCGAGGACGAAGCGCATGTGCGGTCGGGTCGGCCTGGCGTTCCAATGGAAGACGGTCTGGGATTTCCTCTCACTGCCCGGCGATCCGCCGCCCGGCGGCGAGTCGCGCTACAACGTCGCGCCGAGCACGCGAACGCGCGACGGCGTCGACTGGCAGACGCTGCCGGTTATTCGAAGCGCCGACGGCGCCCGCCGGATCGACGACCTGACCTGGCCGCTGATTCCGCACTGGCTGCACGGCGAGCTGCCCAGGTACGCGACGGCCAATTGCCGGATCGAACCCGACCAGGCGTTCTCCGACACCGTGGCCCGTAAGCCGGCGTTCCGGACTGCCTGGCGTCGCGATCAACGCTGCGTCGCCCTGATCAGCTGGTTCTACGAATGGGACCCGCGCAGCAGTCCGCGGCAGCCGTGGCGAGTCCATCCGACCGAGGCGCCGATTCTCTGCCTGGCCGGGCTCTGGGACCGCAGCGTCGATGCCGATGGCCAGGCCCGAGAAAGCGTGACCCTCCTGACCACCGAGCCCAACGCGACGCTGCGCTCGATCGGTCACCACCGAGCGCCGGTGCTGCTCGATCCCGCCCGGCTCGAGGCCTGGCTAACCGGTACAAGGTCCGAGGCCGAGGCCCAGCTGCAACCTCCCCCCGACGACGGCCTGGCCGCTCACCGCGTCACCCGTCGGGTCAACAATCCCGGCTATGCCGAACCGGATCTGATCGAGGTCGCGGATGGCGACTGACCCGACCCCGTCCACGACGCCGGAGCTCCGCCTCGGACGCGAGGCGGGCTCGAGCCGGCTCGAGGCCTGCGGCGACTGGACGCTTCCCCACGCAGGCAAGCTGGCCGCCCGCATCGAAGGAATCGATTGCGCCGGCGCACGTCTCGACTTCAGCGGCGTGACGCGCCTCGACGCCAGCGGCGCGCTGCTGCTGGAACGCCTGAGCGAACGCTTCGGCGAAGAGACCGCAGACACCGGATTGGCCGAGCGCTGGCAGCGCGTGTTCGACGCCGTGGACACGGCCTGCGACGATCGTCCCGCGCCCACGCGTCCGCGCCCTCCGGCATGGCGCCAGCTGTTCGAGCGGATCGGCCGGACGACTGTCGACGTCGCCACGTCGACCAGGGAACTGTTCGGCTTCCTCGGCCTCACCCTGCACCGACTGGGACGCACAGTGCTCCAGCCGCGCCGCCTCCGGGTCACTTCGGTGGTCCACCACATCGAACAGACCGGTCTCGACGCAGCGCCGCTGCTGGTGCTGCTGGCCGCTCTGGTCGGCGCGGTGATCGCGTTCCTCGGCGCCACCGTGCTGGCCGACTTCGGCGCCGAGCTGTTCGTCGTCGACCTGGTCGCTTTCGCATTCGCGCGCGAATTCGGGGTGTTGCTGACCGCCATCCTGCTGGCCGGACGGACGGCCAGCGCCTTCTGCGCCCAGATCGGCATGATGAAGTCGCGCGAAGAGATCGATGCGATCCGCACCGTCGGCCTCGACACCGTCGAGGTCCTCGTGCTGCCGCGCCTGATCGCGCTGTTGATCGCGTTGCCGCTGCTGGCCTTCCTGGCGACCATCGCCGGCCTGGCCGGCGGACTCGTGGTCTCGGTGGTGTCGCTGGATATCAACCTCTCGCTGTACATCGAGCGGGTCGAACAGACGCTGACGCTTCGCCAGTACCTGATCGGGATGATCAAGGCCCCGATCTTCGCGGTGGTCATCGCGCTGATTGGCTGCCTCGAGGGACTGCGGGTCAGCGGCACCGCGCAATCGGTGGGCGAGCACACCACCACCGCTGTGGTCCGCAGCATCACGATGGTGATCGTCATCAACGCCCTGGCCGCGGTCTACTTTATGGAGATCGGCTGGTGACCGGCGGCGCCGAAACGGACGCGTCGCCCGTCATCCGCGTACGCGGCCTGGTCAATCGCTTCGGCGACGACGTGGTCCACGACAAGCTCGACCTCGACGTGGCGCACGGCGAGATTCTCGGCGTGGTCGGCGGCTCGGGCACCGGAAAGTCGGTCCTGATGCGATCGATCCTCGGCCTGCTTCGGCCCACCGACGGCCGGATCGAGGTATTCGGCGAGCAGGTCGAGGATCCCGAGGTCGCGCAACAGCGGATGGCGCAGCGCGCCGGTGTCCTGTTCCAGGACGGCGCCCTGTTTTCCTCCCTGACCGTGCTGGAGAACGTCGAACTCCCGATCCGCACTCACTATCCCGATCTGCCGGATCAGCTGCGGCGCGATCTCGCCCGGTCGAAGATCCAGCTGACCGGTTTGTCCGACTCGGCGGCTTTGAAGATGCCCTCCGAGTTGTCCGGAGGCATGAGAAAGCGCGTGGCGCTGGCCCGCGCACTGGCGCTGGAGCCGGAGCTGCTGTTTCTCGACGAACCCACCGCCGGACTGGACCCGATCGGCGCCGCGGAGTTCGACGAGCTGCTTCGAACGCTGCAGCAGGCGCTCGAGCTGACGGTGTTCCTGATCACGCACGACCTCGACACGCTGTACGCGATCTGCGATCGTATTGCCGTGCTGGCCGAACACCGGGTGCTGGCCAACGCGCCGCTGACCGAGGTCGAACGACTCGATCACCCCTGGGTGCAGGCGTACTTTCACGGCCCCCGAGCTCGCGCCGCCCAGGATTCTCGTTAAGGAACGCCATGGAAACTCGAGCGAACTACGTCATCATCGGCGCTTTCACGTTCAGCGTGGCAGTCGCTGCGGTGCTGTTCGGACTGTTCACCGCCCGATACGCGACCGACCGGGCCTGGGATCGCTTCGAGATCGTGTTCGACGAATCGGTCATGGGCCTGTCGAACGGCAGCTCGGTGCTCTACAACGGCGTCAACGTCGGTCGGGTCGTCGACATCGGCCTCAATCCCGGGGATGCCCGGCAGGTCCAGGTGATCGTCGACATCGACTCCGATGTGCCGATCCATGCCGACACCGTCGCGACGCTGCGCCTGACCGGCCTGACCGGCACTGCGGCGATCCAGCTGACCGGCGGCACCCCGGGAACCCCGATGATCGAAAACCCGCGACGCGGTCTGCCCCGCATCCAGTCGAAACCGTCGCCGATGGCGCTCCTGCTCGAATCCTCGGAAGGCATCGTGGTCACCGCCAATTCCGTGCTCAACCAGATGACCCAGCTGCTCGACAGCGACAACATCGACCGGGTCGATCGGACCCTGACCGCGCTGGAGACCTTCAGCAACGGGCTCAACGATCCGGAACACCCGCTGAACCGGATGCTGGCGGCCGGTGCCACGGCGGGCGAAGACCTGCCCACCTTGCTGGCCCGGCTCGAGGCCGCCGCGGTGCAGTTTTCGACCACGGTCGCGGCAATCGACCGTGGGCTGGTCGCCGAACTGCCCGAGGTCCGCGATCGACTGGTCGGTACGCTGACACAGATCGAATCGCTTGCCACCCGTCTCGACCGGATCGTGGCCGCCAACCAGGACGATCTCAGCCAGCTCGGCGGCGTCGGCATGCGGCAGGTCGGCGGCGGTCTCGACGAACTGCGCCAGCTGATCCGGCAACTGTCCGGCCTGGTCCGAGCGCTGGAGCAGAATCCGTCCGGCTTCCTGCTCGGCGGAGAACAGCCCGAGGAGTATTCGCCGCAATGACCCGTTTCCACGCAGACTCCGCTCACTTCCTCCGCGCCGCCGGTTTCGCGATCGCGGCGCTGTTGCTCGCCGGCTGTTCGGTATTCCCCGAAGCCGAACCGGTCGTTCGGCTCGATCCGCGCATCGACGTCGAATCCGGCGCCCACGGACCGCCGCTCGATCTCCGGGTTGGGCTGCCTCGGCCCGAGGCCGATCCGGCGCGGGACGCCGACCGGGTGCTGGTCCGGACCGAAACGGGGCGCCTCCAGGTCATCTCGAATCTGCGCTGGGTCGCGCCGGCGCCGGACCTGGTCCAGACCACGCTGATCCGCTATCTGCGCGATGCCGGGGCCTTCGCCGAAGTGACACCGGGCGCAAGATCGGTCGATCGGGCGCTGTTCATCGATCTGCGACGCTTCGAACTGGCCGAAACGAGCGGCGGGCTGCGGGTGGAGATCGAACTCGATGCGCGCGTGCTGGATGCGGTCAGCGGGCTGCCGCTGGATCGATTCAAGCTGCTGCACGAGGAACCGCTGGCCTCGCCCGGAGGCGCCGATGTTGTCGCCGGCTTCGAGACCGCGCTGGCGGACCTGGCCGAACGGATCGGAGCGCGTCTGCACACGCTGCCGGCCGAGCCCTGACGCGGCCCCGCCCCGAGTGGCGCGAGACCCACGCGCCGCCCGGGGGCGTGGCATTCGATGCGATAATGATGGGATAACCCGGTTGCCGGCGGCACCTGGATCGACGCCGATCCCCCGTCCCGCGGCCGCACACCCGTTTCACGCATCCTGGAGGAACCCGCATGGGCCATCGCGACATTCTCGACAGCCTCGGTCTGAAGGCCGAAAACCCCGGCGCCTGTTTCGGACCCGGCCACTGGTCGACGACTACCGACGCCGGCACGATCGAATCGATCAACCCGTCGACCGGCGAGGTCATCGCGCGCGTGCACGCCGCTTCCGAGGCCGACTACGAGCGCGTCATGCAGCAGGCCGTCGAAACCGCGAGCGCGTGGCGGCAGGTCCCGGCGCCCCAGCGCGGCGAGGCCGTGCGGCTCGTCACCGAGGCCCTGCGCAAGTACAAGGACCCGCTCGGCAGCCTGGTCTCGCTTGAAATGGGCAAGATCAAGCCCGAGGGCGACGGCGAGGTCCAGGAGATGATCGACATCGGCGATTTCGCGGTCGGCCAATCGCGGATGATGTACGGCAAGACCATGCACTCCGAGCGCCCGGGCCACCGCATGTACGAACAGTGGCATCCGCTCGGCGTCGTCGGCGTGGCCACGGCGTTCAATTTCCCGGTCGCGGTGTGGGCCTGGAACGCATTGCTGTCGGCCGTGTGCGGCAACGCCACGGTCTGGAAACCGTCGCCGAAGGGCGTGCTGTGCTGCGCGGCGGTCCAGAACATCGCCAACGAAGCACTGGCCGGCACCGACTTCCCGCCGATCTTCACCAGCTTCATGGAAAGCGGCCACGAGTTGTCCCGGAAATTCATCGACGACCGCCGGGTCGACCTGATGTCGTTCACCGGTTCGAGCCAGGTCGGCCGAATGGTCGGCGAGCGGGTCGCGGCCCGCATGGGCAAGAGCTTGCTCGAACTCGGCGGAAACAACGCGATGATCGTCGATGAAACCGCCGACCTGAAACTGGCTGTCCCGGCGATCGTGTTCGGCGCCGTCGGCACTGCGGGACAGCGCTGCACCTCGACCCGCCGACTGTTCCTGCACGAGTCGATCGCCGACGAGGTCATCGCCACGCTGGTCGATGCCTACGGGCAGGTGCCGATCGGCGATCCGCTCGACGCCGGCACGCTGATGGGCCCGCTGACCGACCAGGCGGCGGTCGACCGCTACATGGCCGCACTGGATCGGGCCCGGGAGGCCGGCGGCGACGTGCTCACCGGCGGCAACCAGCTGGACCGCGACGGTTTCTTCGTCGAACCCGCGATCGTGCGGGCCGAGAACGACTGGGACATCGTCCAGGAAGAGACCTTTGCGCCGATCCTGTACGTGATGACCTATTCGGATCTCGAAGACGCCGTGGCGATGCACAACGACGTGCGCCAGGGCCTGTCCTCGGCGATCTTCACCACCGACCTGCGCAATGCCGAGTACTTCCTCGGCCACCTGGGCTCCGATTGCGGCATCGCGAACGTCAACATCGGCACCTCGGGCGCCGAGATCGGCGGTGCATTCGGCGGCGAGAAGGAAACCGGCGGTGGTCGTGAGTCCGGCTCGGACGCCTGGCAGGCCTACATGCGCCGTCAGACCAACACCATCAACCACTCGACCGAGCTGCCGCTGGCCCAGGGCATCAAGTTCGACCTGTAAGCCGACCGACTCCCGGTCGCGTCGCGCGGCCGGGGGCGACCCCATCGACCGGAGCTTTCGGCCATGACGACATCCTCCGATACCCATCCGATGGCGCTGCTCAGCCTGATCTGCGGCATCCTGGCCTGGGTGGCGTTTCCGATCCTCGGCTCGCTGGTCGCGATCGTCGCCGGCCATGCTGCGTTGAATCAGCTTCGGCGCGACGGGTTCAGCGAGGGTGGCGCCGGACTGGCCCGGGCCGGACTGATCCTCGGCTGGCTGCAGATCGGCCTGGTCGTGCTCGTCGCCGCGTTCTGGATCGCGTTCGCGCTGCTGGCCGGCGCGCTTAGCGGCCTCGGAATCATCATGCTGGTCGTGCTCGGAGTGGCGCTGGCCGCCGGCGTGCTGGGCCTGATGGCGATGTTCTTCGTCGGCGGCGTCGGACTCTGACCCGATGTACGGCTGGCTGCGTCGCGGACTGTTCGCCCTGCCCCCCGAGACCGCCCACGACGTCGCGCTGAACGCGCTCCGTCTCGGCCGGATCGCCAGCCTGCCGCGGCTGCTCGCCGGGTGTCCGATCGACGCCCCGGTCGAGTTGCTGGGCCTGAGGTTCCCGAACCCGGTCGGCCTGGCCGCCGGCCTGGACAAGAACGGCGACTACATCGACGCACTCGGCCAACTCGGTTTCGGATTCATCGAAGTGGGTACCGTCACGCCGAAACCGCAGCCGGGCAACCCGAAGCCGCGGATGTTCCGGCTGAGCGAACACGAGGCGCTGATCAACCGGCTGGGCTTCAACAACAAGGGCGTCGATCATCTGGTCGAGCGCCTGAAGCATCGACGCTTCGCCGGCCCGGTCGGCGCCAATATCGGCAAGCAGAAGGACACCCCGGTCGAGCACGCGGCAGACGACTACCGCTACTGCCTGGAACGCGTCCACCCGCACTGCGACTACGTGACGGTCAATATTTCCTCGCCGAATACGGCCAACCTGCGCGCGCTGCAGGACACCGGTCCGCTGCGCGAACTCCTCGACGAGCTCACCGCGACTCGCGACCGCCTCGATGCCGAACAGGACGTCCACCGACCGATGCTGGTCAAGATCGCACCGGACTGGAGCGACGAACCGCTGCGCCGATCGCTGGAGGTCATTGCCGACTCCTCGATCGACGGCCTGATCGCGACCAACACCACGCTGGACCGCGGCCCCGTGGCCGACAGCCCGCACGCCAGAGAGGCCGGCGGGCTCAGCGGGGCGCCGCTGCTGGATTGCGCCAATCGCGTGCTGGCCACGGCCCGCGAAGTGCTCGGCCCGGACCGGGCGATCATCGGTCTCGGCGGAATCACCCGCGCCGGGGACGCCCTCGCCAAGCGCCAAGCCGGCGCCGACCTGGTGCAGCTCTACACCGGCTTCATCTATCACGGCCCCGCGCTGGTCCATGCCTGCGCCCAGGCCCTGGCCGAGTCCGGCGATGAGCGCTGAACTGCAGACCGACGCTGACCTCGCGTCGCTGAGCACGTTCCGACTGCCGGCCCGCGCGGCCGAGCTGGCCATAATCGACGCCGCCGCCGACCTCCCCCGCCTGCTCGAAACCGACCGCGATCTGCTGCTGCTCGGCGGCGGCAGCAACACTCTGTTCGTCGGCGACGTGGCAGGACGCGTCGTCGTGAACAAGCTGCGCGGCCGCCGATTCCACGATCTCGATGCCGAGCGCGTCCTGGTCGAGGCGGCCGCCGGCGAGGACTGGCATGCACTGGTCGAGGCCGCCGTGGCACGCGGACTGTGGGGCCTGGAAAACCTGGCCCTGATTCCGGGTAGCGTCGGGGCTGCGCCGATGCAGAACATCGGTGCCTACGGCGTGGAACTGGCCGATCTGCTCGACGCGGTCGAGGTGTGGGACCGGGCGACCGGACAGACCGCCTGGCTCGGCCGCGCCGACTGCGCGCTGGGCTACCGGACCAGCCGGTTCAGGAACGAGGACCGTTACGTGCTGCTGGCGGTCCGGCTCATCCTGCAGCGCAACGCCTGCCCCCGGCTCGACTATCCGGCGCTGGCCGAGGCGCTGGACGGGCGACCGCCGTCGGCCCTGGGTCCCGGAGAGATCGCGGACGCCGTAATCGGCATCCGGCGCAGCAAGCTCCCTGACCCGGCCGTCCGTCCGAACGCCGGCAGCTTCTTCAAGAACCCGGTGGTCGACGCAACGACGGCCGATGAACTGCTGGGGCGCGACCCCGACCTGCCGTGCTGGGAAATCGACGGCCGAAGGAAGCTTTCGGCCGCCTGGATGATCGATCGGCTGGGCTGGCGCGGCCGCTCGATCGGCGGCGCGAGGGTCTACGAGCACCACGCGCTGGTCCTGGTCAACGACGGCCACGCGACCGGGAGCGACGTTCTCGAGCTGGCGCGCGCCATCCGGGACTCGGTCGGCGAGCGCTTCGGCGTGACCCTGGAGACCGAACCCCGCCTGGTCGGCGGGGTCCTCTGACCCGCGGCTACTCCGCTTCCATCGAGTCGGCGAAGAACGCCTCGGTCAGCTGCTTGGCCGCCCCCTGGAACACGATGATGCCGTCGTCCGGCGTGGCATCGCCGATCGCGCCGTCGGCGACCGTGAAGGTCCAGGTGCTGTCGGTGACGCTGGCCGGAGTCATGTCGAACCAGGCGGTGGATTCCTCGTCCGGGAACGCCAGCCCGTAGCCGCGAATTCTCCAGGTCGGATCGTCGCCGAACGCGCGGCCGTGGTAGACGAGCTCGACGTCGGCTTCTTCGCAGTCCGGGATTCTCAGGTGAAGCCCGCTGAACGGCGAATCGAACGTCGACTCTGGCGGAACCCCGCTCAGCAGGCCCAGCCCGAAACTGTTCTCGAGCCGGTCGCAGGTCCCGGAGATCGGCGTGATGGTGGCCGTGATCGTGAACGGCGTGCCGCGCGTCGCGGTCACGACCTGGGGCGAGGCGACGTCCTGCTGCAGGCGATCCAGGGTCCCGTCGCCGTTGCCGTCGCCCTGGACGCCCCTGCGTGCGGGCGCCGGCGCCTGGTCCTCGGTCTCGTCGGTGGCACCGTCGGTGTCGCCGTCGGGCAGCACGGTGAAGCTCTGAACGCCGCGCGAAGTGCCGGCGTGGATCAGCAAGTCGGCCCCGGTATTGTCCAGCTCCAGCTTCAGCGCCACGGCCGTGCCGGGGAACCCGGTGCTCAGCGACGCCCAGGTCGCCCCGCCGTCGTCGCTGACGAACACACCGCCGTCTCCATTGCCCAGTGGATCGACGACCGCGGCGTACACGTCGCCGGTGGCCGGGTCGACGGCAAGGTCCCGCACGTCGCGGTTGTCCAGGCCGGTCCCGGCGAACGTCCAGTTCAGTGCGCCATCGATCGACTTGTACACCGTACCCAGCGCTGTGTTGCCGAGGTCGTTGATGGATGCATACAGGTGCCCGTTGCTCGGATCGATCGCGAGCGACAGCACATCGGCCGAGGCAGCCCCCGGCAGGGTGCTGCCGTTGGCTCGGGGCAGTCCGTTGGTCACGTTGGTCCAGGTAGCCCCCGCATCGAAACTCTTGAACACCCCGTTGTCGATGGTCGGCACGTCGCTGCTGCCGCGGCCGATGAACGTCGCGACATACAGCGTGTTGCCGGATGCGTCGGTCGGATCGACGACGACCTGCACACCCGACGCGTACATCGTCTGTCCCGTTGCAGTAAGCTCGCCGCTGCCGATGCCGGTGTCCGACGGCGCCCAGTTCATGCCGGCGTCGACGCTCTTGTAGATCCGCGCGGCCTGCTGGATGAAACTGCCCGGCGTCATCGGGTCTTCCTGGATTCGCCCGGTCCCGACCGCATAGAGCACCTGGGATTCCCCGGTCACCGGATCGGCCGAGCCGGGATCGATGGCGATATCCCGGACCGTACTGAACAGGGAGAAAGCGAACGGCGGCGACGTCAACGGGATGCCGTTGTCGATCGTCGACCAGTTCAGGCCGGCGTTCGTGCTCTTGAACAGGCCGCCGTTGCCGGGCACCGGGTTGCCGAGATTGTCCGATTTCGGATCGAACCGGCCGCCCGCATAGATCACATCGCTGTCGTTGGGATCGACCACCACCGCCCTGAACTGGTCGGCGTCGAGCCCGGAATTGGCCGTCGACCAGGTCGTGCCGTTGTCGATGCTCCGGAAACTGACGTAGGTCGCCCCGGAGGAGTCGCTCACCCCGACATGCACACGATCGAGAGTGTTCGATGCGATCGCGCGGATCTGCTGGGCGGTATAGCCGGAAATCTGCGGAACGAAGGTGTCCAGCGGCGGCAGCGCGTTGCGGCGGTAGACGCCGTTGTTGAAGGTGCCGGCCAGCTGGATCGGGGTGTTGAACGGATTGTGGACGACGTCGGTCGACCGGGCCGGCTGCAGCAGGTCGTTGCCGACGAACCCGGACAGGACCTGCGTCCAGTTCGCCCCATCGTCGGTGGTGTAGAACAGGCCCTCGCCGCCGGCGACATAGACCTCGGTGTTGTCCGAAGGGTTCACGGAAATCCGGTTGCCGCTGACGAAACTGGTCGCGGTCCAGGTCAGGCCGCTGTCGTCGCTGCGAGCGACCTCGCCGCCGAAGGCCGGGATCGCCCAGACCCGGCCCATGCTGCCGAATTCGAATTCGTTGATCGGCCCCTGGTCCCACGGACAACCGACCGGGCACGGGAGATCGGTCCAGACCGTCGCCGGCGGCGGATCGCTGAGATCGCCGATCCACACCCGGTGATCCGAGACGCTGCTATCGGTCTGGGTCGCCACGAGCACCCGGTGCGGCACCGCAGGGTCCGCGGCGATCGCGGTGGGGAAGATGTCGTCGGGCTGAACGATCGGCGCCGACGCCCGCCAGGTCAGCCCGGAATCCTCGGTGATCAGGATCCGGCCATCCGAGACCGTGGCGTAGTAGGTGCCGGGCAGCACCTCCGATGCAGCCAGCCGCCCGATCGACCAGGTACCGAGCAACGCGGCCGGAGGCGTTCGATTCTGCCAACTGGCGCCCCCGTCGTCGGTGTACCAGAGACGGGTGCCGTTCGCGGCGATCAACCGGTTGGCGGCGGTGCCGCTATGCACCAGCTGGAAGACACGGCGATTGATGCCTGCGCTGGACTCCGCCCAGGTGGTGCCGCCGTCGATGCTCTTGAACACGGTGCCGTTGCCGACGGCGTAGAACTCGTTGGCGGTGAACGGCGAGGCGACCAGCGCACCGACGCGGCCGCCGGTCGGCCCGCTGGACGTCCAGACGCCAGGCCCGGCCCACGCTGAATCGAGCAGGACGAAAAGCAGCGGGAACAAGGCGAGCGAAAATGGAAGCTTGATTTTCATCGAACAACTCCTGGAGCGGCGACAGATGATCAGGACCGTCGAGCGGCCACAATCCCGGCACCCGACGTACCGGTGCTATTCGTTCATACGTAATCGGCGCAAAAAACCAGCCAATCCCCGGCCGAGCCAACGCCGCTGAACGACTTGAACGGCCATGTCAGGAGCCCGGCCCGGTGGGCCCGGCCTGAGGCATACTGGGGTGCAGGACCCCCGGCCCGGAAATCGCATGCAGCTGCGCACGCTCTTCACCCTGCTCGCCCTTGCTGTCGCGCTGACGGCCCCCGCAGGGGCTGCAGACGCCGAGCCGGAGGAACCGTCCTTCGTCGAGCGAATCGACGGCCTGGACCGAAGCCAGGGGTTCGTCGAAACCTACATCGACCGCACCGACGGCCGGGTCCTGGTCGCGCTTCCCGCGGCCGATCAGGACGGCACGATGCTGCGCTTCATTCACGCGCTCCGGCTCACTCGGGGCCTGGGCTCGAACCCGCTGGGACTGGACCGCGGCTGGGGCAACAGCGGGCGGATTCTGCGGGTCCGGAGAATCGCCGACCGGGTCATGGTCGAAGCGGAAAATCACCGGTATCGCGCACAGACCGAGAATCGCCTGGAGCGCGACGCGGTCGCCGAGTCCTTCGCCCGTTCGTTCCTCTGGACAACCGAGGTGCTGGCCGAGGCCGACGACGGCCGCGTGCTGGTCGATCTCAGCGGGTTCCTGACCCTGGACGAACTCGGGCTGGCCCGGCGCCTGTCGTCGGACGGAGGCGCCTTCAAGCCGGCCGCAGACCGGTCGCTGCCCGACGTCGATTCGCTGCTGGTATTTCCCGACAACATCGAGATCGATGTGTGGATGACCTTCACCGGCGACGAGCCCGGGGCTCAGATCCGGGCCACCGCGGCGGATGCCAACAGCGTGACGCTGGTCCAGCACCACAGTTTCGTGCGGTTGCCCGACGACGGCTACCGGGTCCGCGAGGCCGACCCGCGCGCCGGCGCGTTCGAGCAGAATTTCCGCGATTTCGCCGCCCCGTTGGACGAGGCCGTCGTGCGCAGCTACGCCGTGCGCCAGCGGCTGCAGTACATCGAGCCGGGTAACCCCGACTCGGGCGTCGATGAGCCGATCGTGTTCTACATCGATCCGGGCGCACCGGAGCGCATCCGCGAGGCGCTGATCGACGGCGCGAGCTGGTGGGCCGAGGCCTTCGAGGCCGCCGGTTTCGAGGACGGATACCGGGTCGAACTGCTGCCCGAGGACGCGCACCCGCTGGACGTGCGCTACAACGTCGTGCAATGGGTGCATCGTCAGACTCGCGGCTGGTCGTACGGCGGCGGCGTTATCGACCCACGCACCGGCGAACTCATCAAGGGCCACGTGATCCTTGGCTCGCAGCGCGTCCGCCAGGACCGGATGATCTTCGAGGGCCTGGCCGGCACCGCGGCGACCGGGACCGGCCGGGCCGACGACCCGGTCGAAATTTCACTGGATCGGATCCGACAGCTGTCCGCGCACGAGATCGGCCACGCGCTCGGGTTCGGCCATAATTTCGCCGCCTCCAGCCGCGATCGCGCATCGGTGATGGACTATCCGGCGCCCTGGATCGACCTGCGCGACGGCGAGCTGGATTTCAGCCGCGCCTATGGTCGCGGCATCGGCGCCTGGGACCGGGTCGCGGCACGCTGGCTGTACGCCGAGTTTCCGCCCGGAACCGACGAGGGCGTTGAACTCGATGCCATCCTGGCCGAGGCCGCCGAGTCGGGCCTGATCTACATCGCGGATGAACACGGGCGTACCACCGGCGGCGCCCATCCGGACGCATCGGTCTGGGACAACGGCGACGACGCCGTCGTGGAACTGGAGCGCACCCTGGCGGTGCGTGCCCACGCGCTGGCGCGCTTCGGCGCAGACCGGATCGCCATCGGCCGGCCGCTGACCGAGCTGCGTGAGGTCCTGGTCCCGATCTATCTCTATCACCGCTACCAGGTCGACGCGGTGGCCAAGTCGCTCGGCGGTGTCCGCTTCGTCTACGGCAAGCGCGGCGCGCCGTTCGAACCGCCCGCGCCAGTGGCCGCGGCCGTCCAGCGGCGCGCGCTGAACGCCTTGCTCGACACGCTGACGCCGGCGACGCTGGACCTGCCCGACGCGGTGCTGGACGTGCTGCCGCCGGGTACGCGCGGCTTCGGCTACGCCGAAGCGCCGCCCGAAACGCTGGCCTCGCGCAGCGAGCCGGCCTTCGATCCGTTCACCGCCGCCGAGACCGCCGCCGACGTCACGTTCGCTGCACTGATGGATCCACGGCGCGCGGAGCGCCTGGTCCGTCAGCACGCGCTGGACGAGGGCCTGCCTTCGCTCGAGACGGTGCTCGAATCGATCGAGGTCCGGATCGCGAAGGGCCTGCAGCGGGCCGACGCGGCCCGTTCACGCGTTCTCGCACAACGCGTCGTCGCTCGCTTCGCGGCCGCTCTGATCGACCTCGACAGGCCCAGCGCCTCGCCCGAGGTGCGCGCCGCCGTCCGGGCCGCGCTGCGTTCACTGGACGACGAACTGCCCCGGCGCACTGACCCGGCCTTCGCCGGCTGGCTGAGGGCGCAGATCAGCGGCCACCTGGACCGCCCAGCGGCCCCGTTCGAGCCGGGCGCACCCGGACCGGAGATTCCGCCGGGCAGTCCGATCGGATCGGGAAATGGACCGCCCGCGGGATCGGGCGTCGTCGAAGCATGCTGGCACTGCCGCTGAAGCCGTCGAACCCGCCGCTCAGCCCAGTGATTGTGCGATCCGCAAGAGGTCGGAGAACACGCCGGCCGCGGTGACCGCCGGACCGGCGCCCGGCCCCTGGACGATCAGCGGGTTGTCGCAGTACCGGGCGGTCCGGAACGCGACCACGTTGTCGGTCAGCGCGAGATGCGCGAACGGGTGGTCGCCCGGCAGCGGTTCCAGGCCCACGCGGGCCGTTCCATCGGCCGTCAATCGGGCCGTGTAGCGCAGGCAGCCGCCCTGCTCCGAAGCCTGAGCCAGCCGCGCAGTCATGTCGGCGTCAAGCGAAGGCAGCGCGTCGAACACCGCATCGGCCCCGCGCAGTCCGTCACCGGGCAGCAGCGGCTCGATGTCGATGTCGTCGATCGTGAGGTCCAGACCCAGTTCGCGGCCGAGGATCACCAGCTTCCGGGCCACGTCCAGTCCGGACAGGTCATCGGCGGGATCGGGCTCGGTGTAGCCGGCCGCGTGGGCTTCGCGGACCAGCTCGGAGAACGCCATGCCGGCTTCGAAGCGGTTGAACAGCCAGGCCAGCGTGCCGGAGAAGATGCCCTCGATCACGTCGACGCGGTCGCCACTGTCGATCAGGTCGCGCAGCGTCTGGATGACCGGCAATCCGGCCCCGACGGTGGCCTCGTACCGCCAGCGCGCCGGGCCACGCGCATCGAGAGCGCGCAGGGTCCGGTACCGCTCGGCATCACCGGCGCCGGCCTGCTTGTTCGGCGTGATCACGTGGATGCCGGCCGCCAGCCAATCGGCATAGTGCTCGGCCGGTTGCGGGCTGGCCGTACAGTCGATCAGCACCGCGTGCGGCAGGCGCTCGGCGCGGACGTGGGCGGCCAGCCTCGAATAGTCCAGCGGCTCGCCGCCGGCCAGGTCGCCGGCCAGCGCGGCGGTAGACAGATGCTCGTCGCCGAGCACCATGCGGCTGGAATTGGCGACGGCACGGATCCGCAGATCGACCCCGGCGGTTTCGGCCAGACGCGGCGCGGCATCTCGGAGCTGGGCGAGCAGCGCGCGCCCGACCTGGCCCGGACCGATCACGCCCACCGACAGGGTCTGCTCCGATAGATAGAAGGCGGCATGTACGACCCGCATCGCGCGCTCGGACTGCGCGGCGTCGACGGCCACGGAAATATTGCGTTCGGAACTGCCCTGGGCGATGGCACGGATGTTGACGCCGGCCCGGCCAAGCGCCGAGAACATCCGGCCGGCCACGCCGGGTGATCCTGCCATTCCGTCGCCGACCGCCGCCAGCACTTCGATCCCGTCCTGCCTCCGGACGGCCTGGAGCTGGCGCGCTTCGATCTCGCGCGCGAAGGCGTCGGTCAGCACCCGCTCGGCATGATCGGCGTCGCACGACGGGACTACGCAACAGATCGAATGTTCCGAACTGCCCTGCGAAATCATCGTTACCGAGATCCCGGCGCGGTGCAGCGTGGCGAACACCCGTTCGGCCGTCCCCGGGACTCCAAGCATTCCGGCGCCTTCGACATTGACCAACGCCAGGTCGCGGATGCCGGTCAGGCCCTTGACCGGCGGCTGCACGGTCCCGCTGCGATCGATCCGCGTTCCCGGGCGCTCCGGGTGGCGGGTCGAGCGGATCCGGACCGGAACGTCCCGATCGAGCAGCGGCGAGAGCGTCTGCGGGTGGAGGACCCGCGCGCCGAAATAGGCCAGCTCGAAGGCTTCCCGGTAGGACAGGTGCTCGACGACCGCCGCCCGGGGCACCCGCTCCGGATCGGCATTGAGGACGCCGTCGACGTCGGTCCAGATCTGGACTTCGTCGGCATCGAGCATCGCGGCCACGATCGTCGCGGTGAAATCGCTGCCGTCCCGCCCGAGCGTGGCGACCCGGCCCTCCTGGTCGCGGCAGCAGAACCCGGTGACCACCAGCCGGGCGGGCCGTTGCCCGCCGAGCAGCGCCTCCAGCCGAGCGCGGCTGTCGTTGATGCAGGCGATCGGCCCAAGTTCGCCGCGGCGAATCCGGATCACTTCCCGGGCGTCGATGAAGCGCCCGGCCCTACCCCCGGCCTCGAACCAGCCGGCCAGTAGCCGCGCGGACCACTGCTCGCCGAGCGCCGAGACCAGATCCATGGCTTCGGCGGGAACGCTGCCCAGCAGCCCGAAGCTTTCGAACAGGTGCTCCAGTCGGCGGAACGACAGTTCGATCCCGCCCCAGCTGCGCTCGGCCAGGCCGAGCGCGTCGGCACACGCCCGATGGCGGGCCCGGAGGGCCGCCAAACCTTCGCGCCACTGTCCGCGGTCGCGGCTGGCGGCCCCGGCCAGGTCGATCAATGCATCCGTGGTGCCCTGCATGGCCGAAACCACGACGACCTGGGCCCGCCCGTCGCCCTCACGATCCAGCAACAGGCCGCCGACCCGCTCGAACGCCTCGGCATCGGCAAGGCTGCTGCCGCCGAACTTGTGCACGATCCAACTCATTGTGTTCCCAGTGTTCTATCCGGACGTCGAGAATAGCCGACCGAGCGGCCGAGGAGTACGTGCCCCTCGAGCGGACAAAGCAAGCCGCAGGCCACCGCATAGCGCGACGATCAGCGGTCGTCGGGATCCGGGTCGGGTTCGGGCGGCTCCAGGAGCTCGTTGGCCACGCCGTGAGGAACGTGGCCGGTCGCGATCATCTGGCTGGCCGATTCACAGTGCAGATGCTGGTCGTCGAAGAAGATGTCGGCGCCGAAGGCGCGCAGGAACGCCGCCTTCTCCCGGCCACCGAGGAACATCGATTCGTCGATCCGGATGCCCCAGGCCCGGAGGGTCATGATCACACGCTTGTGCGCCGGCGCCGATCGCGCCGTCACCAGCGCGGTGCGCACCGGCGTCTCGTCGGCCGGATAAGCGGACTGGATGCGATGAATGGCCTCGAGAACCGCCTTGAACGGGCCGGCGCGTAGCGGCCTCAGCGCCGCCTCGCGCTCGCTGGACGAAAACGCGGCCAGCCCCTGGGTCTTGTAGACCCGCTCGGCCTCGTCGCTGAAGATCACCGCATCACCGTCGAAGGCGATCCGCAGCTGGCCGGACCGGTTCTCGCGGGTGGCCTGGGGCAGGATGGTCGCGGCGGCGTAACCGGCCATCAGCACCTTGCGCACGTCCTCGGCATTGGCCGACAGGAACAGGTCGGCGCCGACCGGCTCGATATAGTTGGCGGGGCTGGCCCCGTTGGTGAACACGGCGCGCTCGATCCTCAGGTCGTAGTGCTCGATCGAGTTGAAGATCCGCAGACCGGTGTCGGCGCTGTTGCGCGACAGCAACAGCACTTCGACGCCGGGATGGTCCATTTCGTCGTCGTTGAGGCCGAGCAGCTTCGTGACCAGTGGGAATGCCACCCCGGGCTGGAGAATCTCGTCCTCGCGCTCGCGCTGGTAATCCATATAGGCCTGCAGCCCCTGCTCCTCGTAGATCTGGTGGGTCGAGTCCAGATCGAACAGCGCGCGCGACGAGATCGCGATGACCAGCGGTTTCCCGTCGGACTCGGTCATGACGCGTGGCAGCGAAGGATGGTGGGCGACGACATGGCCGGAATGATAGCGCAAGCGACCCGGCCGCACCGCCGGACGCTTTGCATTCGGCGCTGCAGTCGCTATGCTCGCCGATGGATCGATGACTTCGTGTTCCGATGCCGATGGTTTCTGCTCTTGCCCGCCTCCTGCTGCCGTTCCTGCTGATCGCCGCATCCTGCGCCGGGGCTGCGTCCGTGGACGTGCCGCTCGACGAGCTGCTCGATCGGTTGGATGCGCTGAGCGTGGAGTCGAGCGGCAGCGACTTCGACGAAATTCTGCGGGCGACCGAAGCCCGGCTGACCGACGCAACTCCACGCCAACGCGACTGGTTCGAACTGATCCGGATCCGGATGCTGGCCCGCTCCGGCGCGCTCGACGAAGCGTCCGACCAGATTGTTGCGCTGGTCGAGAACCTCGACGCGATGGATCCGGATATCGCCCAGCGGGCGTTGAACCTGGCCACCAACATTCTCGTGGTCAACGATCGCTTCGACGAAGGGTTTCGATACTTCCGACGCGCTCTGAATCGAGCACCGACGATCGAGGACCCGATGATGCGCGCCGGCACCTTCAGCGTGGCCGCGGAGTTCTACGATCGCATCGGCGAGACCGGAACGGCACTGACCTACGCCGAGAAGGCGCTTGCGCTCGCGCGAGAACACGGCCTGGAACGCACCGCCTGCATTGCGCTGGAGCGCGGCGGCCGCGCCCTGCTCAACGCCGGTCGCCATGAGCAGGCCGCCGAACGCTTCCGCAGCGCGATCCGGACCTGCCTGCAAGCCGACGAAGCCGTGTTCGAAGGCCAGGCCCGGCTCGGCCTCGGACGTGCGCTGGATGCACTCGGCGACGCCGAAACCGACGCAACGCTGCGTTCGGCCCTGCGCACCTTCCAGCAGGCCAGCTTTCCCGAGGGAGAGATGGAGACGCGAACCGTACTGGCCGCTCGTGCGCTCGCCTCGGATACGCCGGACGCGGCGCGCGGCCTGTTGGAGCCGGTCGCCGCGCGCCTCGACGCGCCTGGCGACCGTGGAATTCGCGCCGCAGCATGGCGATTGCTTGCCAGACTGGCCGAGGAGGACGGCGACCAGGCGCTCGCGTTCGAACGAATGCGACAGGCGGTCGAACTGCGCCGCGACCGATCCGAGCGCGAACGCGCGATGCGGATCGCGCTGCTGATCAACGAGCAGGACATCGAGGCGCGGGCCAAGGAGCTGGAACTGCTGCGCGACCGGAACCGCGTGCTGCAGCTGGAGTCCGAGCGCCGGCAGCAGGCCGATCTCGGACTGCTGTACGGTGGCAGCGGCGCTGCCGTTGCCGCCTTGCTGGTCATCGCCCTGCTGATCCAGACGGCACGCGATCGAACACGCTTCCAGCGGATGTCCGAGCGGGACGGTCTGACCGGGCTGCTGAACCACACGCGATTCTTCCAGCTGGCCAACCAGGCCTTCCTGCGCAGCGAGCAGCTCGAACGGCCATTCTCCATCGTGGTCACCGATATCGACCTGTTCAAACAGATCAACGACCGGTACGGCCACCTCGCTGGCGACGCCATCCTGAGTCGCACCGGCGATTGCCTACGCGAGGCCTTCGGTCAGACTGCCCTGCTCGGGCGACTCGGTGGCGAGGAGTTCGGCGTCGCGCTTCCGGACATGGATACCGACGCAGCGGTCGCCCGAATCGAGCACCTGCGCGCCTGGATCCGACGCGATCGCCCGTCCGACGAACCGGAATTCACGTTGAGTTTCGGCGTCGCTGAGCGGACGAGGGAACCGGACCTGGACACGCTCTACGCACGCGCCGACCAGGCGCTGTACGACGCCAAGGACGGTGGGCGCGACCGGGTCGTCACCGTCGCCCGGCTGGGGCTGGGCCCGGCCAGGTTCACGACCTGAGACTCAACCGGGGCGCCGGATCGCCGATCAGGCGACGGGCGAGATTCGCTCCATGCCGCCGACGTAGGGCCGCAGGGCCTCCGGTATCGCCACCGAGCCGTCCTGCTGCTGGTGGTTTTCCAGCACCGCGACCAGCGCGCGGCCGACCGCGAGTCCGGACCCGTTCACGGTGTGCAGCAATTCAGGCTTGCCGCTGTCGGGATTGCGCCAGCGCGCCTGCATCCGGCGCGCCTGGAAGTCACCGAAATGACTGCACGAGGAAATCTCGCGCCAGGCCCCCTGCCCGGGCATCCAGACTTCGAGATCGTAGGTCTTGCGCGCCGCGAAGCCCATGTCACCGGCGCACAGCAGCATGGTCCTGTAAGGCAGCTCCAGCGCCTTCAGCACCGCTTCGGCATGCCCGGTCAGCGCCTCGAGGGCCGCTTCCGCTTCGGCCGCCGACGCCACCTGGACCAGCTCGACCTTATCGAACTGATGCTGGCGGATCATGCCGCGGGTGTCCTTGCCATAGGAGCCGGCCTCGCGACGGAAACAGGGCGTGTGAGCAACGAATCGAAGCGGCAGCTCACCGGCTTCGACGATTTCTCCGGCCACCAGGTTGGTGACCGGGACTTCGGCCGTCGGGATCAGGTAGCGCGGCGGGTCGTCGTCGATTCGGAACGCGTCCTCCTCGAACTTGGGCAGCTGTCCTGTGCCCTGCATCGCCTCGGCGCCGACCAGGTACGGCACGTAGACTTCGCGATAGCCGTGCTGGCCGGCGTGCAGGTCGACCATGAACTGGGCCAGCCCGCGGTGCAGCCGGGCCAACGGCCCGCTCAGGACGGCAAACCGGCTCCCTGACAGTCGCGCCGCCCGCTCGAAGTCCAGCCCGGAGAGCGCCTCGCCGATCTCGACATGATCGCGAGGCTCGAAATCGAATTCGCCCGGAGCCCCGTGGCGCCGGATCTCGAGATTGGCCGATTCGTCGGTACCGTCGGGCACGTCGTCGGCAGGCAGGTTCGGCAAGTCGAGAAGCAGGTGATCGAGCGTGGCTCGGACGCGGTCCAGCGCGTCGGCCACCTCCTTGAGTTCGTCGCCGATCTTCGCGACCTCGGCCTTCAGTGGCTCGATATCTTCGCCGCGTGCCTTGGCCTGGCCGATCGACTTGGATTGCGTGTTGCGCTGATTCTGGAGCTCCTGCTGACGGGTCTGCAGCTCCTTGCGCTGGCTTTCCAGGGACGCGTACTGCTCGCGGTCCAGTGGATAGCCGCGCCGGGCCAGACCGGTTGCGACCTCTTCGAGATGGTTGCGCAGTAGCTGCGGATCGAGCATGACGAGTCCGTGGTCCTGGTTCGGTGCTGTGATTCTATCGCCGGCGATCAGCCGTACGGGTGCTGGAAGATCACGTTGGCTTCCCGCTCGGGGCCGGTCGACAGCATGTGGATCGGCGCTTCGACCAGCGCCTCGATCCGGTCGAGGTAGGCGCGTGCCCCGCTGGGCAGATCCGACGGATCTGTGATGCCGCGGGTGTCGCCTTCCCAGCCCGGGATCGTCTCGTAGACAGGCCGCGCCCGCGCCCACTCCTCTGCGCCCAGCGGAAACGCGTCGACGCCTTCGTACTCCACGCAGACCCTGACCTCGGCGAAGCCGTCGAGCACGTCGAGCTTGGTCAGGCACAGCCCGGTCACGCCGTTGATCCGGACCATGCGCCGCAGCGCCACCGCGTCCAGCCAGCCGCAGCGGCGCGGTCGCCCGGTCGTCGCACCGAACTCGACGCCACGTTCGGCCATTCGGCGACCGGCCTCGTCGTCGAGCTCGGTCGGAAACGGTCCGGAGCCGACCCGGGTCGTGTAAGCCTTGGTAATGCCGAGCACGTAATCGATGTCCCCCGGGCCGACGCCCGCCCCGGTCATCACGCCGCCGACGGTCGTGTTCGACGAAGTCACGAACGGATAGGTGCCGTGATCGATGTCCAGCAGCGCACCCTGGGCGCCTTCGAACAGCAGGGCCTTGTCGCTCCGACGAAGGCGATGCAGCTCATCGGTCACATCGCAGAGCATCGGTTTCAACGCCTCGCCCTGGCGGGCCGCGTCATCGGCCACCTGCGCAACGTCCAGCGGATCGGCCTTGTAATAATGCTGGAGCAGGAAATTATGGTAATCCAGCACGCCGCCGAGCTTGTCTTCGAGCCGCACCGGATCGGCCAGGTCGGCCAGCCGGATGCCGTGACGCGACGCCTTGTCCTCGTAGACCGGCCCGATACCGCGGCCGGTGGTGCCGATGGCCTTCTTGCCACGCGCCTTCTCCCGGGCCCGGTCCAGCGCTTCATGACAGGCCAGAATGACCGGGCAGGCGCTCGACAGGCCCAAGCGTCCGCGGACTTCGATACCCGCCTTTTCGAGACCTTCGATTTCTTTCAGCAAGGCGTCCGGCGCGACAACCACACCGTTGCCGACCAGGCAGCGCGCCCGGTCGGTCAGGATGCCGGACGGAATCAGGTGCAGCACAGTCTTGCGCCCGTCGACCACCAGCGTGTGGCCGGCATTGTGGCCGCCCTGAAATCGCACCACGGCGTCGGCATCGTGGGCCAGCAGGTCCACGATCTTGCCCTTGCCCTCGTCACCCCATTGGGTTCCGAGGATCACCACGGATCGTCCCATCGATCGACTCCCTAACGATTCGTTTCGGATGTTCGGTTCGGCTGGCGCGCCGCGATCAGCGCGCCAGGTGAAAGACCAGCGCGCCGGCCACGATCAGCGCCACGCCGAAGCGCCGTACCGAGCGGTCCGGAAGGCGGCCGACCTGGTCGACCGCCTGGCGCCAGCCGCGCGGGCTGATCGCCGGCATCAGTCCCTCGAGGATCATCGCGAGACCGAACGCCAGAATCAGGTCGTTCCACATTCGGCCGGCCTCACTCCTGCCGATCGAAATAGCGGAAGAAATCCGAGCCGGTATCCAGCAACAGCACGTCGCGGCTGCCGCCGAAGCTGGCCTGGTAGGCCTCCAGGCTGCGCAGGAACGCATAGAACTCCGGATCGCGCTGGTAGGCATTGGCGTAGATTTCGGTCGCCCGTGCATCGCCCTCACCGCGAATGCGTGCGGCGTCTCGCTCGGCTTCAGCCAGCAGTACGCGAACCTGGCGATCGGCCTCGGCCTGGATTTCTTCGGAACGCTCGCGGCCGAGCGAACGCAGTTCGTTGGCGAACTCGGTTCGCTGGGTCTCCATGCGGTTGAATACCGAGTCGAGGACTTCCTCGGTCAACTCGATCTTCTTGATCCGCACGTCGTTGACGACGATGCCGAAATCACCGACCCGCTCGTTGGCGCGCGTCTGGATCTTGTCCATCATGTCGCGCCGCTGCTCGGAGACCACTTCGGACAGTGTGCGCTGAGCGAACTCGTCGCGCAGGTCGTTGCGGAACAGCTGCGCCAGGCGCGACCGCGCAATCGCGAAGTCGCCGCCGGAGGTCGAGGTGTAGAACCGCGATGGATCGATGATTCGCCACTTCACGTAGTAATCGACCTCGACGAACTTCTGCTCGGCGGTGTTCATCTGCTCCGGCGGCATATCGAGCGTGATCAGCCGGTTGTCGAATTTCACGACGTTGTTGATGAACGGTGTCTTCAGATGGAGACCGGGCGCGTAGTCGTCGCGAATGATCTCGCCGAGCCGGAATTTCAGCGCCGACTCGGTTTCATCGACAATGAACACGCTCTGAAGACCGACCACGATGCCGACCACGACCAGGATTGGAATCAGGAGTCTCATGGATCAGCGCCCCTCGCGACCGGTCCGGCCGCGCGTTGGATTGGTAGAGGAACGAGCCTGCTCTTCGCTGTTGATCAACGGCGGCGGCGGAACGGTTCGACCGTCCGGCGCTGCAGCGGCCGGCCCGTTGAGCAGTCCGTCCAGGGGCAGGTACATGATGTTGTTCCCGCTATCGACGTCCAGCAGGACCTTCGGCACGGTGGAATACAGGTCCTGCATCGTCTGCAGATACAGGCGCTGGCGGGTCACCACCGGCGCGCGCTCGTACTCGCTGTACAGGGCGATGAAGCGATCGGCCTCACCATCGGCCTGCGCGATCAGCGAATCGCGATACGCCTGAGCTTCCTCCAGGATTCGAGCCGCGCGACCGCGCGCTTCCGGCACCACCTGGTTGGCATAGGCCTGCGCTTCGTTGGCGAAGCGGATCTGGTCCTCTCGGGCTCGAACCACGTCGTCGAACGCCGACTGCACCTGATTCGGCGGGCGGACTTCCTGCAGGTTGAACTGCGTCACCTCGATGCCGGAATCGTATCGATCGACGATCTGCTGCAGCAGATCCCCGGCCGACGTCGCGATCAGGCCACGGCCGACCTCGAGGATGAAGTCCATGTTGTTGGTACCGACCACTTCGCGGATCGCGCTGTCGGTCGCTTCCTGAAGCGAGATTTCCGGCGCCTGGACCTGGAACAGGAACTTCTCGGGTTCGACGACCCGATACTGGACGGCATAGCCTAGATCGATCAGGTTTTCGTCGCCGGTCAGCATCCGCGATCGGTTCTCGATCGACCGGACCTGCTCGACGTTGACCTTGCGGACCGTTTCGATCGGCGCCGGCAGGGTCAGGTTCAGGCCCGGCATGAGCGTGCGCTCGTAGGCGCCGAAGCGCAGCACGACGCCGCGCTCGGATTCATCGACGATATGGACGGAATTCCACACCGCCCAGATGCCGGCCAGCACCAGCAGCAGCGCCAGGATTCCACCGAACCCCGGGCCCATGTCCTTGCCGTCACCCGAGGATTGGTCGCCCCCGTCGCCGCCGTCGCCGCCGATGATCTTCTTCAGGCGTTTCTGGACATTGGCAAAGACTTCGTCCAGATCCGGCGGACGTTGACCGCCGCCGCCCTTCCACGGGTCCTGTCCGTCGCCGCCACCGCGGCCCGGTTCATTCCAGGGCATTCCGCTCTCCGTTGCGTTTCCGTTGAGTGAGTCCGACAGTCCGGCAGGACCCTCGAACGATTCGAATCATTGACTCCATCATTTTAGCAGGTGTTCGTGGACCCACGATCCATCCCGACCGTGCAATCGACCCAGCTCGCGCGCATCCCGCCGCGCGAGGTCTACGACCAGCCGGCTGGAGCCATCGTCGCCGACCCGCTCGTCTTCGATCGCACCGAGCTCGAACAGCTTCGAGCGCAGGCGCTGCAGCTCCGCCGGAAGAACGACGCGGGCCCGAATCCGTCCGCCGCCGACCCGTTCGACCAGTGCATCACGCAGCGCGTCGAGTCCAGCGCCGCTCTCGGCCGAGCAGCGCACCTGTACCGCCGTGCCGCAGTCGTCCCGCACGACGCCCGGTTCGGCATCGGTCAGGTCGATCTTGTTGTAAACGCGCAAGCGCGGCAGATCTCCGGCGCCGATTTCGTCGAGGACCTGCTCGACGGTCGCGATCTGGGTGTCACGATCCGGGTCCGACGCATCGATGATGTGAACGACCAGCGACGCGCTGCGCGTTTCCTCGAGCGTCGCATGGAATGCCGCGACCAGTTCGTGCGGCAGGTCCTGGATGAATCCGACCGTGTCGCTGGCGAGGAGGGCCCCGCCCTCGAGGTCGTCGATCCGGCGCACGGTCGGGTCCAGCGTCGCGAACAGCTGGTCACGCGCCACGACTTCGCCCGCGGTCAGCCGGTTGAACAGCGTGGACTTGCCGGCGTTGGTGTAGCCGACCAGCGCGGCGACCGGCAGCGCATTGCGTTCCCGCGCCTGGCGGCCGCGCGCTCGATGCCGTTCGACGCGGTCCAGCCGGCGCTTCAGCTGCCGGATGCGCCCGGCCAGCAGCCGGCGGTCGGTCTCGAGCTGGGTTTCACCCGGACCGCGCATTCCGATTCCGCCGCGCTGGCGTTCGAGGTGGGTCCAACCCCGCACGAGCCGAGTCGCAAGATGTTCGAGCTGGGCAAGTTCCACCTGCAGCTTGCCTTCGTGCGATCGGGCGCGCTGCGCGAAGATGTCGAGGATCAGGGTGGTGCGGTCGAGCACGGCCACGCCGACGTCCCGAGACAGGTTGCGTTCCTGGATCGGGCTGAGCCGGTGATTGACCAGCACCAGGCCGGCCGCGTGTTCGGTGACGGCAGCCCGCAGTTCGTCGACCTTGCCGCGCCCGATCAGCGTACGCGCGTCGGGCTGATCGCGACGCGCCGAGAGCGATGCGACGATCTCGCATCCGGCGGAATCGGCCAGCAGGCGGAATTCTTCCTGGTCGCGTTCACTCAGCGGGGCGCCGAAGGTGGGCTGGAGCAGGACAGCCCGCTGGCGCTGGGCCGCGGGCCGGTGTACTGGTTCGGATCCGATCAATCGCCGTCCGACTCCCCGCTCGGCGCAAGCCGCACGTTGCGCGCCGGCACCACCGTCGAAATGGCGTGCTTGTAGATCATCTGGCTGACCGAATTCTTGAGCAGCACGACAAAGTTGTCGAACGACTCGATCTGGCCCTGCAGCTTGATCCCGTTGACCAGGAAGATCGAGACCGGAATGCGCTCCTTGCGCAGCGCGTTCAGGAACGGATCCTGCAGCGATTGACCCTTGCCGGACATTGGAATTCTCCTTTTTAGGCGTATCGTTATTCTGGGTCGTGGGCGGAGTATGCCGGGAATTCCGTGAGCACGCCTTCGCTCTTTGCTGGCGTCGCTGCCGGCTCCGGAGGCTCGCGGTCGCGTCACGCCGTGAACTCCTCCGCAAACCGCCCTACACGCTTGATTATGCGGTCGATCGTCGCTGCATTCAACGGGTCGTACCAGCGCCCGCCCGCCCACTGGCGCAGCGCGGTGAGCTGCCGCTTGGCCAGACGCCGGGTCGCTGCTGCGCCGCGGTGCACCAATGCGTCCCGGTCGATGTCCCCGCGCAGGCATTCGACGGCCTGGCGATAGCCCACCGCCCGCAGCACCGGATCGTCCGGATCCAGCCCCGGTCGCCCGAGCAGGTCCCGGACCTCGTCGAGCAGGCCCGCGTCGAGCATCGTCGACCAGCGCCGATCGATCCGGGCGTGCAATTCCGACCGATCCGACGGCGTCACGATCATCATCAGGCTGTCTCGCATCCGATCCGGCCCTCTTCCGGTCCATAGCCGGGACGGCGGCTGGCCGGTCAGCCGATGAATTTCCAGGGCCCGGACAATCCGCTGCGGATCGCTGGGGCGGATTCGACGCGCCGCCTCGGCATCCGCGGCGGCAAGGCGACCATGCATCGCCGGCCAGCCGACCCGCCCAGCCTCGGCCTCGAGTTCACCCCGCAGCGCCGGATCAGCCTTGGGAAGCGGGTCGAGACCGTAGCGAAGCGCTTTGAGATACAGCGTGGTTCCGCCAACCAGCACCGGCAGCCGCCCGGCCGAAACCGCTTCGGCAATGGATTCTTCGGCGTCGGCAACGAAGTCGGCCGCCGAATAGACCGACTCGGGATCACGAATATCGATCAAGGCGTGGGGGTGCGCGCGCAGCTCATCGGCGCCGGGCTTGGCCGTGCCGACGTCCATACCGCGATAGACCTGGGCCGAATCGACGCTGATCAGCGAACATGGGAGACGCTCGTGCAGCGCAACGGCGACCGCGGTCTTGCCCGCCGCGGTCGGCCCGGTCAGGACCAGGCACGGTGGCAATCGGCCGGCCGCTGCTGCAGCGTTCAGTGGATCAGCGTCCGCCACAGACACCCGGTTTCGCCGGCCTCCTTGTCGATGGCCTGGAGCCGCTGTTCATGGGCCGCGATCTCGTCCGCGCCGGCAGGCCGCACGTGCAGCCGCGAGGCATCGTAATCGACCGTTCCCACCGCCTGAGAGGCCGAGGTGCTCGGCGACAGATCGAGGCCGAGATCGACCTGGCCGCCGGTCATCAGCAGGTAGACGTCGGCCAGCAGCTCCGAATCCAGCAGGGCACCGTGCAGCGTGCGGTTCGAGTTGTCGACGTCGTAGCGACGGCAGAGCGCGTCGAGGCTGTTCCGCTGCCCGGGGTGCAGTTCCCGGGCCAACTCCAGCGTGTCCAGGACCTGCGACACGTCGATTACCCGCAAGGGCTGGGCCAGACGGCCCAGTTCCGCATCGAGGAACCCGACGTCGAAAGCCGCATTGTGGATGATCAGTTCGGCGCCGCGAATGAACTCGAGGAATTCCTCGGCCACGTCGGCGAACAGCGGCTTGTCGCCGAGGAAATCGTTACTCAGGCCGTGGACCTCGACGGCGCCGTCATCGACCGAACGCTCGGGGTTGATGTATTTGTGGAACTGGCGCCCGGTCAGTGAGCGATCGATCAGCTCCAGCGCGCCGATCTCGATGACCCGGTGCCCGTCTTCGGGCTCGAGCCCGGTCGTTTCGGTGTCAAGCACGATCTGTCGCATGGCGTGGTGCTCTCCTCGCTTGGTGTCGGGCGGCCGTCGGCCCGGACCGGAATCAGGCAGCGCGCTGCGCCGCGGCCGTGGCCAGGCGGTCAGCGCGCTCGTTCTCGGGATGGCCGGAATGGCCCTTGACCCAGGACCAGTCGACATCATGGTCGGCGGCGGCGGCCTCCAGCCGCTGCCACAGGTCGGCATTCTTCACCGGCTTCCGCGCCGCGGTCCTCCAGCCGTTGGACTTCCAGCGCGGCAGCCACTCGGTGATGCCCTGGCGAACGTAGTTCGAGTCCGTGGTCAGATGGACCCGGCACGGCCGCTTCAGCGACTCCAAGGCGCGAATGGCCGCCATCAGCTCCATCCGATTGTTGGTGGTGGCCCCGTCGCCGCCGGACAACTCCTTCTCGACGCCGCGGAAGCGAAGCACCGCGCCCCAGCCCCCGGGGCCCGGATTGCCGCTGCAGGCGCCGTCGGTCCAGATTTCCACTGTTTCTCGGCTCATGCGGCGCGACAGGTGCTGCTGGCCGCCGGCTCGGCCACCGGCGAAAATCGCCGCCGAAGATCGAGCCGCTGAACCGTTGCCGATCTCGGCGGCTTGCGCCCGACCACCAGCAGCAGCGGGGAAACCCCGGGTAGCGCACTGGTCCAGTACTGCCGGCGCGGAATCTGCAGCATCAGGTCGTGGCGAGCGTGGAGAAACAGGAAGCGAGGCCAGGCCGGCAGTCGGAAACTGTCGCGACCGAGTTCGCGCCAGCTGTTCCGATGCCAGGGATTGGCCGTGACCGATACCACGAGGCCGCCCGGCGCAAGCGCCCGCAGAGCCTCTTCGAAGCGGCCCTGCGCGGACTCATCCCAGAACAGGTGACGGACCAGAATGGCCGGCAGCGATTCGTCGGCGAAAGGAAGCGTGTCGCCTTCCCCCCGGAAGGGCCAGATCCAGCCGCTGGCGTCGTGAAGCACGCGGTGGCGCGGGATATCGATGGCCGGCGACGGGCTGACCGCCGGCGCGAACTCGACCAGCCACTGAACGCCGGCACCGCGCAGAAGCTCGGGAATCACGGCGTTCTCGGCCTGCTGCAGGGAAGCGAATCCAACGGACATGACGGGCGGTCGGCGGCTCTTGGGTATGATTGGAAACGCGCCCGAAGCATAGCAGATCGACCAATGACCAGGCTCCGGATCGACGCCGTCGAGGCGTTCGACGACAACTACATCTGGGTTCTCGACGACGGCCACTCGGCCGCCGTCGTCGATCCCGGCCAGGCCGAGCCGGTCCGGGCTTATCTCGAAGCCCAGCGGCTCACCCTCGGCGCGCTGCTGCTGACGCACCACCATGCCGACCATATCGGCGGCGTGGCCGAACTGATTGCCGACCGGCCCTGCCCGGTCTACGGTCCGCCGGATCGGCGGATTCCAGCGGTGAACCGGTCCTGCCGGCACGGCGATCGCGTCCGGATCGAGTCGCCTTCGCTGGAATTCAGGGTTCTCGACACCCCCGGCCACACCACCAGTCACATCGCCTTCTACGGCCACGGACGGTTGTTCTGCGGCGACACGCTGTTCTCGATCGGCTGCGGCCGGATGTTCGAGGGCACAGCGCGGCAGATGCTGGCTTCGCTGGACGCACTCGCCGCACTCGCCGACGAGACGCGGGTGCACTGCGCTCATGAGTACACCCGGGCCAACTGCGCATTCGCAACCCACGTCGATCCGGACAATCCGGACCTGGCCCGCCGCTGCG
This sequence comes from uncultured Halomonas sp., assembly GCA_964548715.1. GTDB lineage: Bacteria > Pseudomonadota > Gammaproteobacteria > Xanthomonadales > Wenzhouxiangellaceae. The sequence continues at coordinate 14,048 of CAZJSH010000003.1, read as the reverse complement.
CAGAGGTCGAGCGGCTCCGCGAGCGCGGTGATCGGACCGTCCCCAGCCTGCTGGCCGACGAACGTCGCTGTAACCCGTTCCTCAGGACGCGCGAGCGCGCCGTTGCCGCCGCGGCGGTCGAGCGAGATCCGGACTGCGACGGCTCGCCGGAAGCGGTTTTCGCGGTCCTGCGAAGCTGGAAGGACGCATTCTGACGGCCCGGCCGGCGGTTGCGCATCAGCGCTGCAGGCTTTATCCTTGCGCTTATATCTTTTGATCGAGATGAAAGGATAAGGTCATCGAACTGGAGCGCGTAGGCCGCCACTGTTCGCTGCTCGGGGACTCCACCCGACTGCGTCTGCTGGCGCTGCTGGACACCGAAGAACTGACCGTGGCCGAGCTGGCGCAGACCATGCGCCTGGCCCAGCCGCGGGTGTCCACGCACCTGGCGAAACTGCGCGACGCCGGACTGGTCGCCGACCGACGCGAAGGCGTGTCGGTGTACTACCGTTCGATGACCGACGGCCAGGATAGCGCGCTCTGTCAGCTCTGGGCCATGCTCCGTGAGCGGCTCGACGATCCGCAGATCGCTTCCGACGCCGAACGGTTGCCGGACATCCTTGCCCAACGAGCCCGCGGCCGGAACTGGCCCGACGCCGTGGCCGGCGACATGGAGCGCCACTACTCGCCGGGCCGAAGCTGGGAGGCGACCACCCGAGCACTGGTCCAGTTGATCGACCCCGGCCGCGTGCTCGACATCGCATCCGGCGATGGCGTGATGGGCGAACTGCTGGGTCCACGCGCCGAATCCGTGGACTGCGTCGACCTGTCGGCGCGCGTCGTCGACGCCGGCCAGGCGCGAGTCGCAACGCTCGGCAACGTGCGCTTCCACCAGGGTGACATGCATGCCCTCCCCTTCGGCGAATCGACGTTCGACACCGTGCTGTTGCTGCACGCGCTGACCTACAGCGATCGGCCGGCCGATGTTGCGCTGGAGGCCGCGCGGGTGCTCAAGCCCGGTGGAGCGCTGGTGGCCGCGGCGCTGAAAACCCACCGGCACGCCCGCCAGGTCGCGGCCTATGGCCACGTCAATAACGGCTTTTCACCGAAGGCGCTCGACCGGCTGTTTACCGATGCCGGACTCGAGGTCGGCTTCTGCGGGATCACCTCGATCGAAAAGAAACCTCCGAACTTCGAAATCATCACGTTACTGGCGAGACGACCATGACCGGAACTCCCTGGCACGACCCGAAACGCGTGGACGCCCTGTTCGCGGCGCTCTCCGAACGCATCCTGCTGCTCGACGGCGCGATGGGCACCATGATCCAGGGCGAGACGCTCGACGAGGCCGATTTCCGCGGCGAGCGCTTCGCCGACCACACGGACGACCTCAAGGGCAACAACGATCTGCTGGTGCTGACCCGGCCGGACCTGATCCGCAGGGTCCACAAGGACTTCCTCGACGTCGGCTGCGACTTCGTCGAGACCAACACCTTCAACGCCAACCGCATCAGCCAGGCCGATTACTCGCTCGAAGAACTGGCCCGTGAACTGAACCTCGAGGCGGCCCGGCTGGCCCGTGCGGCCTGCGACGAGGCCGAGGCCGAGACGCCCGACCGACCACGATTCGTCGTCGGCACCTTGGGGCCGACCAACCGCACCGCATCGATCTCGCCGGACGTCTCGAACCCCGGCTACCGGGCCGTGACCTTCGACGACCTCGTGGCGACCTACACCGAGGCAATCCAGGGCCTGCTCGACGGCGGTTCGGACCTGCTGATGGTCGAAACCATCTTCGACACGCTGAACGCGAAAGCAGCGATCTTCGCCATCGAGGAAGAGTTCGATCGCCGCAGCGAGCGGTGGCCGGTGCTGATCTCCGGCACGATCACCGACGCCAGCGGTCGGACGCTTTCGGGTCAGACGCCCGAGGCGTTCTATCACTCCGTCCGGCACGCAGCGCCGTTCGGCGTCGGTTTCAACTGCGCGCTTGGCGCCGACCAGCTCAAGAAACACATCGAAGACCTGGCCCGGGTGGCCGAATGCCTGGTCACGGCGCACCCCAACGCCGGCTTGCCGAACGAGTTCGGCGAATACGACCAGACGCCCGAAGAAATGGCGACCATCGTTCGCGGCTATGCCGAGGACGGCCTGGTCAACATCATCGGCGGCTGCTGCGGCACCACGCCCGCGCATCTGGCCGCCATTCGCGAAGCGGTCGAACCGTTCTCGCCGCGCACACTCGACACCAAGAAGGCAGCATGAGCGAATCGAACTCCGAACGACGCTATACCCGGTTGAGCGGCCTCGAGCCGCTGACCATCACGCCCGAGCTCGGCTTCGTCAACGTCGGCGAGCGCACCAACGTGACCGGCTCGGCACGCTTCAAGCGGCTGATCGCCGAAGAAAAGTACGACGAGGCGGTCGAAGTCGCTCAGGACCAGGTCGAGAACGGCGCGCAGATCATCGACGTCAACATGGACGAGGGCCTGCTCGACTCCGAACAGGCCATGACCGATTTCCTCAATCTGATCATGGCCGAGCCGGACATCGCCCGGGTGCCGATCATGGTCGATTCATCGAAATGGTCGGTGATCGAGGCCGGACTCAAGTGCCTGCAGGGCAAGGGCATCGTCAATTCGATCAGCCTGAAGGAGGGCGAGGACGAATTTCTCGAGCATGCGCGGAAGATCAAGCGTTACGGCGCGGCGGTCATCGTGATGGCCTTCGACGAAACCGGACAGGCCGACAACGCCTCGCGCATGGTCGAATGCCTGTCGCGGGCCCATGAACTGCTGGTCGACGAGGTCGGTTTCGCGTCCGAGGACATCATCTTCGACCCGAACATCTTTCCGGTCGCGACCGGCATGGAGGAACACAACAACTACTCCATGGAATTCATCGAGGCCACGCGCGAACTGAAGAAGCGCTTCCCCGACTGCCACGTCTCCGGCGGCGTGTCGAACATGTCGTTCTCGTTCCGCGGCAACAACCCGGTGCGCGAGGCCATGCACTCGGTGTTCCTGTATCACGCGACGCATGCCGGCATGGACATGGGCATCGTCAACGCCGGTCAGCTGGCCGTCTACGACGACATCGACCCGGAATTGCGCGAACTCGTCGAGGACGTGGTGCTGAACCGCCGCGACGATGCCACCGAGCGCCTGCTCGATGCTGCCGACAAGTACAAGGGCGAAGGACAGCGCCAGGAAAAGGACGAGGCCTGGCGCGAGAAGGACGTTGCCGAGCGCCTGAAGTATTCGCTCGTCAAGGGAATCGACAAGTACGTCGTCGAAGACACCGAAGAGGCCCGCCAGCAGCACGACGCTGCGCTGGAAGTCATCGAGGGCCCGCTGATGGACGGCATGAACTACGTCGGCGACCTGTTCGGCGCCGGCAAGATGTTCCTGCCCCAGGTGGTCAAGTCAGCCCGGGTAATGAAGAAGGCGGTTGCCCACCTGGTGCCCTACCTCGAGAAGGAAAAGAAGGTCGGCGAAAAGAAGGGCAGCGTGCTGCTGGCGACCGTCAAGGGCGATGTCCACGACATCGGCAAGAACATCGTAGGCGTGGTGCTGGCCTGCAACGGCTTCGAGGTCCACGATCTCGGCGTCATGGTGCCGGCCGACAGGATCCTCGACGAAGCCGTGAAGCACGACGTCGACATGATCGGGCTGTCCGGCCTGATCACGCCGTCGCTCGACGAGATGGTCACGGTCGCCGAAGCCATGCGGAAGCGCGGCATGGACCTGCCGCTGCTGATCGGCGGCGCGACCACATCCCGCGCCCATACGGCGCTGAAGATCGACCCGGCCTACGAGGCCCCCGTGGTCTGGGTCAAGGATGCGTCGCGCTCAGTCGACGTGGTCCGCAAGCTGGCCAGCAACACCCATCGACCGGCCTACGCCGAAGACATCGCCGCCGATTACGACGAGTTCCGCGAGCGGCACGCCAATCGCAAGCAGCGGAAACCGCTGATATCGATCGACGAGGCCCGCGACCAGGCGTTCGAGTTCGACTGGAGCGCCTACGCACCGGAACGACCGCTGAAACCGGGGCTCAACGTGATCGACGACTGGCCGCTGGAGGAACTGGTCGAGGTCATCGACTGGACGCCTTTCTTCCAGACCTGGGAGTTGGCCGGACGCTACCCGGACATCCTCGAAGACGAAGTGGTCGGCGAGACCGCGACCAGCCTGTTCCACGATGCCCGGGACATGCTCAAGACGATCGTCGAAGAGAAATGGCTGCAGCCCAGGGCGGTCTGCGCACTGGTCCCAGCCGCACGGGACGGCGACGACATCCTGCTGTATACCGACGAGTCTCGCGAAGAGATTCTCGAGCGCATGGTCTGTCTGCGCCAGCAGGCCGACAAACCGTCGGCGAACCTGTGCCTGGCCGATTACGTGGCCCCGGTCGATTGCGGCGTGGAGGACTGGGCCGGTCTGTTCGCGGTGACCACGGGCCACGGCCTCGAGGAAGCGAAGAAGAAGCTGCCCGAAAACGACGACTACGCCGGCATCCTGCTGCAGGCGCTCGCCGACCGCCTGGCCGAAGCGCTGGCCGAAGCGCTGCACGCGAAGGTGCGACGCGAACTCTGGGGCTACGCCCAGGACGAACAGTTGGCCAACGAGGAACTCATCAAGGAGAACTACCGCGGAATCCGTCCCGCTCCTGGCTATCCGGCCTGCCCGGATCACAGCGAGAAGATGAAGATCTTCAAGCTGCTCGACGCACCCGGCAACATCGGCCTCGAACTGACCGAGTCCTTCGCGATGCATCCGGCCGCGGCGGTCAGCGGCTACTATTTCGGCCATCCCGACTCGAAGTATTTCGTCGTCGGCAAGATCGGCCGGGACCAGCTCGAGGACTACGCGCGCCGCAAGGACATTCCGCTCGACCGGGCAGAGCGCTACCTGCGGCCGATCCTGCAGGATTGAACAACGATCGAACGGTCCGCCCCGATTGATCCCTCCGGGGTCGTCGGCGCGTCGGGCCACCCGCCCGTTCTTCGGGCTGTCGTCGGCGACGCGCGACCGATATAGTGGGACCGAACCGATTCGAGGCTCCGCCCGCATGCCCGATCCGAAGGTCTTCCGCCGCCTGCTCGTCACCCTGGCCGCCACGCTGCTGCTGGCCGGCTGCGCGACCCCTCGCGTGCAACCGCTGATGCCCACCCCGGTGCTGTTCTCCGAATTGGGCCTCGGTCCGCTGGATCACGTTCCGGCCGACCAGCGCTGGAAGCCACGCCGGGTCTACTACGCGACCACCCGGCAACGATCGCCGGACCTGCAGCGGATCGACTACAACAACAACGAAAGCAATCGCGTTTCGGTCGGCATGACCTTGATCGGCTTCGGCGGTCCGGACATCAGCTGGTCCGATCTCAACGACTATTCGAGCCGTGCGGAGCGCGAGCGGGTCGTCGACCTGTCGATCGCCGGCCTGGTCGAGGCCGGTTACTTCGGACTGGACGAAAACGGAGAGATGATCGATGCCAGCGGCGCGACGGACTGGCTGATCGCCGATCTGAATGCATCGATCGAAGCCGCGCGCGATCGCGATCTTCTGATCTACGTGCACGGCGCAAAGGTCAACTTCTACAACGCCAGCGCCTTCGCCGCCCAGCTCGACCACTTCATGGGCCGTGACATGACGTCGATGGCCTTTTCCTGGCCGACCCGGCAGAACATCCTCGCCTACGGTTCCGGCGCCGACGTCCGCCGCGCGTACCGCCACGGCGCGGCGCTGGTCGCGCTGCTCGAACGATTGGCGACCGACTCGATCGCCCGTCGCATCCACATCGTGACCTGGAGCGCGGGCGGTCGACTGGTGACCCGGGCGCTGTCCGACCTGTATGAACGACACCATGACCCGGCCGTCGACCTGCGGGCCCGCCTCCGGCTCGGAACGATCTACTTCGCCGCCGCCGACGTGCCGGGGTCCGAATTCATCGAAGCCCTGCCCCGTATCGACGCACTGGCCCAGCGCGTGGTGGTGACCGCCTCGTCGAACGACGGCGCGCTGAACATCGCCCACCGCTTCATGGGCGGCGACGTGCGTATCGGTCAGCTCCGGAACAGGGCGCTGCCCGAGGACCAGCTCCGAACCGTACTCGACGCGGAGCGGCTCGAGGTCATCGACATGTCCCGAGGGGCCGATCAGCGCGGTTTCGACATCACCGGTCACCGCTACTGGTTCGATCACCCGTGGGCCAGCAGCGACCTGGTGCTCGCGATCCGCAGCGACCTGGACGCCGACGAGCGCGGCCTGGAGGCGCAGTCGGCGAACTCGGTTCTCTGGTCCCTGCCGGCCGACTATCCCGAGCGTCTCCTGGAGATGCTGTCCCGTCCGGGCATCCAGATCCGGAAACCCGACTGAGATCGGCGGCCCGCCTCGCTGTCAAGAAACTGACCCGCTGACGTCATGACCCGTTAGCGATCGATTCCTACCCTGCCCGGATCTTCAACCACCCAGGGAGAATCCCATGCAGGTCCTGAAGTCTCTCGCGGCCGCTGCGCTGATCGGCGCGTCCGCCAGCACCGCGGCGCTGCAGATCGATTACGTCGGCAGTTTCGGCCCCGGCGTCGAAGGCGGCGCGGAAATCGCCGCGTTCGACCCGACCACGGTCCGGCTGTTCGTGACCAACTCCGATTCCAACTCGCTGGACCGCTACGATCTGTCCGACCCGGTCGCACCGGTCACGCTGGGATCGCTGGACCTTTCGCCCTTCGGCGCCGCGCCGAACAGCGTGGCGGTCGCCGATGGGCTGGTCGCGGTGGCCGTCGAAGCCGCTCCGGCGCAGGATCCCGGCGTCATCGTGTTCTTCGACGCCGATGGCGTGCTACTGGGCCAGGTCACCGTCGGCGCCCTGCCGGACATGGTGACCTTCACGCCGGACGGCTCGCGCCTGCTCGTGGCCAACGAAGGCGAGCCGAACGACGACTACACCATCGATCCCGAGGGGTCGGTCTCGATCATCGACCTCAGCGGCGGCGTCGCTGCTGCCACGGTCCAGACGGCCGGCTTCGCCGACTTCAACGCCGGCGGCCCGCTGGCCGGCGATCTGCCGGCCGATGTGCGGATATTCGGGCCGGGCGCCACGGTGGCGCAGGACCTGGAGCCCGAATACATCAGCACCGATGAACTCGGAACGACGGCCTGGGTCACGCTGCAGGAAAACAACGCCGTGGCCGTCGTCGACATCGCCTCGGCCACGGTCATCGGCATCGTCGCGCTGGGGTTCAAGGATCACACCCTTCCGACCAACCCGCTGGATGCCAGCGACGAGGATGGTCCGATGGCCGCGCCGGCGATCAACATCACCAACTGGCCGGTACTGGGCATGTACCAGCCGGACGCCATCTCGACCATGACCATCGGCGGCGTGCCCTACCTGTTCACCGCCAACGAGGGGGACGCCCGTGACTACGACGGCTACAGCGAAGAGGACCGGATCGGCGACGTGACCCTGGATCCAACGGCCTTCCCGGACGCGGCCATCCTGCAGAGCAACGCCAACCTCGGCCGTCTGAACATGACGCTGGCCAACGGCGACGCCGATGCCGACAATGATTACGACCAGCTGTATGTCTACGGCGGTCGCTCGTTTTCGGTCTGGAACGGCCTGACCGGCGCTCTGGTCTGGGACTCGGGCTCGGAATTCGAGGACGTGACCGCAGCTCTCGGTCTGCCGTTCTTCAACGATGACGACGGTCGCAGTGACAACAAGGGCCCGGAGCCAGAGGGCATCGCGACCGGCCTGGTCGACAATCAGCGCTTCGCGTTCATCGGGCTCGAACGGGTCGACAGCTTCTTCGTCTACGACGTCACCGATCCGACCGCGCCGCAGCTGCAAGAACTGGTCCCGAGTCCGGCCGGCGAAGAGGCGCCGGAGGGCGTGCTGTTCATCGAAGCCGCGGACACGCCCACCGGCCTGCCGTGGCTGGCAATCACCCACGAAGACTCGGGCACCGTCGCGCTGTACCAGTTGACCGGCAACGGCACCACCAGCGCTCGCCCCATCCCGACCCTGGATAGCGGCGGACTGGCCGTGCTGGTCGGCCTGCTGATGCTGCTCGGCTTCACCGCGGTTCGCCTGCGCGCCGACGATTGAGCCTCCCCGAACCATCCCTCTACCGGCCCGCCCTGCGGGCCGGATCCATTTTCGGCATCCGGCGGCGCCGAGCGCGACTCCATACGGCGCCGAATGGTCAGAAAGTGACAAAAAACGTCACCTTTTTGCGTGACGAGTTTCACATTCTTGCAAATTCATGGCGCAAAACGCTGGATTTTCACGCGTGGTCTCCCGTATAACCAAAGGCGTGTTCGTTGGGGACCGGGTGCGCATCACCTTCGGTCAAAAACCGAGCTTGACTTGCCGCAGAGTGGGAACTGCGGGCAGGAAAGAGCGTGTTATGCCCGGATCTCCCACCTCGATTGCCATTGAGGCGCGCACATAGGGGAAGAGTAACCAAGGGGACTCGAAAAGCAGTTCACATGGGAGAAAACTTGATGTTCTGGAAGAAACTATCTGTCAGCATCGCGAGTGCCGGCCTGCTCGCCGCGGCCCTGTCCGCGCCGGTCGCCGCGTCCGAACTGGTCGCCGCGTCCGAACACAATGCGGCGCTCCGGATCGCGAAGGAGCCGATCGAAGGGCAGTACATCGTGGTCCTGAAGGACGACGTCGCTCGCCTGGCGACCGAACGCTCGAACGCCCCGGACGTGGCCCGCGTGGCCACCGACATGGCGCGGACCCACAATCTCCGCGTGGCGCGCTCCTACTCTCACGTCCTGCGCGGCTTCGTCGCCACCGAGGTCAACGACAGGCAGGCCAAGGCGTTGATGAAGGATCCACGCGTGGCCTACCTCGAGGAAGACGGCAAGGTCTCGATCAACGCCACTCAGAGCAACGCCACCTGGGGCCTCGATCGCGTCGACCAGACCGACCTGCCGCTCGACGGCAGCTACACCTACAACACCACCGCCTCGAACGTGCGCACCTATATCGTCGACACCGGCGTACTGGCGTCGCACAATGACTTCGGCGGCCGGGTGATCAGTGGGTTCACCTCGATCAACGACGGTCGCGGCTCCAATGACTGCAACGGCCATGGCACGCACGTTGCCGGTACGGTGGCGGGCTCGACCTGGGGCGTCGCCAAGCAGGCGCTGATCGTTCCGGTCCGCGTCCTTGGCTGCAACGGCTCGGGCACCAATTCCGGCGTCATCGCCGGGATGGACTGGATCGCGGCCAACCGCGTCCTGCCAGCCGTGGCCAACATGAGCCTCGGCGGCGGCGCCTCGACGACGACCGACAACGCGGTGGCCAACATGCGCAACGCCGGCGTCACCGTCGTAGTGGCCGCGGGCAACGAGAACCAGAACGCCTGCAACGTGTCGCCGGCGCGAGCAGCGGCCGCGATCACCGTCGGTTCGACGACCAGCAGCGATTCGCGCTCGAGCTTCTCGAACTTCGGCTCCTGCGTCGACATCTTCGCGCCGGGCTCTTCGATCACCTCGGCCTGGTGGACCAGCAACTCGTCGACCAACACCATCAGCGGTACGTCGATGGCTTCACCGCACGTGGCCGGCATCGCCGCGCTGTACTTGGCCGGCAACCCGTCGGCCACGCCGACCCAGGTCGAGAACGCGATCTTTTCGGCAGGCATTTCCAACACCCTTTCGAACGTCGGTAGCGGTTCACCGAACCTGATGGCGTACTCGCTGTTCGGTGGCGGTGGCGGCGGCGGTGGCGGTGGCGGTGGCGGCACCGGCCCCACCGAGCTTGCCAATGGCACCCCGGTCGGCAATCTCTCGGGCGGCCAGGGTTCGGAAATCTTCTTCACCCTGGAGGTCCCGGCCGGCGCAACCAACCTCGCCTTCGACATGGCCGGCGGTTCCGGCGATGCCGACCTGTACGTGCGCTACGGCGCTGCACCGACCACTTCGGCCTATGACTGCCGTCCGTACATCGGCGGGAACACCGAGAGTTGCGACTTCGCAACGCCCGCCGCCGGCACCTGGCACGTCATGATCCGCGGCTTCTCGTCGTATTCCGGCGTCTCGCTGGTCGGCGGCTTCACCGAGCCGAGCGGCGGCGGTGGCGGCGCGCCATGCACCAACTGCGACCAGTACACCGGCGCGCTGAGCGGCACCGGCGATTCCGACGTCCAGCCGAACGGCACGTACTACTTCGCGAACTCCGGCACGCACAACGGCTACCTGCGTGGCCCGAGCAGCGCCGACTTCGATCTCGAGCTGTACCGCTGGAACGGCCGTGGCTGGAGCCGCGTGGCCAACAGCGCCAGCGCCAGCTCCGACGAAGACATCAGCTACAACGGAACGCGTGGCTACTACTACTGGCGCATCCGGTCCTACTCCGGAAGCGGAAGCTACGACTTCTACCTCGATCGTCCGTAAGGTTCGATCGGCGAAACCCAGCGTTCGCACCAGCCCCGGCCATCGGCCGGGGCTTTTTCGTGACCTCGTCCGCTCGTCACCGAAGTATGCTGGAGACATTCGGCAACCCGGCTCTGCCCCGATGCGTGTCCTTTTTCTGCTGCTTCCGATGCTGCTTGTCATTCCACCCGAAACGCACGCGGCCCCAGCCGACGCCGAGCGTTGCGAGATCGGTCTCGTCCTGGGTTCCGGCGGTGCCGCTGGCCTCGCCCATATCGAGCTGCTGCGAGTCTTCGACGAGCTGGAAATCCAGCCATCCAGAATTGCCGGGACCAGCATCGGCGCAGTCATCGGCGTCCTGTATGCCTCCGGCCTGGAAGCTGCGACCATCGAAGGCATCTTCAACGAGTTCGGCGGATCCGGACTGGACACGATCACCGGGCTGATCAGGGGAAACAACGGCCTGGACCTTCGGGACGTGATGAACCTCGATCTGGAAAACGGCGGACTGGTCGACGCCCAGGGCTTCATCGATTTTCTCCAGGCGCAGACCCCGGCACGCTCGTTCGACGATCTTCGAATCCCAATGGAGATCATCACGACGGATTACTGGACGGGCCAGCCCGTGGTGCGTTCGACCGGACCCTTGTTCGAAGCCGTTCAGGCCAGCATGGCCGTTCCCGGCCTGTTCTCACCGGTTCGCAGCGGCGAGCAACTGCTGATCGACGGCGGCACGACCAACCCATTGCCGATCGATCGCCTTCGGGCGGACTGCGATCGGGTCATTGCGATCGATGTTTCGGGCGCACGACCCCGACCCGGCGACGAAACCGCGGCGGAATTTTCCGATCTGCTGTTCGGCAGCTTCGAGCTGATGCAGCAGGCCTTGATCGCACAGAGCCTGAAGCAGCATCGCCCCGACCTCTACCTGAAACCGGAAATCCGCAACGTACGGCTGCTTCATTTCAATCGCATCCGGAGCGTACTGGAGCAGACGGCGCCGGAAGCACGGCGCCTGCGCAACTATCTGCAAGCGCTGGTGCGGCATCACGAGCGCGAAGAATCCAACCATGATCCGGATCAACGAATTCCGGAAACAGGGATTCGATCCGATCACGGGCCGCGAGAACACATGACACGGACACGGAGCACCCCATGAATCTGCAGCTTTCGACCTGGCAGGACGTCCAGCACTACCTGGAGCACAGCGATGCCATCCTGGTGCCGATCGGCTCCACCGAGCAGCACGGGCCGACGGGACTGATCGGCACCGATGCGCTCTGCCCACAGCGGATCGCCGAGGGCATGGCCGAGGACGGTGTGCTGGTCGCGCCGACCCTGAGTATCGGCATGGCCCAGCATCACTTGGGCTTTCCGGGCTCCATCGCGCTGCGCCCGACCACGTTGATCGCGGTCATCGACGACGTCGTCTCTTCGCTGGCCCGAGCCGGATTCCGCCGGATTCTGTTCCTGAACGGCCACGGCGGAAACATCGCCACCGTCCACGCCGCGTTTTCGGAGATCTGGTCGCGATCCAGCTACGCCGGCGAGGCCTCCCCGCTCGCGCTGAAACTGGTCAACTGGTTCATGCTGCCCGGCGTGCGCGCGCTGGTCCAGAATCTCTACGGCAGCGCCGAGGGCAGTCATGCCACGCCATCGGAAATCGCGCTGACCTGGTTCGCCCACCCCAACGCCCAACGCACGGCAACCCTCGAACCTCGCATCGCTCCCGACGGGCCGATCGGCGACGCAGCGGATTTTCGCCGGAGATATCCGGACGGCCGCTGCGGCTCCGACCCGACGCTGGCCACCCAGGAGCACGGCCGGCGAATCTACGAAACGGCGTTGGGCGACCTTCGATCGGTCTGGCAGGATTTCGCCTCCTGAACGACTTCCCGCGCATTGCACTCTGCCCTTGGTAGGCTGGCGGTTCGATCGCATCCGGTATTCCGATGAAAGACGCACTGACCGCTCTGCTTGCGAATTGGGGCGTGGAAGAAACGTCGCTGGTCTACACGCTGACGGTGGTCGGCCTGATCGTGGCCGCGACCGCGCTGGTCCATCTGGTGGTTCACCGCATACTGTTGCGGACACTGACCCGCATGACGGCATCCAGCCGGCGATCGAGCATCCGGGTCTTCGACCAACGGCTGGCCTCCCGGCTCGCGCTGGCCGCCCAGGGCATCGTTGTCTATGTCATGGGTCGGGCGTTCCTCCCGCCGGATCACTGGACGCTGCAGCTGCTGGAGACGGTCACCCACCTGTGGATCCTGCTGTTCACGGTGCTGGCCCTGTTCGCCCTGCTCGACGGCATCGAACGCCTGAGCCGGGGTGTGCGGGCCAGCGAGCGCCTGCCTCTGCGCGGTCTGTTTCAGGGCCTGAAACTGGTCGGATCGATCGTCGGCCTGATCTTCGCCATCGCCCTGCTGATCGGAAAATCGCCGGTCATCCTGTTCAGCGGACTGGGCGCGATGACCGCCGTGGTCCTGCTGGTGTTCCGGGATCCCATCCTCGGCCTGGTGGCCGGCATCCAGCTGTCGGCCAACGACATGCTCTCGGTGGGCGACTGGCTGGAAATGCCCGACTACGGCGCCGACGGCGACGTCATCGACATCAGCCTGACCACGGTCAAGGTGCGCAACTGGGACCAGACCATCACCTCGATCCCGAACTACGCGCTGGTCTCCGATTCGTTCAAGAACTGGCGCAACATCCAAGCCGTGGGCGGACGTCGGATCAAGCGCTCGATCCGGATCGAGGCCGGCAGCGTGGGCTTTGCGTCGGACGCGGACCTCGAGCGTCTGCGACGTGCCAAGCTGCTCTCGAAACATATTGAAGAAAAGCTTGCAAGCATCCGGGAAGACAACAAGAATTCTGGTGCAAATCCGGATTCACCCACCGACGCCAGGCGTTTGACCAAGCTCGGGCTGCTGCGCACCTACCTCAGCAATTACCTGGCTTCGCGCGACGACATCAACACCGACCTGACCCACATGGTGCGCCAACTGCAGGCCGGCGACGACGGCATCCCGCTCGAACTCTACGCCTTCACCCACGAAACCAGCTGGGTGCCCTACGAGACCGTCCAGGCCGAGATCTTCGACCACGTCTATTCGGTCCTCCCTGCATTCGGACTGCGTCTGCACCAGGCCCCGAACGGAAGCGACGTTCGATCGTTGAGCGACGCGCTGGCAGGCTCCTCCGGCAGCTGAGACCAACTCGCTGGCTTGTTCCCCCTAGGCGGCATCGGGCATACAAGAATGGCGGACCGGTGGAGGATCGCCGGTCTTGAACTCGAACAAGGAGAATTCCGATGAACCGACCGATTCGTGCAGTTGTCACTGTACTGCTGCTCTCCGCCTTGTTGCCTGCGGCGGCCCAGACCATCACCTAGCAGGGCCAGCTGCGCCAGATCGGCGCGCCGTTCACCGGCCTCGCCGATCTGGAGTTCAGGCTGTTCGACACCGCGGCGGGCGGCACACGATTCGGAACGACGCAGGCCTGCGCCCAGTGCTGGTCGAGGATGGCCTGTTCCAGGTGGACCTGGATTTCGGCACCGGCGCCTTCGACGGCAACGCGCGCTATCCCGAAATCGTCGTCGGCGCCGCACCGCTCGATCCGGTACAGTCCGTCCGGCCCGCTCCGACCGCGCTGTTCGCGCTGGCCGGCAA
>CAZJSH010000002.1:54828-79299 GCA_964548715.1 uncultured Halomonas sp. | reverse complement strand
ACGTCGCACGTCAACGCGGCATCGAAGGGTCTGCTCGAGCCGTACGAACCGGACTACGGCGTGGCCATCTATCCCGGGACCTTCGATCCGCTGACCAACGGACACGCCGACCTGATCGTGCGCGCCGCGAAATTGTTCGACAAGGTGGTCGTCGCGATCGCCGAGAGCCCGCACAAGCAACCGACCTTTGCGCTTGCCGAGCGCATCGAGCTGGCCGAGAGCGTGCTGGCCGGTCACCGGGTCGACAATGTCGAGGTCGTCGGCTTCAGCGACCTGCTCGCACATTTCGTCAAGGGCCGCGGCGCCGGCGTCATCCTGCGCGGCCTGCGCGCGGTCTCGGACTTCGAGTACGAATTCCAGCTCGCGTCGATGAATCGTCACCTGATCCGCGAGGCCGAGACGGTGTTCCTGACCCCGGCCGAGGAGTACAGCTTCATTTCCTCGAGCCTGGTCAAGGAGATCGCCCGGCTCGGCGGCGACGTCTCCCAGTTCGTCGACGAGCGGGTCGCCGCCGCATTGAAACGGCACTACGCCTGAACCCCCTGTCCGAATCCCTTCCCGGAGGAGCCATGCGCATCCGCCCGAACCTTGTTCTTCTCGCCGCCCTGCTGCTCGTGCCGATGGGTGCCCTTGCCGATCGCGAGGAGCCCCGTCCGGGCCCTGGCGCCGCGGCGATTTCCAGCGCCCACGCCGAGGCCACCGAGGCCGGCTTCGAGATTCTGGCCGCCGGCGGCAACGCGTTCGACGCTGCGGTCGCGGTCTCGGCGGCGCTGGCCGTGGTCGAGCCGGCCTCGTCGGGCATCGGCGGCGGCGGATTCTGGCTGCTGGAGCGCGCCGACGGTTTCGCGACGATGGTCGACGGCCGGGAGACCGCGCCGGGCGCGGCCACGGCCGACATGTACCTGGACGAAAACGGCGAATTCGTTCGCGAACGCTCGATCAACGGGGCGCTGGCCGCCGGCATCCCGGGCGCGCCGGCCGCCTGGGCGCACATCGCCGAGACCTACGGGCGGCTGCCGCTGGCGGCCTCGCTGGCGCCGGCCATCCGGCTGGCCGAGCAGGGCTTCGCGGTCGATGTCAAATACCAGCAGCTGCTGAACTGGCGGGCGCACATCATGCTGCAGTGGCCGGAAACCGCGGCCATCTTCATGCCCGGCGGCGAGCTGCCGGAGATCGGCGACACGATCGTCCAGGCCGATCTGGCCGCGACGCTGAAGCGCCTGGCCGAGCAGGGCCCGGACGGCTTCTATCGGGGCGAGATCGCCGAGCGGCTGGTCGACGGCGTGCGCGCCGGGGGCGGCATCTGGACCCTGGACGACCTCGCCGGCTACGAGGCGGTCGAGCGCGAACCGATCACCATCCCGTTCGGCGACTACACGCTGCTGACCGCCTCGCCGCCGTCGTCCGGCGGCATCGCCATCGCGCAGATCCTGAAGCTGATCGAGCCGTTCGGCTACTTCGATCTCGACCGCGTCGACCGCGTGCACCTGCTGGCCGAAGCGATGCGCCGGGCCTATCGGGATCGCGCGCTGTATCTCGGTGACCCCGATTTCGCCGACATTCCGACCGACCTGCTGCTCAGCGACGACTACGCCGCCGGCCAGCGCACGACGATCCGGATGGACCGCGCGCTGCCTTCGGCCCACCTGGCGGCCGATCCGGATCGCCTCAAGGACTCGACCAACACCACCCACTTTTCGTTGATCGACGCCGACGGCAACCGCGTTTCGGCCACGCTGACGGTGAACCTGCCGTACGGCGCGGCCTATGCGCCGCCCGGCACCGGCGTGCTGCTCAACAACGAGATGGACGACTTCGCGGCCAAGGCCGGCGAGCCCAACGCCTACGGCCTGATCGGCTTCCGGGCCAATGCGATCGAGCCGGGCAAGCGGATGCTGTCGTCGATGAGCCCGACCATCATCCACGGGCCCGACCGCCTGGCTGTGCTCGGCACGCCGGGGGGCTCGCGGATCATCACCATGGTGCTGCTCGGCATCCTCGACTTCCTCGAGGGTAACGGCCCGGACTCCTGGGTTTCGAATCCGCGCTTCCATCACCAGTACCTGCCCGACCGCATCTCGGTCGAGCGCGATGCGCTGACCGACGAGGAGATCGCCGAACTCGAAGCCCGCGGCCACGAAGTCGAAGTCCGCGCCCGGCCCTGGGGCAACATGCACGGCGTGATGTGGGACTACGAGACCAACACGCTGGAGGCCGCCCACGACCCGCGCTGGGAATCGGGCGGGGCGGAGGTCCGGTCCGTGGCGCCGGCGGATGTCGGGGGCTGAATCGGAAGACCTGTTGACCGCAGATCGACGCCGGTGAACGCGGATGAAAATCGGTGGAAGTCGCTTTGGAGTGCCGGGCGGCTGACTCGATTCAAGTGCAACGAAAGTCGATTCAAGGGTCGTTCAGCGATTTTCAGACCAGCGTAGTCAAGGCGATTCGCGGCAGAAGCCTATGTAGCTCGAGCTTCGCTAGCCATGGCGCTGGGCTGTTGTGGGCAAATGACTGCGATCCAATCCCGGTTGTGCTTGTTCTCTTCAGGGTTTTATCTGCGTCCATCCGCGTTCATCTGCGGTTCGATTCGCAATTGTTCTCCGTAATCGATCATTTCCGCCGCGACATCCCTGCCGTGAGCACCAACCGCAGCGATTCGTCGAACGGCATGTCGATCGGTTCCAGCCAGTCGCGGGGCACGATGATCATGTAGCCGGCGACCTGGTAGCTCAGCGGCAGGTAGACGGCGACGTCGCCTTCCCTGCCGAAGGGCAGGTCCGAGAAATCCTCGCGGGTGACGTAGCCGACCATGGCCAGGCCCAGGTCGGGATGGCGCACCAGGACGGCCTGGTCGAACTTCTTGCCGCCGTCGCCGCTGAAGTACTCGACGAAGTCCTTGGTGGCACGGAACACCGGCTTGATCAGCGGCAGGCGATCGAGCAGCGCTTCGCCGAGGTCGATCAGCTTGCGGAACAGCCAGACCTGACTCAGCAGGCCGATCGCCATGACGACCAGAATGCCGCCGACCAGGCCCATGCCGCGAACGTACAGGTCGTCGGGCAGCACCCAGCGGATCATCGCGCCGATCCCGCCCTCGGCCAGGCCGGCCAGCCAGAACACGATCAGCAGGGTCAGCGCGATCGGGATGATCGTCGCCAGGCCCTTCAGGAACAGCCGGACCAGCCGCTGGACCAGGGACGCGTCGTCGTCGCTGCTCATCGGCGTGCGCTCAGAGGTCGTCGAAGCGCCGCTTCAGCGCTTCCTTGTCGTCGGTCACGATCCGCTCGAGCGTCTTGACGCGCTCTTCGAGGCTGCGGATCGTCTCGTGCGCCTGCGGGTCGGCCTCGGACGCCTCGGCCCGGCGGCTTTCCATTCGATAACGCGTGATCTGGACGATGCCGATGATGCCGGCGATCGCGACCAGTGCAGTCCAGAGGTTCATCCGCGAGCTCCCGGGTACCGAATCAGGCTCCGATTCTATCCGCTGGCGCGAGCACCGCGCAGGTGCCGAACGTCAGGCCCTCGAGGCGGGATGCATCGGCCGGGGCGGATCAGGGCTGGGCTTCGGGCAGTTCGACGTGCCGGTCGGCATACGGCGCCGGACGGCGGATGCGCATTCGCTCCATCAGGTAGCACAGGCAATCCTGGCGGACCACTTCGGCGTGGGTGCTCAGCATGGCCGGCATGGCCGGGCGGCGCGTGATCACGCAGCCGTCCTCGATCCGGAACCAGTCGTTGGTGCAGTCGTGGCCGTCGGTGTCGATCGCGATCAGCAGCGATCGGTCGGCGCGGTTGTGGCGGGCCAGCGCCGTGCCCGGCGGCAGCTCGGTGAAGTTCAGCCGGTCGATGTGGCCGTCGAGTACCAGGTCGGCGTCGGATTCGCCGAAGCTGAAGCTGCAGTCGCTGTCGACCTGCACCGTGGTGGTGACCTGGAACAGGTCGAGATCTTCCGGGTTCGGATAGCGGTGGGCCAGGCCGTCCATGTTCAGGACGCTCTCGAGATAGGCCATGGCGTGATCGGTGCCGCCGCGCTTGCCGGGCTGGCCGCATTCCAGGGTCACGGCCGGACAGAACTGGCCGAAGGCCATCGACTGCACGCCGGCCGGTTCGGTGAAGAAGATCACCGTGCGGGAGAAGCGACTGGCCAGGTACAGCCGCTCCGGCTCGATCGCGTTGACCGCCGAGTAGTGCGGGTTCTCGCCGGTGTTGTTGTGGATGTCGATGCTGGCGAAGGGTTCGAGCTGACGCATGTGGTCGGTGATGCGGGCGAGTTCCCGGTGCCAGGGCGTGGCGGAATCGTGTGAGCCTGGCCAGCAGCGGTTCATGTCCGGCTGGCCATCGAGTCGGCGCCTGCGTTCGGCGGCTGCATCGACGTTGCCGATGAACAGGGCCAGGCTGCGCGGCAGCGGGTCGCGGCCGTAGCGTCCGGCCAGCAGCCGGCGGACGGCGTCCCAGCCCGAGATCTCGTTGCCGTGCTGGATGACCGAGACGAACAGTGGCTCGGGCCGGCGGCCGGGCAGGTGGATCAGCGTCGGCCCGTTGAGGTGCCGGGCCAGGTGGTGGGCCGGATGTTCGAGCAATCCGGCGGGAAGATGATCCAGGATGTCGACCTGCATGAAGTAAGCGATCCAGTTGTTCGGGTGCCCGATGCGATCCGGTGTCGGTTCGGGGGGCGGACCGGTTAGGCTATCCCATTCGCCGAGTCGAAACCGGGGTGCCGTGGCGCGGCCAGGGCTTGAAATCCCCCGGCGATGTCCCCAGTCGAGACGCGGCCAGTTATCGGACCGGAGTGAAGTCCAGATGATCGAGACCCGAGAGCTCACCCGGCGATACGGCGATTTCATCGCCGTCGATCGCCTGACCTTCAGCGTCGAACCGGGCACTGTGCTCGGGTTCCTCGGCCCCAACGGCGCGGGGAAGTCGACCACCATGAAGATGCTGACCGGCTTCCTGCCGCCGACGGCAGGGACGGCGCGGATCCACGGCCACGATATCCGCTCCGACTCGCTGGCCGCCCGCCGGCTGATCGGCTACCTGCCCGAGGGCGCGCCGCTGTACGGTGAGCTGTCGGTACTTCGATTCCTGGAATTCGCCGCCGGCGCGCGCGGCTTCGGCCGGCGCGAGGCCGCGCGGCGTGTCGAGCACGTCATCGACCGGCTCGAGCTCGGCGAAGTCCGGCACCAGACCATCGAAACGCTGTCGAAGGGCTTCAAGCGCCGGGTCGGCCTGGCCCAGGCCATCCTGTCCGACCCGCCGGTGCTGATCCTCGACGAGCCGACCGACGGTCTGGATCCGAACCAGAAGCAGCAGGTTCGCCGGCTGATTCGCGACATGGCGCCGGACAAGATCATCGTCATCTCCACCCACATTCTCGAAGAGGTCGATGCGCTGTGTTCTCGGGCGATGATCATCGCCCAGGGACGCCTGCTGGCCGACGACACCCCGGCCGCGCTGCTGGCACGCTCGCGCTATGCCCGGGCCGTCAGCCTGGCGACGCCGGACCTGCAGGCGGCCGCCTCGGCGCTCAGCGGGCTGGACGAGGCCGGAGAAGTCGAGATCCGGCGCGGCCTGGTGACCGTGTTTCCGTCCGGCAACGGCGACCTGTTCCGCGCCGTTTCGGCGCTGGCCGAGCGCTCGTCGTGGCCGGTCGACCGGCTGCAGCTCGAGGCCGGCCGGATGGACGACGTGTTCCGGTCGATCACCCAGGCAGGAGAACCCGGCAACGCCAACGAGGAGGCCGCCTGATGCGACCGTTCGACCGCACCCTCGGCGTGCTGCTGAAGCGCGAACTGGCCAGCTACTTCGCCACGCCCGTTGCCTACGTGTTCATCGTCATCTTCCTGCTGATGGCCGGCGCCTTCACCTTCTATCTCGGGGGGTTCTACGAGCGCGAGATCGCCGACCTGCAGCCGTTCTTCACCTTCCACCCGTGGTTGTACCTGTTCCTGGTGCCGGCGATCGGCATGCGGCTGTGGGCCGAGGAGCGCAAGTCGGGCACCATCGAACTGCTGCTGACCCTGCCGGTGACGGCCGGCGAGGCGGTGACGGCCAAGTTCCTGGCCGCGTGGCTGTTCATCGGCCTGGCGCTGGTGCTGACCTTTCCGATCTGGATCACCGTCAACGTGCTCGGCGACCCCGACAACGGCGTGATCCTGGCCGGCTACCTCGGCAGCTGGCTGATGGCCGGCGGGTTCCTGGCCATCAGCGCCTGCCTGTCGGCGATGACCCGGAACCAGGTGGTCGCGTTCATCCTGTCCGTGGTGGTGTGCTTCGGTTTCCTGCTGTCGGGCCTGCCGCTGGTGCTGGACCTGTTCCGCGGCTGGCTGCCGCAGGTGGCCGTCGATGCGATCGCCAACCTGAGCTTCCTGAGCCATTTCGACTCCATTTCGCGCGGGGTGGTCGAGCTGCGTGACCTGGTCTATTTCGGCCTGGTCATCGGCTTCTGGCTGATCGCCAACCGCATCGTCATCGAACTGAAGAAGGCGCAGTGAGCATGAAGAATCTCTACTCCACCGGCGCGCTGATCCTTCTTGCCGTGCTGTTCGTCGTGCTGACCATGCTCGCCGGACTGCTGTTCAAGAACCTGCGCGTGGACCTTACCGAGAACCAGCTCTACACCCTGTCCGACGGCACCGTGAACATCCTCGAGGCGCTCGAGGAGCCGGTCACTCTGCGGCTGTACTTCAGCGACGCGGCCAGCGAGGACCTGCCGCAGGTCCGGCGCTACGCCGATCGCGTCTGGGAGCTGATGCAGGAAATGGAAAGCCGGGCCGACGGGCAGCTCGAAATCGCCCGCATCGATCCGCTGCCGTTCTCCGAGCAGGAAGATGACGCCGCGCGTTTCGGTCTCGAAGCCGTGCCGTTGAGCCAGGCCGGCGACGTGCTGTACCTGGGCGTGGTCGGCACCAACCGCATCGACGGGCTGGAAGTACTGCCGTTCGCCTCGCCGCAGCGCGAACGCTTCCTCGAGTACGACCTGGCCCGCATGATCACCGCGCTGGCCACGCCGGACAGGCCCCGGGTCGGCCTGATCAGCGGTCTGCCGATCACCGGCGGCATGGACCCCCAGACGGGGCAGCAGAACCCGGCCTGGGCGATCCACGACCAGTGGACGCAGCTGTTCGACGTGCAGGCGGTGCAGCCGACCGCCGGCGCGCTGCCGAACGACCTCGACGCGCTGGTACTGGTGCATCCGAAGCAGTTGTCGGAAGGCCTGGTCCGCGACATCGACCAGTTCGTGCTCGGCGGCGGACGGCTGCTGGCCTTCGTCGACCCCTATGCCGAGACCGATCCGGGCGACAATCCGATGGACCCTGCGGCGCGCTTCATGGCCGAGCGCAGTTCCTCGCTGCCGCAGCTGTTCGAGGCCTGGGGCGTGGGCTTCGACGTCGAGCAGTTCGTGGCCGATCCCGGGCGTGCGCTGCAGGTCACGCTGCAGGCCGGCCAGCCGCCGGTCCGCCACCCGGCCATCCTCGGGCTGAACCGCGGCGACATGGACGGCGACGACCTGGTGACCGCCCAGCTCGAGACCGTCAACGTGGCCTCGGCCGGCGCGTTCGACCTGGTCGGCCTGGCCGAGGAGCTGCGCGCGATTCCGCTGCTCCAGTCCAGCGATGCCGCCGGTCTGCTGCCGACCGAGCGGCTGCGGATGGCCGCCGACCCGTCGACGCTGCTCGACGAACTCGGCGACGAGGGCGTCACGCGGACGCTGGCGGTGCGCCTGGCCGGTACCGCGACCACGGCCTGGCCGGACACCGAGGCCGACGACTGGCTGGACGAGGGCCCGATCAACGCCGTGTTGGTCGCCGACACCGACCTGCTCGCCGATGCGCTCTGGGTCCAGCGACAGCGCTTTCTCGGCCAGGTCCTGCTCGAGCCGTTTGCCGATAACGGCGCGCTGGCGGTCAACGCCGTCGAGAACCTGCTCGGCGACGCCAACCTGATCTCCATCCGTGGCCGCGCCACGTCGGATCGGCCGTTCGGCCTGGTCGACGACCTGCGCCGCGAGGCCGAGGCCCGCCTGCGCGCGACCGAGCAGCAGCTCGAAGCCGAGCTGCGCGAGACCGAGGCGCAGCTGACCGAACTGCAGCAAGCGCGCGGCGATGCCGACCTGAGCATCCTGACGCCCGAGCAGGAAGCCGCGATCGACCGATTCATGGAGCAGCGGCTGGATATCCGGCGTGAACTGCGCCAGGTCCGCCGCGAGCTGGACCGCGACATCGAGGCGCTGGGCGGCTGGGTCAAGATCATCAACATCGCGCTGATGCCGCTGCTGGTCACGATCGTCGCGCTGGTCGTGGCCTGGCGCCGGCGCCGGGCGCAGCACCAGGGAGGACGTCGATGAACCGCAATCTTCTGCTCGGACTCGTGGCCGCCACGCTGGTCGCGATCGCGCTGGTGATGCTGCTCGACGATGACCGGGGCGCACCGGTCGTCGGCGGTGGACTGCTGCTGCCGGGCCTGGTCGAGCAGGTCAACGCCCTCGATGCGATCGACGTGGTCGCGGCCGGCGGCGCCACCGCGGTCCAGCTCCGGCGCGATGACGAGCGCTGGCAGGTGGTCGAACGCGACGGCTTCGAGGCGGAGTTCCGGCAGGTCGTCGAGCTGCTGCGCACGCTGGCCGAGGCCGAGCGCGCCGAACCGCGCACCGACAACCCCGACTGGTACGGCCGGCTGGGCGTGGCCGACCTCGGCGAAGTCGACGCGACCGGCCGTCGGATCGATTTTCCCGGCACCGAGCTGCCGTCACTGATCATCGGCCAGGTCGATCCCACCGACAGCGGCAGCTACGTCCGGATCGCCGGGGACGAGCAGGCCTGGCTGGCCGATCGCGTCATCGAACTGGCCGCCGACCCGGTGTCCTGGCTGGAGCCCGGCATCATGGACATTCCCGGCGAAGACCTGGCCGAAGTCACCGTCACTCATCCCGACGGCGAGCGCGTGGTGCTGCAGAAGCTCGGCGAGGACGGCGACTGGGTGCTGCGCGACGTGCCCGAGGGCCGATCCGCCGGGCCGGCCTGGATGCGCAACGCGCTGGCCAACGGCCTGCGCGGCTTGAACCTCGATGACGTGCGGCGCTTCGATCCGCCGTACCCGGACACTGCCGTGGTCACCGAGCTACTGACCGCCGACGGGCTGCAGTTCACTGCGCGAACCTGGCGCGAGGGCGAGGGCGAGGGCGATGACGATAACGGGAACGCGACCGCCTGGGTCCACTTCACCGTTGCCGATGCCGGCGCTGCCGTGCCGGCCGACTTCGAGCGAGACGAACGCGCGGCCGAGGCCTCGTCGCCGCAGCGGAGCGCCGCGGAGCGACTCGCCAACGCCGTGGCCGTCGACGGGCGCCTGTCGCCGTGGGCCTACGCGATTCCGGCCCGTCGCGCCGACGACCTGTCGCCTCGGCTGGAAGACCTGCTGGAGCCGGTCGACGACGGCGAGGACTGAGCGAGGTTGTACGAGAGGGACCAGGGACGAGTATCAGCGATGCCCCAATGCCGTGCCCCCAGCCCCTTCCCACCAGCCCCTAGTCCCTCACCCCTAGTCCCTTTCCCGTAGTCCCTCATCAACGCATCGCCCCTGCCCGCGGGTGATTTCCCGCACGGCACGAGCCAGTGCCGCGGCCTGGTCGGCCGGGAGGCGAACGTGGAGGTGCAGGCCGTCGGGCGTCCATCGTTCGTCGAGTTTTTCCGCACCGAGCTCTTCGACCTGCCGATGCAGCGCGTCGGCGGCCTCGAAGCCGCCCTCGACGATCCGCTCGGTCATGGCGACGATGGCTTGGATGGGCGCGTCCTGCAGCGCGGCCATGGCGGTACCGCCGTAGGCCCGGGCCAGGCCGCCGGTGCCCAGCTTTACGCCGCCGAAGAAGCGGCTGACCACGGCGATCGAACGGTCCAGGTCGAAGTGCTCCAGCGCGGCCAGGATCGGCCGGCCGGCGGTGCCGCCCGGCTCGCCGGCGTCGTCGAAGCGCACCTGCTCGCCGAGTGTCCACGCGAAGGCTACGTGCCGGCACCCTTCGGCGCCGTGGGTCCGGATGAAGCGCTCTGCGTCGTCGACCGAGTCGATCGGTCCGCACACGCCGATGAAGCGGCTTTTCCGGACGAGGTGTTCGACGGTCGCGACGCCGGCCAGGCGATGCCGCCCGGCCGTCATTCGGCGTCGTCCGCTCGCGGCCCTTCGTCCACCTGCTGCGCCTCGTCCACCTGCTGGACTTCGGCCGCCACCGCGAAGTCGCGGATTCGCGCTCGGAACCGGGTCCCGGGCGCGAAATCGCTGGGCCTTGACAGCACCCGGTCGTCCTCGCTCAGCAGCACTGCGTAGCCGCGGTCGAGCACGGCCAGCGGGCTGACCGCGTTCAGCGCGCGTGCGTCGGCGGCCAGCCGCGCCTCGCCGCGCTCGATCCGGCGCCGGATCGACGCGTCCAGGCGGCGCCCGAACTCGGTCCGTCGGCGCTGGAGTTCGCCGATGCGCGGTGCCGGATGTCGGGACTGGAGCCGGACCTGCAGGCTTTCGAGGCGCCGCAGCGACCGTTCCGGCGCGCGCTGTGCGGCCCGCCGCAGCCGCCGCTGAAGGGCCGCCAGCCGCTCGTCCTGGCGATCGAGTTCGCGCGCCGGATGGCGCCGGGCCAGTCGGCGGTCGAGCGCGTCGAGCCGCTGCCAATCCTGCTGGAGCCGCCGCTGGGCACCGCGCCGCAGCCGGTCGGCCAGCGCGGCGACCTGGCGCATCAGGGCCGGACCGTCGGGCGTGACGGCCTCGGCCGCCGCGGTCGGCGTTGCGGCCCGGTGATCGGCGACGAAATCGGCGATCGTGAAATCGGTCTCGTGGCCGACGCCCGAGACGATCGGCGTCGCGACCTCGGCGATGATGCGCGCCAGCGCTTCGTCGTTGAAAGCCCACAGGTCTTCCAGCGAGCCGCCGCCGCGGGCCAGCAGGATCACATCGTGTCCGCTGCGATCGGCCCGCCGCAGCGCCCGGACCAGCTGGGCCGGCGCGGCATCGCCCTGAACGGCGCTGGCGTGGATTCGCACGGCCGCCGCGGGCCAGCGCCGCTTCAGCGTGGTCAGGATGTCGCGCACCGCCGCGCCGGTCGGCGAGGTGACGACCGCGATCCGCTTCGGGTAGAGGGGCAGCGGTTGCTTGCGAGCCGGATCGAACAGGCCCTCGGCATCCAGTTTCTTCTTCAGCGCCTCGAAGGCCTGCTGCAGTGCACCGGCGCCGGCCGGCAGCATCGCATCGGCGATCAGCTGGCAGTCGCCGCGCGCTTCGTACAGGCTGATCCGTCCGCGCACCAGCACCTGGTCGCCGTTGGCCGGACGGGTCTGGACGTTGGCGCGGCTGCCCCGGAACAATGCGCAGCGCACCTGGGCGCGCGCGTCCTTCAGCGTGAAGTACAGGTGGCCGGAGGCCGGCTGGGCCAGGTTGGAGATTTCGCCGGACAGCCAGACGCGCGGAAACCCGGCCTCGAGGTGAGTGCGCACCTCGCGGGCCAGTTCGATCGGCGAGTAGACCGGGGTGTCCGGGCCGGGCGGAGCAATGGTCATCGGGGGATTATACGGATGCAATCCCGACGGCGGCCCGCAGGCCCGCTCGCATGACTTGCACGGGCGGCATGGAGACTGAAGTCTCTCCCGTACGCCGTCCGGGCGGGACCCCGGTCGGCGGAGTTGCAGCTCTTGACCGATCTCGATGCCAGCGATGACTCAGCGCCCCGCGGCGGCAACGGGTCCCGTGGGGCGTCGGATCGTGACCTGACGCAGGGGTCGGTCGGGATCAAGCTGCTCGGACTGGCCGGTCCGATGATGTTCGGCATCGCCGCCGTGCTGTCGGTGCAGCTGGTCGATACGTTCTTCGTCGGCCGGCTCGGCACCGACCCGCTGGCGGCGCTGTCGTTCGCCTTTCCAGTGGCGCTGACGCTGACCAGTCTGGCGATCGGGCTGGCCGCGGGAACCGCGTCGGTAGTGGCGCGCGGGATCGGTCGCGGGCGCCTCAGGACCGTGCAGCGACGCGCCACCGACGCGCTGGTGCTCGGTGCCGGCCTGGCCGTGGCGCTGGCCGGGCTGGGCCTGCTGACGGCCGAACCGCTGTTCGCGCGGATGGGCGCCGAAGAGCCGGTGCTCGGACTCGCGGTCGCCTACATGCGGATCTGGTTCGTCTCGCTGCCGTTCGTTGTCGTGACGATGCTGAGCAACGCGATGGTCCGGGCCAACGGCGATTCGAAGCGACCCAGCGCGATCATGATCGGCGATGCGGCGATGAACGTCGTCCTCACGCCGCTGCTGGTGTTCGGCGTCGGCCCGCTGCCGGCACTCGGCATCGAGGGCGCGGCGCTCGGAACGCTGATCGCCCGTTGCCTGGCCTCTATGGCGGCGTTGAACCTCGTGGTCCGCGGCGAAGGGCTGGTCAAGGTCTGCGTGCCGGATCGCCGGGCGTTCGCCGGTTCGGCGCGAAGAATCCTGGTGATCGGCGTTCCGGCGGCGGTCGGCAACGCTTCGAACCCGGCCGGCATGGCTGTGGCCACGGCGCTGATCGCGGTGCTGGGCTCGCAGACCGTGGCCGGCTTCGGCGTGGCCACCCGGCTCGAAGCCTTCGCCATCCTGCCGATGCTGGCGCTGTCGTCGGTGATTGGGCCGGTGGCCGGGCAGAACCTCGGCGCGAACCGGGTCGACCGGGTGCGCCGCGCGCTGATCGTGGCCTACCTGATGTGTGCGGGTTGGTCGGTCGTCCTGGCCGGTGTGTTCGCGCTGTTCGGCTCGACGCTGGCCGGCGTGTTCGCGTCCGAGCCGGCGGTGACCGAAGAAGCCACGCGATATCTGCAGATCGTGCCGATCAGCCTCTGGGGCTACGGTGTGGCCATTGTGGCGGCGGGGGGCTTCAACGGCCTCGGAAAACCCCTGACTGCGCTCGGCTACTCGCTGACCCGCATCCTGGTGTTCTACGTGCCGCTGGTCTGGATCGCCTCGCGGATCGATGGCTCGCGGACCGTCTACCTGGCCGTGGCGATCGCCAACGCGCTGGCCGGCCTGGCGATTGCCGTGCATTCGCTGCGGCTGCTCGGGCGTGCGGCGAAGGCGTCGCGCTGAGCGTCAGTGGGCCGGGTCGGCCAGCGCGGCGCCGGCCGGCTGCGGTGGGGCGGGTGCCGCGCTGGGCTCGGCCGTGACCAGCAGCTCGGCAAAGCGCTTCGTGCCCTGTTCCCAGGTGTAGCGTCCGGCGTTCTCGGCGCAGTCCTCCGGAGCCACCGCCAGGGCTCGGAACACGGCCGCGGACAGGTCTTCGTCCAGCGCTCCGTTGGCGCCGTCGGTGATCAGGTCCAGCGGACCGGGCACCGGGAAGGCGGCCACCGGCACGCCGCAGGCCTGCGCTTCGAGGATGACCAGGCCGAAGGTGTCGGTCCGGCTGGGAAACACGAACACGTCGGCCGCCGCCAGCGTCCGGGCCAGTTCTTCGCCGTGCCGGTAGCCGAAAAACCTGACTTCAGGATAGCGACGCTTCAAGGGTTCCAGGGCCGGACCGTCGCCGATCACCACCTGCGAGCCGGGCAGGTCGAGCTCGAGGAAGGCCTCGATGTTCTTTTCCGGTGCGACCCGACCCATGTACATCGAGATCGGCCGGGGCAGGTCGAGCGCGTCCTTTTCGCGTGGGCGGAACAGCGCCGTGTCGACGGCGCCGGGCCAGACCGCCAGCCGCTCGAAGCCGCGCTCGCGCAGCACCTGCGCATGGCTTTCCGAGCGGACCAGCGTGCGGCGGGCCGGATCGTGGAACCGGCGCAGCAGCGCGTAGCTCCAGGACAGCGGCACCGGTGCGCGCATCTCCAGGTATTCGGGGAAACGCGTGTGGCAGGAGGTCGTGAACTCGAGACCGCGCTTCATGCATTCGCGGCGCGCGGCCCAGCCCAGCGGTCCTTCGGTGGCGATGTGGATGGCGTCGAATGGACCGTCGGCGTCGAAACACCCACGCACGACACGGCGCGCGCCAAGCGTCAGGCGGATCTCGGGATAGCCGGGGCAGGGGAGGGTGCGAAGGCCGTCGGGCGAGAGCAAGGTGACGTCATGCCCGAGTTCGATCAGCACGTCGCGCGTCCGGCTCAGCGTGCGGACCACGCCGTTGACCTGCGGCGCCCAGGCGTCGGTGACCAGCAGCAGCTTCATGCCGCTTCGCTCCGCGCAATTTCGTCCTGCACCGGCGCGTCGGCGGCGCCGGGACGAAGCAGCTGGAGGCGACCGTCGCGGTGCTCGACCAGCGCCGTGCAGTGTTCGACCCAGTCGCCGCAGTTCATGTAGAGAGTCTCGCCCTCGGCGCGCAGCGCCGGCCGGTGGATGTGGCCGCAGACCAGGCCGTCGACGCCGTGTCGGCGCGCCTCGCGCACTGCTGCGCCCTCGAAGCGTTCGATGTAGGCCTGGGCCCGGCCGACCCGCGACTTGACCGCGGCGGCCAGCGACCAGTGCTCGCGGCCCATCGCGTCGCGGACGCGATCCAGCGCGCGGCTGAAGCCCATCAGGCCGTTGTAGGCCGCCGAGCCGAATGCGGCGGCGAGCCTGGAGTGCAGCACCGCGGCGTCGAACTGGTCCCCGTGCATGACCAGCAGACGCCGGCCGTCCACGGTTTCGTGGACGATGCGATCGTGAATCTCCACGTTGCCGAGCTTGAGTTCGAGGTAACCGCGGGCGACGTCGTCATGATTGCCTGGAACATAGACCACGCGGGTGTCGTGCTTGGCCTTGCCGAGAATCGAGCGGACCACGTCGTTGTGCGCCTGGGGCCAGTGCCGGCGCTTCTTCAGCGACCAGAAGTCGATGATGTCGCCGACCAGGTAGAGCGTGTCGCAGCGGATGACACGAATGAAGTCGAGCAGGGCCTCGGCCCGGGCGCCGGGGTAGCCGAGATGGACATCGGACAGCCACAGCGTGCGGACGTGGGTCGGAATCCGGAGCTGGTCGACGGGCTGCATCGCGTTTCTCCCTCGGGTTTGCGACATCCTGCTGTCGGCCCCTTGCAGTTGGATGACGAGTGGTTGACGGTGGGGTGACAATGCCAATGACCCGATGAACCACGAACACCAGCGCGCAGCAGGCCATCGAGGCGCCCGTCGGCTCGGCCTGCGAGCCGGCGCGATTCGCGTGCGCCGTGTACGCTTGTCGTTCGTTCAGACCCGTGGATCCCGTGCATGAGCGCCGAATCCGATCAGCACCATCTGAAGCTCCGGCAGACGCTGCCGGATGACTACGAAGACATCGCCGAGATCATGGACCGGGTCTATCCCGGCAAGCTCGATGGTGCCTGGACGCTCGAACAGTTCGAGTCGCAGATCCAGCGGTTTCCCGAGGGCCAGCTGTGCATCGAGGACAACGGCAAGGTCGTCGCCGCGGCGATTTCCATGCGGGTCAAGTACAGCCGCTGGGGGCACGATCATCGCTACTGGGACATCGTCGGCAACGGCTACCTGACCCCCCACGACCCGAAGGGCGACGTGCTGTACGGGGTCGATGTGTTCGTGCATCCGGACTATCGCGACCTGCGTCTCGGCCGACGCCTGTACGACGCCCGCAAGGCGCTGTGCGAGCAGTTCAATTTGCGCGGGATCGTGGTCGGCGGTCGGATTCCGGGCTACCGGCACCACCGCGACGACATGACCCCGCAGCAGTACGTCGCCAAGGTCCGCGCCCGCGAACTGGTCGATCCGATCCTGACCTTCCAGCTGGCCAACGATTTCCAGGTCCGCAAGATCGTGCGCGGCTACCTGCCCGACGACCAGGAGTCCGACGGGTACGCGGTGCTGCTGGAATGGGTCAACGTGTTCCATACCGAGGACACCGGCATCATCGGCGGACGGCCTTCGGACGTCCGGGTCGGCGCGGTGCAGTGGCAGATGCGGCCGACCCGCTCGCTCGAGGACCTGTACGGCCAGATCGAGTACTTCGTCGACGCGGTGTCCGGCTACCAGGCCGACGTCGTGCTGTTTCCGGAGTTCTTCAACGGCCCGATGATGGCGCCCTGGAACGACCAGGGGCCGGCCGAGGCCGTACGTCAGCTGGCCGGCTATACCGAGGCCATTCGCGAGCAGATGCTGAAATTCGCGGTGTCGTACAACATCAACATCGTCGCCGGTTCGATGCCGGAATACGACGGTGAACAGCTGCGCAACGTCTGCTACCTGCTCCGGCGAGACGGCACCTGGGATCGCCAGTACAAGATCCACGTCACCCCCGACGAGGTCAGCTACTGGGGCCTGAAGGGCGGCGACAAGGTCAAGGTGTTCGACACCGACTTCGGCAAGATCGGGATCCTGGTCTGCTACGACGTGGAGTTTCCGGAACTGCCGCGGCTGCTCGCCGAGCAGGGCCTGCATATCCTGTTCGTGCCGTACTGGACCGATACCAAGAACGCCTACCTGCGGGTACGTCGATGCGCCCAGGCGCGGGCGATCGAGAACGAGTGCTACGTGGTGATTTCCGGCTCGGTCGGCAACCTGCCGAAGGTCGAGAACATGGACATGCAGTATTCGCAGGCCGCAGTCTTCACTCCCTCGGACTTCGCGTTCCCGCACGATGCCATTGCCGCCGAGGCCACGCCGAACACCGAGACCATGCTGATCGCCGACCTCGACCTCGACAATCTGCGCGAGATCCGCTCGCAGGGCTCGGTGCGCAACCTGCGCGACCGCAGGCTGGATCTTTATGAGTTGAGCTGGAAGCGCAGGGATTAGGGAAGAGGGGCGAGTGCAGGCGAGGTCTGGTTCTTACTCGCCCCTCATCCCTCGTCCCTGACCGCTCGGCCCGTTAGGGCGAAAGCGGCCAGGCGCTGGCGTCGATGGTGGCCCGATAGGCATGGTGGGTTGCGTAGCCAAGCAAGGGAATGGTCACGATCAGGCCGAGTCCGGCGGTGATGAAGCCCAGGCCGGTCAGGCCGACGATGCAGGCCACCCAGACGGCCATCGCCGGCTTGTTGCGCAACACGGCGTTCACGCTGGTCACGCAGGCGGTGATCATGTCGGCGTCGCGATCGACGATCATCGGCAGCGAGAACGCTGAAATCGCGAATACCACCGCGGCGAAGATCGATCCCACCGCCGAACCGATGGCCAGGAACGTCAGCAGGCCCTGCAGGCTTTCCTCGACGCCTACCGGGAAGAACACGTGCAGCATGAACGCCGCACGCACCCAGACCAGGAAGATCACCGTCATGGCCAGGGCGAAGATCAGCGCGTCGCGCACGACGATCTTCATGCGCCGCAACGAGCGCGAGAACGAGGGCCGATCGCGGCGCTCGAGCTGGCGGCTGACCGAGTACATGCCGGTGGCCAGCAACGGGGCGATGAACACGAAGCCCGACAGCATCGCCATGACCAGGCCGTAGCGGCCGGCCGTCCATGCCAGCAACGTGACGATGAGACTCAGCGCGAAGATCATCAGGCCGTAGGCCAGGCTGACCCGAAGGCTCGCACGATAGTCCTGCCAGCCGGCGCGGATCCAGCCGAACGCGGCCGTAGTCTCCAGCCGTCGGCACGGGGCGGCGAACGGTCGCTGGTCGGCGGGCAGGGTATCGGACATGGGCCGAGTGTAGCCAGCCCTGGCCCGATCACGCAATCGATCGGTCGACCGGCTCGCTCAGCGTCGCGCCTTGAGCTGCTCGACCACCCGCTTCAGCGTGGCCTGGGTCGGATCGCTGAACCAGCCCTCGACGAAGCCCTCGATGTCGAGTGCGGTCGGGTCGTCGAAGAACGCGCACAGGTCGGCCCGGCACAGCGCGCGGGTGGCCTGCATCGAGTGACGTGGCAGGGCGAGGTGGAAGCGGCACCAGGCCAGCGCGCGGTCCACGACCTTCTCGACCGGAACCTGCTCGTCGACCAGGCCGATCGCGTCGGCCTCGACGGCAGTGATCATCTGTCCGGCCACCAGGTGCCGTTCGGCCGGGTAGGGGCCGAGCAGTCGGGCCAGCGCGCGGTGGATGACCGCGGGCACGACGAGCCCGACCTCGACCTCGTTCAGGCCCAGTCTGAAATCGCCTTCGGCCTGGACGCGATAGTCGGTGAACAGCGCCAGCACGGTGCCGCCGGCCGGGCTGTGCCCGGTGATGGCCGAGACGACCGGAATCGACGAGCACGCCAGCGCCTCCAGCAGGCCGAACAGGTCGCCCCAGAACGCGCGCATGCCGTCGGCATCCAGCGCCAGCAGTTCGGGCAGGTCCAGGCCAGCCGAGAACAGGCCCTCCCGGCCGGACAGTACCAGCGCCTCGGTGCCGTCGTCCTGGGCCGAGCGCACGGCCTCGAGCAGGGTGGCGATGAGCTCCGGGTTCAAGGCGTTGACCGGCGGGCGGGCCAGCCGCAATTCGCGGATGCCGCCTTCATGGGCGTGGAGTTCCAGCATCGATTCAGTCCTGATTCAGCGTGGGCGGCCTAGAGTGTACCCGTCCCCAAAGGCCCGGAGGCCGACATGAAACGCATGCACTGGGTTCTCTCCTTCACGGCTGCTGCCTTGCTCGGCGTCTCGGCCCTGGCCACGGCCGGAGGGCCCGGCTACGGTCCCCCGGGCCATCACGGCGGTCCCTACGGCTACGCGCCGGGCTACGCTCATCGCAGTCATGGATCGCACTACGGATATCGCTACAAACACCACTACGGGCCGCGCCATGGCCATCGGCCTCCGTATGGCGCTGGATATCGCCACGGCTACCGGCATCGGTATCGCGACGGGCATAGGTCCCGCTACCGTCATGGCTCGCCGCCCCGGTACCGGGGCCATTACCGCCACCCGGCCCATGGTCCGCGCGTGGTATTCCGACCGCCGGTGCCCTACGTCCCGTACATTCCGTACTGGAACGGCGGCGTGTCGCTGCACTTCAGGTTCTGACCCGCCGGCTTCCGACGCGGCTCGCCGGCGAGGGCCGCGGAACGAAGAACGCCCCGGCAGATACCGGGGCGTTTTTCATGGCCCACCAGCCTAGCCGGGACCGGCTCAGGCGGCCTGGTCGACCTGTTTGACCGGGCCGTTGAGCAGAGCGTCGCGGGTGGCGTCGACGATCATGTCGACTTCCTCGGAGGTGGTGCCGAAGGCCGGGGTATAGCGCAGCGAGTTCTCGCCGCCGTGGATGACGTTGATGCCGTGCATCCGCAGGTATTCCTCGGTGGAATCGCTGCCGTAGGCCTTGTACCGGCTGCCGTCCAGCTCGACCGAGAACAGCAGTCCGGTGCCCTGGACCCGGGTGATCCGGCCGTCGAGTTCGTCCTGAAGCCGTTCGAACTTCTCGACGAACTCGCGTCCGCGTTCGACGATGTTGCGGCGCAGCTCCGGGGTGATCATCGACAGCACCGTGGTCCCGACGTCCAGTGCGCGGGGGTTGGCGGTCATGGTGTTGCCGTACACCCCTTTGCGGTAGATGGCCGCGGCCCTGGGAGTCATGCCCAGCACCGACATCGGGTACTGGCCGGCGTTGAGGGCTTTCGACCAGGTTTCCAGGTCCGGCGCCGGCAGGTCCTGGAAGCCGGGGTAGTCGACGATCGAAAGCACGCCCTGCGCGCGGAGGCCGGCCTGGATCGAGTCGACCAGCAGCAGCGTGCAGTGCCGCTCGGTCAATTCGCGGGCCAGCGCGTAGAACTCGGGGTCGAGCGCCGCGCCCGGATTGCCTTCCCCCATGACCGGCTCCACGAAGGCGGCTTCGAAGAACACGTTGTCGCGCTCGGCCTGCTCGAAGATCTCGCGCAGATGATCGCAGTCATTGGGCCGCACGGTCACCAGGCCCTCGTCGCCGCGGAACGACGCCAGATGGGCCCTGTAGGTCTTGCGGGTGGAGTCCGAATAGCGGGCCGGCTTGTCGGTGCGGCCATGGAAGCCGCCGGTCAGCGACAGGCGCTTGATCGTGGCGCCCTCGCGCGCGCCGCCCGGATCGGTCATCGCCTTGGCGTTGATGTCGGCGATGCGGCCGGCCACGGTCACCGACTCGGAGCCGGAGTTCATGCACAGGAAGCGCTCGAACGGGCAGCCGTCGCTGCGGGTGTGGCCGAGCTCGGCGCGCAGCACCTCGACGAACTTCAGGTGACTGAAGCTCGGTGTCATGACGTTGGCCATGACGTGCGGCTGATTCATCGCCGCCAGCACCGGGTCCGGGGCGTGACCGAAGCCCAGCATGCCGTAGCCGCCGGAGTCGTGCAGCACGGCGCCCTTGGTGGTCACGATCCACGGTCCCTTGGCGGCCAGCGCCACGTAGGGATTGACGGCATCGTCGGCGTAGAAATTGACATAGCCGGACTGGAGCTGTTTCTGCTGCTCGACGTCGTCGGCGGCCCACAGTTCGGGATAGGCGGACTTCCAGCATTGAGCAACGCTCAGCGCCTGGTCGACCGCCTGGTGCAGGCGCGAGTCGCGCGCCGCGAAGTGTTCGATGCGGCCGTCGGGCAGGCCGTGGGTGCGGACCTCGCCGCCGCTGGCGCGCAGCTCGGCCAGCTTTTCGAGAATCGTGGACATCGTTCTACCTCCGGAAATGCAAGCCGCCGGCGCAGGGCACCGGCGGAGGCGTAAAAACTGGATTTTACCAGCCCCGGGAGCGGGGGCCAAATCCGGGGCCGGCCCGTGAGCGGACCGGCCGGACGCTGCTCATTCTTCGCCGAAGGCGAAGCCGAACAGGTGCAGCAGGCTGGTGAACAGGTTGTAGATCGAGACAAACAGCGTCACCGTGGCCATGATGTAGTTGCGCTCGCCGCCCTGGACGATCTGCTGGGTCTGGAACAGGATCAGGCCGCACATCAGCACCGCGAAGATCGCCGAAACGGCCAGCGCCAGCGCCGGCAGCTGGAAGAAGTACGCGCCCAGCCCGGCCAGGAAGGCGACCAGGATGCCGGCGAACAGGAACGAGCCCATGAAGCTGAAATCCTTCTTGGTCGTCACGGCGAACGCCGACAGTGCGACGAAGCTGACCGCGGTGGCGGTGAAGGCCGAGATGACCAGCTCGCTGCCGTTGCTGAACATCGTCGTGTAGGCACCGATGATCGGGCCCAGCGTCAGGCCCATGAAGCCGGTCAGGGCGAACACGCTGACCAGGCCCCAGGCCGAATTGCGCAGTGCCATGGTCAGGAACAGCAGGCCGAAGTAGCCGACCAGCGTGATCAGCAGGCCTGGATGGCCCCAGCCCTGGCTCAGCGAAAGCGCGGCGGTGCCGGCCGAGAACAGCAGCGTCATGGCCAGCAGGTTCCAGGTGTTGCGGAGCACGCGCCGCGCATCGTCGTCGATCTCGGTACGCGACGCGGTGCCAGTGTAGGTTGCAGCGTGAACTCGGCCTTGTTGCCTTGGGTCATTCATGGTCGAAACACTCCTCGAGGTTCGATTCGGTTGCGGATTCGATGCGGCAATCTACCACTGCCGCGACACGGCGCGGTGACTGCCTGAATGGAGATTGGACCACGGGCCGGACCGCGGATTCACTCGCGCCGGAGATTGGCATCGATCGGATCGATCGATCGAATTCCCGGCGCTTGCAGGCCGCTCACTCCGCGGCGGGCCGGAGCCGGAGCGTCGCCGTCGTCGCCGTCTCGACCGCCTCGTCGGTCCACGGCACGGTCCACGGCGTGCCGGATTGCCAGTCGGCCAGGAAGTCGTCGAAATGCGGCGACAGCGGATGGCCGGACTGGCCCAGCGCGAGGTTCAGCGTGAAGCCGTCGACGTCGGCCCAGTCCATGACGAAGCGCATCGAGGCCCCGGCTGCAGCGTCCAGCTGCTCGGTGCCGGCGTTCCAGCGGTGGTAGGTGACGTTCAGAGCGCCGGGTCCGCCGCCGATCGGCAGCGGACCGCGGGACAGCTCGAGCCAGCGATCGAGCAGCCCGGCCCGGGCCAGCGGGTGGGCGATGGTCAGCGTCTGGATCGCGCCCAGCGGACGGCGCGGGCCGCGCAGTGCGTCGGCCAGCGCCCGCTCGGCGGCGAGTTCCGGATCGACGGTGTCCAGCGGCGCCGCGTCGGCTGCGGCCAGCCAGTCGTCGAGCAGCGTTCGGCCGTGGCGCGGGTCCAGCGGCCCCTCGGCGAACAGCCGCTCGGGCAGGTACTGCCACCACAGCGTGAACAGTCCGGCGGTCATCGAGCCGGCGGCCATCGTGCCGTCCCATCCGCGCAGCTCGTCGGCCAGCGGCACCCGTCCGGTCCGTTCGGCCACCTCGGCCAGCCAGTCCTTCCACAGCAGCGCGCGCTCGGAGACGCGATCGAGTTGCATCGCGTACATCGTCGTCCGATCCAGCGTTTCATCCCCGGCCAGCCAGTCGGCGGCCCGCCGCATCCTCAGGTGCTTGTAGAAGCCGGGCATCGGCGTCCCTGAGTCGGCCGCGGCGTGGTTGTTGGCGTTGGCCAGCCAACCCGACTCCGGGTTCAACGCCCAGGGCCTCTGGTCCGGCGGCAGGAAGCCGGCCCAGTGATTCCGAGGGTCGGCCCCGTCCAGCGTGACGTAGAACCGATCGTGCCGGCGCAGCGGCACCGGCGTGGACTGCACATAGCCGATGTTGCCGGCGCGGTCGGAATAACTCCAGTTGACCGACAGTGCGCCCATGTCGCTGGCCGCGGCGCGGAAGGCGGCGAAGTCCCGCGCCCGGTTCAGCGCAAGGCCCTGTTCGACCAGATCGGCGATCGGCTGTTCGAAGCCGGCCCAGCGCATCACCGTCACTCCGTCGTCGTCCTCGTCGACGACCACGCCATGTTCGGTGGTCCGGATGGTCTCGCGCACCGTCGCCTCGGCGTTGCCGACTACGATGTCCACGGTGTGCTCTTGGATCGTGACCGGTTCGCTGGGGCCGCGCAGCAGGTCGTCGTTGCCGTCGAGCCGCTCGAAGCGGTAGAACTCGAACAGGTCGACCGGCGCCACGGTGAAGGCGAACGCGATGTCGCCGTTGTGGCCCATCGCCACGAACGGCAGTCCCGGCGCGGTCACACCGACCACGTCGAGCGTTTCCTGGCTGTGCAGGCCCACCGCGTACCAGAGACCGGGCGCCATCGTGATCTCCAGGTGCGGATCGGACGCGTGCAGCGCGTGTCCGCTGGCCGAGCGCTCGGGCGCGACCACCCAGGTGTTCGAGGCCTCGGTCATGCGCTGGCTCGGCACGCTGGGCACGCCCCAGGCCGGCAGCGCCTCCAGCCAGTCGGTCATTCCGGGCGAGGCTTCGTTGCCGGCCGCGCGCCAGGCCTCGGCCAGCCGCTGGACCAGGGTGGTCGGGTACCAGGTCTGGTAATACGCCAGCGTCAGCACGTCGGAGACCGTCCACGGCCGTGGCGCGCCGCCGAGCAGGACCAGCCCCGGCGAATGGTCGCCGCGCTCCAATCGGTCATTGATTCCGTCGACGTAGGCCTGCAGCAGTGCGCGCGTCTCCGCGGACAGTTCGGGCGGCTCGAGCTCCACCCGGCGCGCGAAGCCGAAGCGATGGTGCAGCCGATCGCTGTCCAGCGCGCCGGGCCCGACCTTCTCGGCCAGTTCGCCGCGGGCGACCGAGCGCAGCAACTCCATCTGGAAGCCGCGTTCGGCAGCGTGCAGCCAGCCCAGCGCGCGCATCGCGTCGGCGTCGGTCGCGGCCCGGATGCGCGGAATGCCCCGGGCGTCGAAGTCGATGTCCACCGGCGCGTCCAGTCCCGGAAGCGTGGCCCGTCCGCCGGTGTCCAGCACCGTGCCGGCGAAGTACCAGCGCCCGCCGAACCAGCCGGCGGCGATCAGCAGAATCAGGGTCAGGCTGCTGGTGATCAGCAGGCGCTTGAGCGGGAATCTTCGCATCGGTCGGATCACGGGCCGTTGGGCGCTCGATTATGCACATCGCCAATCCGTGGACGGGAGCGGCCGGGAGATTCCAGCACGGAAATCGACGATAATCGCGAGCTTTGCCGATCTGCAGGAGACCAATCCATGCCCAGGGCCAACGAGATCAAGCGCGGCAACGTCATCGAGCACGACGGCCGCGTCTGGGCCGTTCGCGACGTGTCGCGCTCCGCGCCGACCGCTCGCGGTGGCGGCACGCTCTACCGCTTCAAGCTCGAGTCCATCCCCGGCGGCGACCGCCAGGAGCTCACGCTCAAGGGCGACGACCTGGCCAGGGACGCCGATCTGGTCCGCCGCCAGTCGAGCTTCTCGTACCGTGATGCCGACGGTTTGGTATTCATGGACGACGAGGACTACACCCAGTACCTGCTGAGCGCCGAGGCCGTCGGAGACGCGGCCGGCTACATCACCGAAGGCCTCGGCGGAATCTACGTGATGCTGATCGACGGTCAGCCGGTCGGGCTGCAGCTGCCCCAGTCGGTCGAACTCACCGTGACCGACACCGCGCCGGTCATGAAGGGCGCCACCGCCACGCGATCGGCCAAGCCGGCGACCACCGAAAGCGGGCTGGAGGTGATGGTGCCGGACTACATCACGCCGGGGGAGTCGATACGGGTCAATACGGAGAGCGGCGAATTCATGGGCCGCACGTGAATTTTCGGTGCTCGCCTATAGCGCGCCCGATGGACGGCGTCCGGCGGTGCTCGG
>CAZJSH010000002.1:35678-54728 GCA_964548715.1 uncultured Halomonas sp. | reverse complement strand
TGCCGGCGTCCGGCAGTGCTCGACATCCTCATGCACCTGGATGTGCACTGCGGTGTCTGGGCGCTGGCGACCACCGGCAGCGGCCCGCTTGCGACGCGCTGAATCGATTTCCGGAAAATTTTCGGTGCTCGCCTATAGCGCGCCCGATGGACGGCGTCCGGCGGTGCTCGGAATCCTCACGTACCTACAACGTACGCTGCGGTTCCTGCGCTCCGACGGCCACCGTCCATCGAGCGCTCGCGACGGCGCTCCCCGAAAATTGTCCGGATTGGATCCGAATGCCGGCGTCCGGCAGTGCTCGACATCCTCATGCACCTGGATGTGCACTGCGGTGCTCGTCGACTGCGCTGGCTGGAGGGCGCCGGGGTTGCGATCGGTGGGGACGATGGATGGCGGTGGCGATTTCCCCGTTGGATTTCGTGGCCCGTGCGCCCATTGATCGACCATGAGTGAACCGGACTCGCACGAACTGGATGCGCTGCGCGCCGAACTGGACCGGATCGATCGGGCGCTGATCGAGCGGGCGGCGGAGCGGCAGCGGGTGGTGTCGGAGATCGGGCGGATCAAGAACTCTGCCGGTCGGGCCCTGCGCGATTTCCGCCGCGAGCGGCAGGTGCTCGACGGCGTGCGGGCTCGCGCGTCGGAGGTCGGGCTGGATCCGGACCTGGCCGAGACGCTGCTGACGGCGCTGATCGAGGCGTCGTTGACCCGGCAGGAAACCGAGCGGGTCGCGGCCTCGGGGCGCGGCGAGGGTCGGACCGCGATCGTGGTCGGCGGCCTCGGCCGGATGGGCGACTGGACGGCGCGCTTCCTCGCTGAACAGGGATGGCGGGTGGTGGTCGTGGATCCTGCCGTCCCCGCGCCGGGTACGTTCGCGGTGCGCGACCTCGACGATGCTCCGGGCGATGCCGACCTGATCGTGCTGGCCGCCCCGATCCAGGTATCGGCCGACCTTCTCGGCACGCTGATCGGTCGCGGGACCGACGCCCTGGTGCTGGACCTGGCGTCGGTCAAGGGACCGCTGATCCCGCAGCTGCGGCGAGCTGCCGAGACCGGGCTGCGGGTGGCCTCCGTACACCCGATGTTCGGGCCGGACACCCGGCTGCTGGCCGGCCGCCACGTACTGTTCATGGACTGCGGCAAGGCCGACGCCGTCGACGAGGCGCGCGCGCTGTTCGCAGAGACCATGGCCGACTGCGTGGACGTGCCCCTGGATGCGCACGACGGATTGATGGCCTGGGTGCTGGGCCTGTCGCACGCGACCAACCTGGTGTTCGCCGACGCGGTGGCCGGGTCTGGCCGGGCACCGGATGAACTGGCCGAGATCGCGTCGACCACCTTCGGCCGTCAGCTGGCGATCGCGCGCGACGTCACGCACGAGAATCCGGCGTTGTATTTCGAGATCCAGCGACTGAATCCCGACCAGGCGGCGGTGCTGGAAGCGCTGCGACGGTCGGTCGAGCGGCTGATCGGCGCGGTCGAGCAGGACGACGCCGACGCCTTTGCCGAGCGAATGACCGCGGCCGCCGACTGGGTCGAGGGCCACCAGCGCGCGCGCCGCCGGCGCACCCACCCCGAGGATCCCGAGTCGTGAACGCCGAAACCGCTTCTCCCATGAAACGTCTGCGCTGGCGGGCTCGGTTGGGCCGCTGGATCGAATCACCCGGCCCGCGCAACGCGATCATCGGGCTGATCATCCTCAACGCGGTGATCCTGGGGCTGGAAACCAGCGATGCGGTGATGGCGCGCTTCGGCCCGCTGCTGCTGGCGCTCAACGGCACCATCCTCGCGGTCTTCGTCGTCGAGATCGGGATCAAGCTGGTCGCGTTCGGACCGCGCTTCTTCCGGTCGGGCTGGAACGTGTTCGATTTCCTGGTCGTCGGCATCTCGCTGGTGCCGGCGACCGGGCCGCTGGACATCCTGCGTGCGCTGCGCATCCTTCGGGTGCTGCGCCTGCTGTCCCAGGTTCCGCGGCTGAAGATGATCATCGAGTCGCTGATGCGCGCGTTGCCCGGAATGGGCTGGACGACCGCATTGCTGATGCTGGTGTTCTATATCTTCGCGGTAATGGGCACGATGCTGTTCGGCGAGGCCTTCCCCGAGTACTGGGGCACGCTGGGCCGCAGCTTCTTCGCGCTGTTCCAGATCATGACGCTGGAATCCTGGTCGTCGGGCATCGCCCGGCCGATGCTCGAGGAGATGCCGCTGGTCTGGCTGTACTTCGTGCCGTTCATCCTGATCTCGAGCTTCATGGTGCTGAACCTGTTCATCGCGATCATCGTGACGGCGACGAACTCGATCCATGACGACGAAGAAGCCCAGGCGCGGCGCGAACTGCTCGACGAGCTCCGTCGGATCCGTCAGCGGCTCGACGCGCTGGAATCAGGCGCCGCCGACCGGCGCCGCTGACGGCGCCGCCCGGCGGCCTTGGCAAACTCGACCAGCACGAAAAGCACCAGGCCAGGCAGCAGCGACAGGCCCCACAGCAGCCCGTCCAGCGGCGCCAGTCCGAACAGCCGGTGCAGCGGCGGCGCGTGGATCAGCGCGATCTGCAGAACCGCCAGCACGGCCAGGCAGTAGCCGGCGACCGGGTTGGCCGCCAGCGCCTTCGGCGTCCAGCTGGCCGATTCCGAGCGACGGCAGTTGAACAGGTAGAAGGCTTCGCCGGCGACCAGCGCGTTCAGCGCCACGGTCCGCGCCAGCGCTTCGCCGTGGCCCATCGCCAGGGTGAACTCGAACAGCGCGAATACCGCCCCGGTCAGGAACAGCCCGACGGCGACGATGCGGGCGAGCATCGCGCGGTCGATCAGGCCCTGGCCCGGCGGCCGCGGCGGGCGGTGCATGACGTCGTGTTCCAGCGGTTCGAAGGCCAATGCCAGGGCAAGTGTCACGGCAGTCGCCATGTTCACCCACAGCACCTGGATCGGCGTCAGCGGTAGCGTGGTGCCGGCGATCACGGCCAGCAGGATGACCAGCGCCTCGGCCGCCGAGGTCGGCAGCAGGAACACCAGCGCCTTGCGGATGTTGTCGTAGACGCCGCGCCCCTCTTCGATCCCGGCAACCAGCGTGGCGAAGTTGTCGTCGGCCAGCACGATGCCCGAGGCCTCACGAGCCGCTTCGGTGCCCTTGATGCCCATTGCAATGCCGACTTCGGCGCGTTTCAGCGCCGGTGCGTCGTTGGCGCCGTCGCCGGTCATCGCGACCACCTCGCCTTCGGCCTGCAGCGTCTTGACGATGCGCAGCTTGTCGGCCGAGGTCGTGCGCGCGAACACCCGGGTGCT
This sequence comes from uncultured Halomonas sp., assembly GCA_964548715.1. Classification (GTDB taxonomy): domain Bacteria; phylum Pseudomonadota; class Gammaproteobacteria; order Xanthomonadales; family Wenzhouxiangellaceae. The sequence goes on along the minus strand of CAZJSH010000002.1, from coordinate 51,447 downwards.
GCGCAGACGCTGGCGAAACGCGGCGTCGTCCAGTTGTTCGATCTCCTGCCCGGTCAGTGGACGATCGAACTGCTCCATGCCCAGGTCCCGCGCGATCGAACGTGCGGTGGCGGGGTGGTCGCCGGTGATCATCCGCACGGTCATGCCGGCATTGCGGCAGGCGGCGATCGCCTCGCGCACGCCGGGCCGCAGCGGATCGGCGAAGGCGATCACACCGAGCAGTACGAGGTCGCCCGGACCGGCGTCGAGATCCAGCGTGGCGTCGGCCGGCCCGTCGGCAACGGCCAGCAGCCGCGAGCCGGTCTCGGCCTGTTCGTGCAGCGCCGCGTGCCAGGCATCGCGATCCAGCGGCACTTCGTGTCCATCGGCATCCAGTGCAAGGCCACAGGCGTCGAGCAGCACTTCGGGTGCACCCTTGAAGCAGCTGCGGTCTTCGTGACGGGTGGCCATGTAGCGGGCCTGCGAGGCGAACGGCCGCAGGTCGAGGCGCGGATGGGCGCGCCGGATCGCCCGTGGGTCCTGACCGATATCGTCGGCCAGCTCGATCAGTGCGCGTTCGATCGGGTCGCCGTGCTCGCTGCCCGGATCGGCGTCGCTGCCGAGCACGGCGGCCGAGGCGAGCCGCGGCGCGATTCGCGCGGGCAACTGTCCGACCGTGTCGACCTGCGGGCGTCCACCGTGCATCGCGCGCTCCGCCCGCAGCCGGTTCGCGGTCAACGTACCGGTCTTGTCGGAGCAGATCGCGGTCACCGAACCCAGCGTCTCGACCATCGGCAGCCGGCGGACCACAGCCCGACGCGCCGCCATTCGCGTCACGCCGATGGCCAGAGTGATGGTGATTACCGGCGGCAGGCCTTCCGGGACCGCGGCGACCATCAGCGCCACGCCGGCCAGCAGCGCGTCGCCCAGCGGCATGGCGTGCAGGCCCACGCCCAGCGTGACGACGGCCAGTGTCAGCGCCCCGAGGACGACGCTGAGCTGCTGCGCGAAGCGATTCAATTGGCGGACCAGCGGCGTGGTCAGCGGCTTCACGTCGGCCAACATGTGGCTGATTCGGCCGATCTCGGTCGCTTCGGCCGTGGCGACGACCACGCCGGTGGCCTGACCGCCGACGACCAGCGTTCCCGAGTAGGCCATGGCGCGGCGGTCCGCCAGTGCGGCATCCGCCGGATCGGCCTCGACGCGCTTGCTGATCGGCAGCGATTCCCCGGTCAGTGCGGCCTGGTCGGTCCGCAGTCCGAAGCACTCGATCAGGCGCAGGTCGGCGGGAATCCGTTCACCTTCGTGGACCCGGACCAGGTCGCCGGGCACGAGGCGCTCGGCCGGCCGACGCTGCCAGTGACCATCCCGCAGCACCTCGGCGTCCCGGGCCAGCATCCGGCCGATTGCCGCCATCGCCGATTCGGCCCGGCCCTCCTGGACGAAGCCGACGACTGCGTTGACGATGACGACCGCCGCGATCACGGTGGCATCGAGCCGATGCCCGAGGGCCGCGGCCAGTGCGGCCGCGGCGATCAGGACCAGGATCATGACGTTGCGGAACTGCGCGGCGAAGCGAACCCATGGGCCGCGTCGGCGCCGGCGTTCGAGTCGATTCGGCCCGAACCGGGTCAGCCGGTGGTCCGCCTCGTTGGTAGACAAGCCGTGCGCGCTGGAGGCCACTGCGTCGAGGGCCTCGTCGACCGGCTGCGCGTGCGCCTCGGGTGCGGCGCAGGCCTCAACCATGGGGGCACCCCGGCGGCGCCCCGCGGATGGAAGTGGAGGTCAGCCGGCCGGCTGGGTCGGCGGTTCGCTGCTGCTGCCGCTGCCTCCGTTGCCGCTGCCGCTGCCTCCGTGCTGGCTCTCCCATTCCGACGCCTTCTCCTTGAACTTCGAGAATTTCTTCGATGCACCGTCCAGCTTGCCTTCCCATTCCGGGTTCGGCTGCTGACCCTCGGTGACGCGGAAGAAAACCTGCATCAGCGCGGTCATGCCGACCGGCTCGATCACCGCCTGTTTGATGCCCCAGGCGAATACCACCGCGATGATCAGCGCGAGCGGACCGGCGGCACCCGGGAACAGCGAGACCAGGCCGGCGACCGGCGCCAGGATCAGGAGGAAAACCAGGAAGGTCAGACCCCAGATCACGAAGGCCAGCCAGAACGCGTTCTTGAGGAACGCCTTGTAGTTCTGCGCGTAAAGCACCAGGGCGGTGCGCGAGGTCGCCCAGGGGTTGTCCGAGCGGACCTTCATGTTGTAGGCCAGAATGACCTCGTCGAGGTAGGTCAGCGAAAGGTTCACGATGGTGTTGATGAATTTCGCGATGCCCTGGATGCCGGGGATGGGCAGGAAGTTCGTGATCGTGAAGAACACCCGGTTGAAGGCCTTGAGCACGCCCTTGATCAGCTGGTCGACGCCGAACAGGATCGACGACTCGGCGAAGCGCTCGCGGACGATGCCCTGGGCATAGTCGATCTGGCCCTTGCCGTCCGGCAGCGTCCGGCCTTCCATCAATTCGACCAGCACCGCGATGTGGCCGGCCTTGACCAGGTAGAGCAGGTATTCGCGGATGAAGTACATGATGACTCCGGCCACCCCGAAACCGATCAGCCCGCCGTAGAGTCCGCCGGCCTCCGGCTCGCCGCCGATCGTCCCGACCCCGTAGCCGATGCCCGCCCCGACGCCGGTGATCAGAACGTACGCCAGCGTGATCCCGAAATAGATCAGGAAGCGGAAGATCAGGAACGGCATCGTCTTGAGCAGGAGCGAGACGATCTCGCCGAGCTTGAAATCCATCATGGTCGGAGTTCCTTGGTTGAATGTCCGTGGCCCTAGAGTACGTAATCCGGGGGTGGATTACGACATCCGGATCGCAGCGCGGCCGGTCGGCCGCGCGGGCGTCGTCTCGTCGGTAGGACGACCGGGCGGCCGCGGTGCGATCGCCGATCGGGGGACGCGTCAGTCGTCGAGGTTGCGCACGTCGACGAACCGGCCGCTCTCGCCCTCCTTCAGTGACTCGAGCAGGCCCAGAATCTGCTCCGCCGACTGCTCCGCCGAGGGCATCGCGTCGGTGCCGCGTGCGTCCTTGAGCTTCTGCACCGACGGGAACTCGTCGCTGTCGACGTCGCCGCACAGGTAGTCCTGCATCTCGGTGTCGACCAGGCCGGGTGCCAAGGAGGTCAGGTGGGTGTCCGGCATTTCGTGGGCATACAGGGCGACCAGGTCGTCGAGGCTGGACTTGCTCATCGCGTAGGCACCCCAGCCGTGGCTCAGGTTATGGCCGGCGCCGGAGGAAATGGCGACGACCTGTTCGACTGGAATCTGGCGCTCGATGAACCAGTCGAGGATGACCTTGTTGGCCCAGACGTTGATCCGGAACAGGTGCTCGACATCGTGGACGTCGGTGGTATTGAACTCCTGGATCCGGCCGAGGATGCCGGCGTTGAGGACCAGCAGGTCCAGGCGCAGGCAGTCCGACAGCAGCCGGTCCATCGCTTCTGGAATGGCGTTGAGGTTGCCCAGGTCGACCTCGCGGTCGCGCAGGCCGTCGTCGCCCTGGATCGGGCAGCCCGATCGGCTCATGCCCCAGACGATCGCCTCCTGAGCGAGCAGTTGCTTGGTGAGTCCCAGGCCGAGGCCGCTGGAGTTGCCGGTGATCAGTACGTTCATGGCGAGGGTCGAAGTCTCCGTTTGAATGAATGCGAGTCGGATTCAGTCCTCGCTGGACGAATCCGGCGCCCCTTCATCGTAGCGCCCGAACCAGGCCAGGATGTGTCGGATCTTCGATGCCATCTGGCTGGGCCGCGCCGCGATGCCGTGCGGGGCCTCGGGAATCCGGACCAGCACCGAGTCGATGCCGCGCAGCTTCAGCGCCTGGTAGTACTGCTCCGATTCCCAGATCGGGGTGCGCCAGTCTTCTTCACCCGTCAGCACCATGGTGGGGGTGGACACGTTACCGACGCGGGACAGCGGCGAACGCCGCCAGTACTCATCCTGCGCTTCCCACGGCGGGGCCGGGAACCAGTACTTGTGGAAGAACGGCGTGAGATCGGCGGTCAGCGCGAAACTGGTCCAGTTGATCACCGGTTTGGCGACCACTGCGGCGCGGAAGCGGTCGGTGGTTCCGATGATCCAGGCGGTCAGCACGCCGCCGCCGGAGCCGCCGGTGACGAACAGCCGGTCGGGGTCGGCGATGCCGCGCTCGATGAGCACGTCGACGCCGTCCATCAGGTCCTGGTAGTCGCCGCCGGGATAAGCGTGGTGGATTTCGTTGGCGAAGTCTGCGCCGTAGCTGGTCGAGCCGCGCGGGTTGATGTAGGCCACGGCATAGCCGGCCGCGGCCATCAGCTGGACTTCCATCGAGAAGCGGTCGCCGTAGTCGGCGAACGGCCCGCCGTGGATCTCGAGAATCAGCGGCAGCGGCGCGTCGCCATCGTGCCCCGGCGGCAGAGCGAACCAACCCTGGATCTCGAGGCCGTCGACCGAAGACGGATAGCTGAATTCCTCGACCTCGGCCAGCGCGCGGTGGGCCAGCCGCTCGGCGTTCAGCCGGGTCAGTCGCGTGGTCTCGACGCCGCGGCGTTGCAGTTCGACCCGGACGAGGTCGGCCGGGTGGGCCGGCGTCGTCGCGGTATAGACCAGGCGGTCGTCGCCGGCGTCGAACGTGCCGCTGGCATACGGCCGGCCGAGTGTGGTCCCGCCGACGCCGGAGACCAGGCGGGTGCGGACGCCGTCCAGGTCGACCCGGTCGATGACCCCGGTGCCTCGGTCGCTGTAGTGGATGTACAGCGCGTCGCGGTCGGCGTCCCAGCCGAAGCCGTCGACGGAGCGGTCGAGATCGCTGGTCAGCGAACGCGGCTCACCGCCGTCCATTACGTACAGCTGGGTGTTGTGATAGCCCAGCCGCTGATCGTCATACCCGAGCCAGGCCAGGCGATTGCCGCCGGGCGCGTAGGCCGGATTCCGGTCGGGTCCGAAGCGATCGGTCAGCGGCGTGAGGTCCAGCGTGGCGAGGTCGAGCCGGACCAGCTCGGTGTCGTTGCGCTCCAGCTCGAAATCCTCGCGTCGGTTGGTCGCGAACACCAGCGATCCGCCGTCGGCCGACCAGGTCGCGGGGCCGGGCTGCGGATAGGGCCCCTCGGTGAGCTGGCGCGCCGGGCCGCCGTCGGCCGGCACGACGAAACGCTGGACCTGGCCATGCGGCAGGAAGCCCTGGCCATCGGCCCGGAACACCGGGCGTTCGACGACCCGCGCCGGCGGCGCCCATTCGGCGCCTTCCGGGGCCTTCAGCGGTTCGACGATGCGCGGCGCCTCGGACGGCACGAATCGGCGGAACGCGATCCGCTCGCCGTCCGGCGACCAGCTCGGTCCAGACGGCGCATGCGGGCCGGTCGTCAGCGCGGTAGTCCGGCCGGAGTCCAGCCACAGCACGTGGAGCTGCGTTTCACCGTCGCCGGTGTGGCCGATGTACGCGACGCGCGTCCCGTCCGGCGACCAGGCCGGCGAGCCGGCCTGTCCGTCGGCGGGGGTCAGCGGCTGCTGCCCGTCCTCGGCATCGATCAGCCATAGCTGGCCGCGGTTGCGGTCGGTCATCGCGTCCAGCGTACGTCGGACATAGACGGTCCGCTCGCCGTCCGGCGACAGCGCCGGGGCGTCGGCGTACTCGAGACCGAAGATGTCGTGGGCGGTCAGCGGTTCGTTCGCGGCGAGTCCGCCGGCTGCGGTCAGCAACAGGGCCGCGAGAGTCGCGATCAGTGGATGGGGGGTCATCGTGGATCTCCGTGGGCGGCGTCGTCGCCGATGGACTGTTCGAACAGCTTCAGGATGCGCCGATACTGGTCGAGCCAGCTTTCGGGGTGCACGTAACCGTGCGGTTCCAGCGGATAGGACGCCAGTTCCCAGTCCTGTTTCTCCAGTTCGATCAGGCGCTGGACCAGCCGGATCGAGTCCTTGTAGAACACGTTGTCGTCGAGCATGCCGTGGCTGATCAGCAGGTCCCCTTCCAGACCGTCGACGAATTCGATCGGCGACGAGCGCCGATAGGCCTCGGGATCGACTTCGGGCGTGTTCAGGATGTTCGAGGTGTAGAAATGATTGTAGTGGGCCCAGTCCGTGACCGGCCGCAGCGAGGCGCCGGCGGCGAAGACCTCGGGTGCGTTGAACATGGCCATGAAGGTCATGAAGCCACCGTAGGAGCCGCCGTAGACGCCGACTCGAGTCGGGTCGCCGTCGTGATTCTCGACGACCCAGTTCACGCCGTCGATCAGGTCCTCGAGCTCGGGCGTGCCCATCTGCCGGTAGATCGCGGTGCGCCAGTCGCGGCCGTAGCCCCGGCTGGCCCGGTAGTCCATGTCCAGCACGTGGAAGCCGCGCTCGGTCAGCAGGTTGTGGAACATCTGCTCGCGGAAGTAGTACGGGAACCTGTGGTGGGTGTTCTGGGTATAGCCGGCCCCGTGTACGAACAGCACCACCGGGCGTGGACCTTCGGCGTCGCCGCGGGCCGGGTAGAACTTGGTCCAGATCGGTTCGTCGACCTGGCTGGAGGGGACGCCGACGAACTCCACAGGCTGCCAGTCGATTGCCCGGTAGGCCTCGGTCCGGGTGTCGGTGCCGGCGATCGGCTCGCCGCCGTCGATGTCGATCACGGCCGCCTGGGTCGGCAGGTACGGTCCGGAATGGCGGAGCAGGACCCGCTGCAGCTCCGGGCCGATCGCGAAGCTCTCTACGCCCTTGAGCTCCGACAGCCGCGTCAGCCCGCCGCGCCGCAGCTCGATCCGGTACAGATCGTATTCGGTCGGGTGACTGCGGTTGGTCAGGGCCCAGGCGATCTCCGGGTCGTTGCCGAAGGCGATGTCGAAGACTTCGAAGCGGCCCGAGGTCACCTGGCGTACGGTGCCGCCGGGCCCGGCGGTATAGAGGTGGCTGTAGCCCGATTCCTCGGAAAGCAGCCACAGCGTTTCGCTGCCGGGGATCCAGCCGAACTCGTTGAACGACCAGTTGATCCAGGCAGGGTCGGTCAGGCGGTGCAGTTCGGTCAGCGTCGGTTCTTCTTCGTGGCCGTCGATCCTCACCGTCCAGCGATCCTTGTTGTCGATCGCGCGCAGCTGGACGGCGGCGGCCGGCCGCTGCGGATGCCACTCGATACCGGCCACCGATACCGGCCGCGGGTCTTCGGCGTCGTGGGGGTCGATCTCCTGCTCGGCCTTGAGATCGGCCAGTGGATCCTCGGTGATGCCCGACAGTGCGGCCAGATCCAGGGCATGTTTCGTCCGGGTTTCCAGGTCGAGCAGCCACAGTTGCTGTGGGGTCGGCGGGGTGCGGCCGACCAGCGTGCGAACGTCTTCGATCTCGACATAACCGGATTCGGTCACGAAGCGCGGCATCGCGTCGTTGCGGCCCTCGTCGTCACCGGCCTTGCGGACCGCGACGAGCAGCCAGCGGCCGTCCGCCGAGGGGGCCGAGAATACCGATTCCATGCCCTTGCCGAGGTACCAGGGCTCCGGCGCGCGGCTCGGATCGGCCTCGGCGAGCCCGCGCTGGAAGGCGCGCTGCTCGATCCGGCGCTCGCGCTCGCGCGCCAGCGTGGCGAACAACTCCAGCTGCTGTTCTTCCAGCCCGTCGTCCGGTTCGGCATCCGGCTCGTCCTCGAAGCGAAGATCGGCCAGCGGCCGGCTTACCCGGGTGTCGAGATCGATCATCCACCAGTCGCGGCCGAGCCGGACCAGGACCCGGTTCGAGGTCGCGCCGAAGCGCGCTTCATCGGCATTGCCGCTGGCGGTCAGCTGGACCCGTACGCCGGTATCCAGGTCGCGCAGGTAGAGATTGCCGGCGCGAATGGTCAGCGCCCGTTCGCGGCCGGCGTCGAACGCAGGCTCCGGGCCGTCGAGGCCAACTCGTTCGGTCGCTTCGAGCCGATGCGTCCGGCCGGTGTCGATCTCGACCTGCAGCAGGTCGCGGATCTCGGAATCCGGGCGCTTGACCCGTGCGGTGTAGTGGCGGCCGTCCAGCTGCCACCAGGCCGCTTCGACGGGTGGGCCGATCCAGTCCGGGTCGGCCATGATCCGGTTCAGGTCGGGCGTCTGCGCCGCGGTGGCAGCGGCGGTCCACAGCAGTGCGCCGGCGCAGAGCCAGCGCGCGGCGCCGCGCGCCGGCCGGGACGGAATCAGGGATCGGACGTTGGTTGAAGCCACGCGAGTTCCTCGGGAGGGAGACCCCCAAGGATACCGGTCGTGGCGTGCTCGGCGGGGCGGTTCGGTCAGGCCGCCTGCTGCAGGCGGCCGAAGGCGTCGATGATGCGGTCGATCTGGTCCGGACTGTGCGCGGCACTCAGGCTGATCCGGAGGAGGTTCAGGCCCTTGGGCGTGGCCGGCGGGATCATCAGGTTGGCGTAGACCCCGGCATCGAGCAGGCCGTACCAGTGCGCCAGCGCCGACTCGCGGTCGGGCAGGACGATCGCCGCGACCGGTCCCGGATCGGCGCTGCCCAGGGTGTAGCCGAGTTCGTTCAGCGCGCCGTAGAGCTGGTGGATGTTGCGCCACAGCTGGTCGCGCAGCGCCTGGCCGTGCACCACCTTCTCCAGCGCGGTTCGGGTGGCCGCGATCACCGCCGGCGATGGTGAGGCGGTGAAGATGTACGGGCGCGCGGCCAGTCGGACGTGCTCGAGTTCGGCGTGGCGGCTGACGCAGAACCCGCCGATCCCGGCCAGGCTCTTGGAAAAGGTGCCGACGATGAAGTCGATCTCGTCGACCACGCCGCGGTCCTCGGCCACGCCCAGGCCGTGCTGGCCGAACACGCCGAACGAGTGCGCTTCGTCGAGCAGCAGCCAGGCCCCGTGGCGCTTCTTGACCTCGATGAACTCTTCCAGTGGCGGCTGGTCGCCCATCATCGAGTAAAGCCCCTCGACGACGATCAACGCGCGTTTCGCATCGTCGCCGAGGCGGCGCAGGCGGCGGTCGAGGTTGTCCGGGTCGTTGTGACGGAACACCACGGTCTGGGCATGACCCAGCCGGGCGCCATCGTAGATGCTGGCGTGCGAGTCGCTGTCGAGCAGCAGGTAGTCGTCCTTGCCGGTCAGCGTGGAGATGCTGCCGAGGTTGGCCTGGTAGCCGGTCGAGAAGACCATCGCCGACGGCCAGCCCCAGGCGCGGGCCAGGTCACGCTCGAGCGCGGCGTGGTTGGCATAGCTGCCGTTGGCCATGCGCGATCCGGTGGTCCCGGTGCCCAGTTCTTCGAGCGCATCGCGGGCCGAGGCGACCACGTCGGGGTCCATCGTCAGCCCGAGGTAGTTGTTGGTCCCGGCCAGGATGACCCGGCGCCCGCCGATCGTGCCCTCGGTCGCCGAGTGGACCGCGTCGATCGGGGTCGCCACCGGCGGAATCTCGGCGCGGTCGAGATCGGCGCGCGCCTTCGCCACCTCGGCGAACTTGTCGAACAGGCTCATGCCGCGCCGTCCTCGCACAGTGGTGCGATCCGGACGGCCAGTTCGTTCAGCGTGCGGGTTTCTGCCAGCACCTCGACGGGAATCGAGATGTCGAGCCGGTCCTCGATTTCCATGACCAGGTCCATGATCTGGACGGAGTCCAGGCCGACGTCGCTGGTCAGCGCGGCATCGAAGTTCACGTCGCCGAGTTCCGGAAGCGATGTGGCGACCGCGTCCTGGATCGCTTGGTGAATGGCGGGGTTGACGTCGGTCATTCGCGGGCCCATCCGGGTAAGGAGTCGAGCGCTCGGTCCAGACGGCGGCTCGGCTGCCAGTCCAGGTGCGCGGAAAGCGCGAGATTATCGCAGACCCAGTCAACGTGCCGCAATTCACGCACCTTGCCCGGCGACAGCAGCGCGGCGCCGCCGGTCAGCCGGCGTCCGGCCAGCGCCAGTCCGCCGGCGACGCGCAGCGCGATCCCGGGCATCGCGAGGGTGCGAATGCGGCCGCCGTGGATCGTTTCGGCGACCCTGGCGACGTCCGGCCAGCCCCAGCCGCCGTGGGGCTGCGGCCCGGCCAGTGTGAATGGGGTCGGCGAGGGCCCGCGAAGAAGCAGGCGCTCGATGGCCTCGGCGACGTCATCGACGTGGACCAGCGAAAAGCGCGCCTCGGCCGGACCGAGTCGGATCAGCCAGCCGCGCGCCAGTATGCGCCAGAAGTCGTGCAGCGCCGGATCATCGGGGCCGTAGACGGCCGGCGGCCGGAGGATGGTGGAGGTCGCCGGCAGGCGATCGCGCCAGGCGCGCTCGGCGCCGGCCTTGGAGGCGGCGTACCAGGACAGGTCCGGTCGCGTGGCGGCCAGGGACGACACGAGCAGCGCGTGCGCGAGCGGCGCGGCGCGCGCGACGGCCTCGGCCAGCCGCTCGGTTCCTTCGATGTTGACGCGGTCGAAATCGCGCTGACGGCTGCCGGCAATGGCTCCGGCCAGGTGCACAACGGCATCGACGCCGGCGACCAGTGCCTCGAGCGCGGCCGGATCGGACAGATCGCCATCGATGGGCTCGATTCTCGGATCGTCGATCGAACGCCGGGCCGGATCGCGAACCAGGATGCGGAATCGCAGTTTGGCCGAAGAGCCGAGCAGCCGCGCCAGGGTGGCGCGCCCGATGAAGCCTGTGGCGCCGGTCAGGGCAATGACCGGCATGCGTCAGTCGGCCGAGTTCAGCGCCTGGGTGTGGGGCGTGCGGTTGACCAGCTCGCGTGGCAGCACCTCGGTGTCCTCGAGGCCGTTGCGCTTGAGGAAGTCCAGTCGCGTGCCGCTGCGCGACAGCTTGCCCGACGAGGTGCGCGGCAACGTGTGCAGCGGGACCAGCTCGATCAGGCAGGCGATGCCGAATTCAGACTGGATCTGCTGCTTGAGCCGCTCGACCAGGCGAGCCTGGCGGAACGGGTCCTGTTCACGGCACTGCACGACCAGCACCGCAACCTCGCTGCCGTCCTCGGCAGGAATCGCGAACGCCGAGGCGTCTTCGGGCCGGACTTCGGGCTGCTGCTCGGCGAGGTACTCGAGATCCTGCGGCCAGATGTTGCGGCCGTTGATGATCAGAAGGTCCTTGGCGCGGCCGGTGATGAACAGCGAATCCCCGGCCCGGTATCCGACGTCGCCGGTATTCAGCCAGCCATCTTCGGTCAGCGACTCGCGCGTCGCTTCCTCGTTGTTGGCGTAACCGGACATCACGCTCGGGCCGCGCAGGTAGATCGTGCCGCAGTGGCGCTCCGGCAGGACCTCGCCGGCGGAGTCGCGGATCTCGACTTCGTAGTCTGGCAGCGGTCGGCCGCAGTTGACGAACTCGGTGACGCGGGCATCGCTGCCGGCGGCGACCGGGGCAGCCCGGCGTTCGCGGGCCAGCAGGTCGGCGTCGAGCCGATCGACATCGAGGCCCTGGGCCAGCGGCGCGAAACTGACTGCCAGCGAGCACTCGGCCATGCCGTAGCAGGGCAGGAACGCGGACGGCGAGAAGTTCGAGGGCGCCAGCGCTTCGGCGAACCGATCGAGCCAGCTCGAGCGGATCATTTCGGCGCCGACGCCGGCCACGCGCCAGGCCGAGAGATCATAGCGATCCAGATCGCCCTCGCGCAGCCGGCGCGCGACCAGCGCGAACCCGAACGGCGGTGAGTAGGAAATGGTCGAGGCGTTGCGCGACATCAGTTCCAGCCAGAGGCGCGGGCGCATCGCGAAGTCGCGGGTGCCGAGATAGTCGACCGACAACTGTGAGACCACCGGGCCGAGGATCAGGCCGACCAGGCCCATGTCGTGATAGAACGGCAGCCACGACATGTAGCGGTCGCCGCGACGGATCTGGACGCCGTACTGCAGGATGCCGGCCAGGTTGGTCAGTACCGCGCGCTGGGTGATCATCGTGCCGCGCGGAAAGCGGGTGCTGCCGGACGTGTACTGGAGGTAGGCCAGGTCGTCGGGCGCCGGCGGCTCCGGCAGCGTCGCAGCCGGCTCGAGCGCTTCGAAGGCCTCCAGCGTCCCGCTGACGGCGAGATCGAGCCCGTCGACCGCTTCGGCCAGGAACGACTCGAAGTCGCGTGACGCGTAGGCGGCGCGTGCGTGACAGTCGATCAGCAGCGCGCGCAGGTGCTTGACGAAGGCTTCCTTGCCGCCGAGATGCACGGCGGCCGGCAGCGGCACGGGCACCAGGCCGGCGTACTGACAGGCGAAGAACATGACGTGGAATTCGGGCTGCGTATCGGCGATCAGCGCCACCCGGCTGCCGCGCGGCAGCTCGAGCGCGGCCAGGCGTCGCGCCGTCGCGAGCGCTCGCTCGCGAATCTCGCGATAGGTCAGCACGGCGGTCAATCGACCTCGACCGTCGTGGAAGTTGCAGCCCGTGGTCCCCTGGGCGGCATAGTCGAGTGCTTCAGCGAGGCTTCGGTAGCCGGAGGTCTTCAGCGGCAGCGAATTCTGCGTGGGGGTTGGCTTCAGGCTCAAACCGATGTTCCCTTGTTGTTCTGCGTTCTCGCGTAGAATCGCCAGCGAGAGTTATTAAAACAATCTAATCGACCATTATAAGACGCTGACGTGTCAATGGAAACACGTTCGTCGACATCCCTGCGCAGCGACATGCTGGCCAAAGCGTGCTTCAAATCGTGTTAATGCCTGCAATTCTGCAACATTCGACCCTGATAATGCCACTCGGCCGTTCATGCGCATGACTGCGGCGGAATCCTCGATCGAGGTCAGGCCTGTCCGCACGCGGGCCGACTGGCGACGATTCCACGCCCTTCCGCCCCGCATCTACGCCGATGATCCGAACTGGGTTCGTCCGCTCGGTTTGCAGCTGCGCCAGCTGTGGGCGCCTCGTCATCCATTCTTCGAACACGCCGAGGCGCGGGCCTGGATCGCCCTGCGCGGCGGCCGCACGGTCGGCCGCATCAGTGCCCAGGTCGATCGGCTCAACGACGCCTGCGGCCGCCCCGACCTCGGCTGGTTCGGCCAGCTCGAGGCCGACGATGAGCGCGACGTCTTCCAGCGCCTGACCGAGACCGCCGGCGGCTGGCTCGGCGAGCAGGGCCGCAGCCGCATGCAGGGACCGTTCGATCTGTCGATCAACCAGCAGTGCGGGCTGCTGGTCGACGGCTTCGACACGCCGCCGATGATGCTGATGGGCCACGCCCGGCCTTACTACGCCGACCGGTTGCTCGAACTTGGATTCGAGTCGGTCGCCGACCTGCTGGCCTACCAGGGCGGTCTCGATTTCGACGGTCCGCGCGGAATGCGGCGCGTGCTCGGCCGACTCGGCGACCGGCTGCGCATCGAGCGCGTCGAACGCGGCGACCTGATGCGCCGGGCCGATGCGATGCGGGAAATGTTCAACGCGGCATGGGCCGACAACTGGGGCTTCGTGCCGATGACCGAAGCCGAGTTCCGGCACGCCATCCACGACATGAAGATCCTGATTCGACCCGGCTATGTCCAGGTGGCGTGGCTCGACGACGAACCGGCCGCGTTCATGGTGACCCTTCCGGATCTCAACGAACTGGTGCACGACCTGGACGGCCGCCTGTTCCCGTTCGGTGGCGCGCGGCTGCTGTGGCGAATCTGGCGGCGCAGCAGCACGCGTGCCCGCGTGCCGTTGATGGGTGTGGCGCCGAAATACCACCGTACGATCACCGGCGCAGCGCTGAGCTACGCAATGGTGGCCGACACGCGCGACTTCCTGAAGTCCGACGGCATCGACTGGACCGAGCAGTCGTGGATTCTCGAACAGAATCGTGGGATGCGTTCACTGATCGAGTCGATCGACATGACGGTGACCAAACGCTACCGGATCTACGAGCGTCGTATCGGAGCGGGGGAATGACCGACGCGCGTCTGGCGCCGGAGACCGCCGCAGCCCTGTCGATCGTGGTGCTGGCCGGCGATCGCGGCCCGGAAGACCCGATCGCGACGTCGGCCGGCGTGGTCGGGAAGGTCCTGGCACCGGTCGCGGGGCGCCCGATGCTGGCCCATGTCCTGGCCGCCGCTCGCGCGCTGGGCGACGCGATTCCGATCCGGCTGGTCTGCCCGGATCGGGCGGAGTACCTGGCCGTTGCCGGGCCGTTTCGCGGCGCCGAGGGCGCGTTCGCGACGGTGACGCCGGCCGCCGGGCCCGCGGCCAGCGTGGCCGCGGCGCTGGACACCCTGCCGCGCGGAGCCCCGGTGCTGTTGCTGACCGGCGACCATCCGCTGGTGTGTTCCGACTGGCTGCACGGCTTTATCGCGGCCGCCGAGACGACCGGCGCCGATGCCGTGGTCGGCGTGGCCGACGCCGATGCCGTCCAGGCGCGGTTTCCCGGGGGTCGGCGGACGCGCTATCGGTTTGCCGATCGCTCGATCTGCGGTACCAACCTGTTCCTGTTCCGAACCGCGCAGGGCCACCGCGTGGTCGACGCCTGGCAGGCCTTCGAGCGGGATCGAAAGCGCCCCTGGCGCATCGTCGGCCGGCTCGGTGTGGTCGGCCTGATCCGCTACCTGTTGCGCCGTCTGACGCTCGAGGCCGCCTTCGAGACCCTCTCCGGTCGGCTCGGTGCGCGCACCCGGGCCGTCGTCGTGCCCTGGCCGGAAGCGGCGGTGGACGTCGATACGCTCGATGACCGGGCGCTGGTCGAGTCGGTATTCGACGAGCGCCGCACGTGAGCCGCCTCGAGCGCTACGTCATGCTGCAGCTGCTGCGGCCGATCTTCGGCGTGTTCTTCGTCGCGCTGCTGATCATGCTCGCCTACTACTTTTCGAGCTACCTGGCCGATGCGGTTGTCGAGCGACTGTCGATCGAGGCCGTCGCGAAGCTGGCCACGCTCAAGCTCGGACTGTTCTTCGACGTGCTGATCCCCGGTGCGATCTTCCTCGGCGCGATCACCGGCCTCGGCCGGCTGCAGAGCGGCTATGAAATGACCGCGATGGCCGCGTCCGGCGTCGGCCGTGCTCCGGTGGTCCGCGCAGTGCTCGCGATCGCGTTGATCGGGCTGCTGGTGGTCGCGGCGTTGACCCACTGGTTTCGACCCTGGGCCTACGATGCCCTGTATTCGATGGAAGGCGAGCTGGTCGCGCGCATCGATCTGAGCCGGGTCGAGCCGGGTCGCTTCGAGGTCGGCGACGAGGCCTGGGTGATCTTTGCCGAGGCGCGCGACGGTGATGCGCTGACCGACGTGCTCGTCCACCAGCGAACGCCGAATTACCGCAATCTGCTGCGCGCCGAGCGCCTCGCCCAGCAGACCGACGCCGACGGTTCGATCGCGCTGGAATTCAGCGGCAACGTCCGTTCGTATCGCCTGCAGCAGAACGGCGACGCCGACCTGGTCGGCCTGAGCGATCGCCTGCGCGTCCAGTTCGATCCGCCGATCCCGGTCGAGCCCACCCGCAAACGCCGCGCGCTGTCGTTCGGGCAGTTGATGGATCGGGCGGGCGCGCTGGAGTGGGGCGAATTGCAGTGGCGCACGCTGATGCCGCTTTCGGTGCCGGTGCTGGCCTTGCTGGCCCTGGGCATCGCCCGGATCAATCCTCGGCACGGCCAGGGGTCGCGGGTGCTGCTCGCCACGCTGCTGGTGACCCTGTACTTCGCTGCGATCGGCACCCTGGCCAATCGCGTCGACGCCGGCACCATGCCGATCTGGCCCGGGTTGTTCTGGGCGCCGTTGATCGTCGTGCCGCTGGTCATCGGCCGCCTGTGGCGAAGCTGGCGGGGGCCGGGGGCGCCGATATGACCGTTCTCGATCGCTATCTGCTCGATCGCCTGCTGCGCGGCTATCTGGGCATGGGGCTGGCCGTGGCCGCGCTGGTCTGGCTGATCGCGCTGCTCGAGGCGCTGGGCGGCGATCTGGGCGGCG
>CAZJSH010000002.1:0-35578 GCA_964548715.1 uncultured Halomonas sp. | reverse complement strand
CTGGGCGGCGATCTGGGCGGCGGAGCGCTGGCGACGCTCTGGACGGCGACCGCGGCCGTGCCGATTCGGCTGATCGACCTGCTGCCGGTGGTTACCGTGCTGGCCACCGCGAGCGTACTGGCCGCGCTCCAGGCGCAGCGCGAGCTCGTCATCGTCCGGGCCGCCGGCATGTCCCTGCTGCACGTCACCCGACTGGCGCTGATCCCCGCGCTCGCCGCGGCGGTGCTGGCGGTGCTGGCGCTGCAGTTCCTCGCTCCGCTGCTCGACCCGCCGGGCGACCGGGTCGAGGTGGGCGCGCCCGGAGAGAGCAGTCTGTGGCACCCCTGGCACGGACTGTGGGTGCGGTCCGAGGCCGACGTGATGAACGTGCGGCGATTCGACCCCGGTCAGCTGCCGGGGGAGATCGCGATCTACGAGTTCGACGAAGCCGGCCGGCTCGAACGTCAGATCCGCGCCGAGCGCGCGGTCCCGGCCCCCGAGCGCTGGACCCTGGAGTCGGTCCAGATCAAGACGCTGGATGCGTCGGGTGCACCGCGCATCGTGCAGCTCGAACGTTACCGCTGGGACTCGTTTCTCAGCGCGCGTCAGCTCCGCTTGTTCCGTCAGTCCCCGAGCAGCCTGCCGTTGACCGACCTGTGGACCTACGTGGCCAGTCTGAAGGAGCGCGGTCAGGACGCATCGGAGTTCGAATTGGTCCTATGGCGGCGCATCACGCTGCCGCTGGCCGGAATCGGCATGGTGCTGATCGCCGCGGCGCTGGCCGCGACGCCCGGGAAGGGCCGCGGGTTCAGCCTGAAGCTGGTCGCGGCGGTCGGCGTCGGGCTGGGGTATCACCTGCTGGCCGGAATGGCCGGTTTCTTCGCGCTGGTCACCGACCTGCCGCCGGCGCCGGTCGTGCTGCTGCCGCCGCTGGCGCTGATGATCATCGCTTCGGTGCTGCTCGCACGCAGTCGTTGAGGGCGCCGGGCGGCCGATTCGGCGGCCGGAAACGAATCGACCCGGCCGGGCCGGGTCGATCGAAGCGTCGCTGTCGAACCTGCGCTCAGCCGGCGGCCTGGACCCAGGCGCTGCACCAGCCGTTCTTGTTGACCAACTTCCCCGGGAAGATGGCACAACCGATCCATTCGCCGTCGCCGCCCTGGGCGAGCTGACAGTTGGAGCAGACCTGCGACACGTCGTGCGAGGCGAACTTGCCGTTGTCGACCTCTTCGGTGTCGTGGACGTAGCCGAGGGCCGAAGCCTGCGGATCGGCCGGATCCAGTTGTTCCTGGGCCAGCGCGTCGCCGAAGCGGGTCATCGTCGGCAGGATCAGCGCCAACGAGCCAGCGCCAGCGAGCTTGAACAGGTTTCTGCGGGAACATTTCGCCATGGGGTTCTCCTTGGGCGGTGCCGTTGATGGACTGCGAATTCGCGACGCAGTTTACTGCAAGTCCCGGCTGCTGGACATGCGGAATCATCACGCGGCGAGAACCGAACGCATTCGTAAGTCATTCTCAATACTGAATAATTCGCGTTTCCGGGTCGGCGGCCTGACGTGACGCGGCGCGGCGGGCGGGACACCCGGTGGACCGACATCCGGACACAAAAAAAGCGGGCGGAAGGCCGCCCGCTTGATCGTGTTCGAGCCGGAGGGTACCGGACTCGTTTCACGATCGATGTCTTACGGCAGGATCACGCTGTCGATGACATGGATCACGCCGTTGCTTGCCATGATGTCGGTGGTCACGACGTTGGCGTTGTCGACCATCACGCCGCTGTCGGAGACGGTGATGTCGATATCCGAGCCCTGGACGGTCGTGGCGGTATCGAGTTCGACCACGTCAGCGGCCGTGACCTTTCCGGCGACCACGTGATACGTCAGGACCGCGGTCAGCTGCTCGGTGTCGGCCAGCAGCGCGTTGAGCTGGTCTGCCGGGATCTTGGCGAAGGCGTCGTCGGTCGGCGCGAAGACGGTGAACGGCCCTTCGCCCTTCAGCGTCTCGATCAGTCCGGCGGCGTCCAGCGCGGTGGCCAGGGTATTGAACGAGCCGGCCTCGACGGCGGTGTCGACGATGTCCTTGTGCGTGCCGTGGTCGTCGGCAAGTGCCGGCGCCGAAAAAGCGAGGGCCAGCAGCGATGCGAATACGATACGAGTTGCAGCTTTCATGGTTCACTCCTAGAGTGGGGGTTGGGGTCGGTCCGCGAATCGGACCTGCCAAGTGTCGGGGGCGGGCATCGTTTTCCTGTCGAGGTCAGATGAAGGCACGGTCAAGAAACGGTGAGGAACGCGTCAATGCCCTGCTTCCGGAGCGCGCACACGAGCAGGCACGACTCGAATATCGACCGGAATGGATCGAGCGCAGCCGCGCCGATTCGCTGTTCGCGACGCTGCACCGCGACATCGATTGGGAGGCCCGGACGCTGAAGATGTTCGGCCGGATGATCGAGCAGCCGCGCCGGATCGCGTTCCAGGGGGATGATGGCGTGGTCTACCGGTATTCCAACGATGACTACTACGCGGCGTCCTGGCACCCGGACGTTGCTGCGCTTCGCGACCGGTTGGCCGACGATCTCGGCGTGACCTTCAACAGCGTGCTGCTGAATCTCTACCGCGACGGCCGGGACGGCATGGGCTGGCACGCCGACGATGAGCCGGAGCTCGGCGATCGACCGGTGATCGCGTCGATCAGTCTCGGCGCGGTCCGTCGGTTCGTGCTGCGGTCGCGGTCCGAGCCGGCGCGCAGGATCGATCTGGCACTGTCTCCGGGAAGCCTGCTGCTGATGGCCGGCGACCTGCAGCAGAGCTGGCAGCACCAGGTGCCGAAGACCGCCCGCCCGGTCGGACCGCGAATCAATCTGACGTTTCGTCGGGTCCTGCGTCCACCCCGTTGATCGCGTCGTCGTCGAGCAGCGTCTCGACCTGCTGCTGCGCGGCGTCGAGCATCGCCCGGCAGTCCTGGCTCAGGGTCACGCCGCGCTTGAACCGCTCCAGCGATTCGGCCAGCTCGAGGTCGCCGGTTTCCAGCGATTCGACCAGCGACTCCAGTTCCGCCAGCTTGGCTTCGAACGACGGTTCGGCCTCTGACGACGAGGATTCCGGGGCTTCGCTCATGGGTACTGCTCCGCAGGTGGTCCGGCCCGGCTCAGTGCTCGGGCGAAGTATAGGGTAGCAAGCCGGCCGGGGGGTCATGCCAGTGCGGTGCGGATACGAGCCACGCAGGATCGCGCCAGCGGCCACCGACGGCCGCCACGCGACCGGCCACCCGCAGCACCGGCAGCCGATGCCGGCGCCACGGCGGGACGCCGGCGGCCCGCAGCACTTCTGCGACGCGCTTCGTCGGGCCGCCGGGGTGAAGACTCATGCGGTCGCCGGCGCGAATCGCGCCGACCGTGATCGGCCCGGCCGGGTCTGCGGCCAGCGCGAGCCCCGCGAGACGGCCCAGACCGTGCGGTAGGGCCAGCTCGGTCGCGCCCGGCGTCAGCTCGACCGACCAGTCCGGCGGGACCGGGTCGGGGCAGCCATCCCGCCACAGTCGACCGCGCCAGGCGTGCAGTTTCAGGCCATCGGCGGTGACGGCCGGGCAGCGGTCGGTGGCGGCGTCCGCGCACTGGCGGCGGAACTCGTCGAATCGGCCCGGCGGGGGCGGGGCCTGCGGTGCCAGCCACGCGCGCAGCGCTTCGAAGGCGCGGGCCGGTTCCATTCGCGACCAGCGGGCCAGGTCGAGCGTTGCCTCGAAGCCGCACGCAGCGTCGCCGCACAGCGTTGCCAGGTCGGCCCGGGCCCGTGCATCGACCGCGTCGGCCGCGCTGCGCTGCGCGGCACGGGCGCGTTCGATCGCGCTCCGGTAGCCTCGGCCCCAGCGCTGTTCCAGGCGCGGCAGAACCTCGTGCCGGAGGTAATTGCGATCCGGATCGGTCGATGCGTTGGTCGGGTCCTCGATCCAGTCCAGGCCGGCGTCACGCAATTCCTGCTGGATCGCCTCCCTCGGCCAGGCCAGCAGTGGGCGACCGAGCCAGCCGTGAGCCAGTCGCCGACGCACCGGCATCCCCGCCAGTCCGATCGGGCCGGCCCCGCGCAGCAGCTTGATCAGCAGCGTCTCGACCTGGTCGTCGAGGTGGTGGGCGGTCAGCAGGGTCTCATCGTCGCCGAGCCGGCCGGCCAGTGCGTTGTAGCGCGCATGGCGAGCGGCCGCTTCGGGGCCCGCGCTCGGGTCGAAGTCGCTCGGGTCGAGCACGATGGTTTCGAACGGCACGCCGAAGTCGGCGGCGATGCGCCCGGCGCGGACGGCGCGGTCCGCGCTGTCCGGATCGAGTCGATGGTCTACGTGGAGGACCCGAACGCGCCGGGCCAGCCCGGCGTCGATCAAACGCTTCAGCAAGCAGACCGAGTCGGCCCCGCCGCTGAACGCGACGTGGAGCCGACCGGGGTCGGTCCAGGCGGCCGCGTCGAGCGGCGGCCGGGTCACTCGCGGTCCAGCGCGCCCAGCTGCATCAAGCGTTCGTAGCGCGCGTCGAGCCGTTCGCTGTCGCTCATGCGGTCCAGCGTGTCGAGCTGGCTGACCAGCCGTTCCTTCATGCGCTGGGCCATTTCGTCCGGGTTGCGGTGGGCCCCGCCGAGCGGCTCGCGCAGGATGCTGTCGACCAGGCCCTGTGCCTTGAGCTTTTCGGCGGTCAGCCCCAGCGCGCCGGCCGCGACTTCGGCCTTTGCGGCGCTCTTGTACAGGATCGATGCGCAGCCCTCCGGTGAAATGACGGAGTAGATGGCGTACTGAAGCATGTTGGTGCGGTCGCCGACGCCGATGGCCAGTGCGCCGCCGGACCCGCCTTCGCCGATCACCGTACAGATGATCGGGACCTCGAGCCGCGCCATGACCATCAGGTTGCGTGCGATGGCCTCTGACTGACCGCGCTCTTCGGCGCCGACACCGGGATAGGCGCCGGGCGTGTCGATGAAGGTGAAGATCGGCAGGCCGAAGCGATCGGCCATCTCCATCAGCCGCTTGGCCTTTCGATAGCCCTCGGGGCGCGGCATGCCGAAGTTGCGGTGGATCTTCTCCTTGGTGTCGCGACCCTTCTGGTGACCGATCACCATGCAGGCACGGCCGTCGATCGAGGCCAGTCCGCCGACGATCGCATGGTCGTCGGCGAACATCCGGTCACCGTGCAGTTCCTGGAAGCGATCGAAGACGCGCGGGATGTAATCCAGCGTATACGGGCGCTCGGGATGGCGGGCCATCTGCGAGACCTGCCAGTCGGTCAGTCCGGAGAACACCGACTCGATCCGCTCGGCGCACTTGGCCTCCAGCCGCTGGATCTCCTCGTCCAGGTTGAGTTCCTGGCTGGTACCGACATTGCGCAGCTCGGCGAGCTTGGCTTCCAACTCGACGATCGGCTGCTCGAAATCGAGGTAGTTCGAGGTCATGGGCGCCTGGAAAAGACAAAGGGAAGAGCCGGCAGTATAGCGATCGACCCCGGACTCCGGAACCCGTACCGGCGGCTGGGTCAGATCTCGAACGGATCGGTCGGGATCCGGGTCGGGTCCCAATGGGCGTGGGCCCAGCTCCACAATGTGTCGAGCGACTGCAGGCCCGGCGGCGGGGGCTGGCCCAGCACGCGCAGCGCAAGCGCCAGCGCATCGGCGGCCGGGCGCGCGGCCACCGGGTCGGCGCCGCTGGATTTCGACAGCTTGCGGCCGCTGGAATCGACGACCAGCGGCAGGTGCAGCCAGCGCGGCGCTGTTCGTCCGAACGCCTGATGCAGGGCCTGCTGGCGGGCGGCCGAGTCGATCAGGTCGGCGCCGCGGACGACTTCGGTGATGCCCTCGTACAGATCGTCGACGACCACGGCGAGCTGGTAGGCGTAGTGACCGTCGGCCCGCCGGATCACGACATCGCCGCAGCGCTCTTCGAGTCGCTCTTCCCAGGCCCCGCGCAACGGATCCTCGACGCGAACCGCTGCGGCCGGGACCCGGAACCGGATGCTGCGTGACGCGCGGCCCGGCGGCAGGCCGTCGCGGCAGGTGCCGGGGTAGACACCGGAGGCCGGCAGGTCGGACCGGCTGCAGCCGCAGGGAAACGCCAGGCCCTGGTCCAGCAGCCGTTCGACTGCGGCGGCATGGCGGGGCGTGAAGCGCCGTTGGTACTGGACCGGGCCGTCCGGCCGCAGACCGAATCGGGCCAGGGTGGCCAACTGGTCCTCGGCTGCGCCGACGACGACGCGCGGCGGATCGATGTCTTCGATCCGGACCTGCCAGGAGCCGCCGTGGCGCCGGGCCTGCAGGTAACTGCCGACCGCGGCGACCAGCGAGCCGAAGTGCAGTGGCCCGCTCGGCGACGGCGCGAAGCGGCCGCGATATCGAAGCGCCGGCGACTTGTCATTCGATGCGGAAGCGTCCATATTCGAATCGATTTCCTGACTCGGGTCTGCCGACATGATGCGACGAATCGGACTGTTCCTGGCCACCAACCTGGCCATTCTGGTCGTGTTCGGGTTCGTGATGAACCTGATCGAGCCCTGGCTGCGTGCCCAGGGGATCGACTACAACCTTGCCGTGACGCTGATCTTCGCCCTGCTGTTCGGGATGGGGGGCGCGTTCATCTCGCTGCTGATGAGCAAGAAGATCGCGCTGATGTCGACCGGCGCGAAGATCATCCAGCAGCCGTCCAGCGAGGTCGAGCGCTGGCTGGTGTCCACCGTCGAACGGCAGGCGCGCGAAGCCGGCATCGGCGTGCCCGACGTGGCCATCTACGACGCTGCCGAGCCGAACGCCTTCGCCACCGGCGCGTCGCGCAACAAGTCGCTGGTCGCGGTTTCGACGGGCCTGCTGCGCGCGATGCGCAGGAACGAGGTCGAGGCGGTGCTGGCCCACGAGGTCTCGCACGTGGCCAACGGCGACATGATCACCATGACGCTGCTGCAGGGCGTGCTCAACACCTTCGTGCTGCTGCTGTCGAGAATCCTCGGCCAGATCATCGATCGCGCGGTCTTCCGCAGCGAGCGCGGCTACGGACCCGGCTACTTCCTGGTCGTGATCGTGCTGCAGGTCGTGCTCGGGATCCTGGCCAGCATCATCGTCATGGCCTTCTCGCGCTGGCGCGAATTCCGCGCCGATGCCGGCGGCGCGCGCCTTTCGGGTCGGCAGAACATGATCGCAGCACTGGAGCGCTTGCGCCAGAGCCAGCAGCCGGGTCAGTTGCCGGAGGCGGTCGAAGCCTTCGGCATCCGTGGCCGGGTCGGCGAGGGCATGAAGCGGCTGTTCATGAGCCATCCTCCGCTGGAGGAGCGGATCCGCGCGCTGCACGACGGCGCGGTCTGATCCGGCGGCCCGGCCGAGGCCGGGCCGGTCAATCGGCGCGGACGAAGTCGTCCTGGACCAGCGTGATGCCGAACTGCCACAGCGCGGCCAGGTCGGCGGTGTTCTCGACCGGCGGCGAGATCACTTCGACGGCGTGACTCTTGGCGTCGCGCGCGAGGCTTTCCAGGCCGGCCCGGGCCGGGCCTTCCCTGCCCAGCGCGCCGCCGACGTTGCCCTCCAGCTTCATGAAGTCGAAGCTCAGATTCTTCAGCAGCATGTCGATCCGCGTGTCCAGTTCGACGCCGAGCAGCGCCAGCCGCACTCCTCGGGCCACGAAGCGATTGGCGAAGCGCTGGACTTCCCGCACGCTTTCGCGGATTTCCGGTTCATGCAGGCCGACGATCAGGCGATTGCCGGGCAGGCGGTCACTTTCGACCAGCTGCTGCAGCCAGTCACAGAACGCCTCGTCGGTCACGCTGGACAATGAAATTCCGACCAGGACGGAATCCTCGTCGTTTTCCATGGCTGCGCCTGAGGTGGTGCGTTCGAGCAGGTCGCGGTCGAGGTCGATCGCCAGACCGGTCCGGACTGCCGCCGAACGGAAGGTCGAGGGCAGAATGACCTCGTCGCTGCCCTCCACCCGCAGCCGGGTCTCGGTTTCGAGGATCCGGAAGCTGTCGTCTTCCATGCTCGTGATCGGCAGCTGGACCAGCCGGAATTCCTGGTTGTTCAGGGCGTGGCGAAGGCGCTCGGACCATTGCGCCAGTTCGTCGCCATCGGCGGCATCGGCGCTGGGTCGGTAGCGCACGTAGCAGTTCCCGCCGGTGCGCTCGGCTTCCTGCATCGCCCCCTGCGCCTGGGCCAGCAGTTCGTCGCCACTGAACATCCGGCCGCTGCCGAGAGCCAGCCCGACGCTGACCGTGATCGTCGGCGACTTGCCGCCGATCTCGAGAATCTTGCCGGAGAAGTGCTCGACCAGACGGGTCGCGAGCGCCACGGTCGCGCCGCGGTCACCGGCCTGCTGGCAAAGCGCCAGAACGTGGTCGGACAGCCGGGCCGGGTGGAGATCGTCTTCGACGACTTCGCCGAACAGTTCGGCCATCTGCTTGATGATCTGGTCCGACGCGGCCGCACCGACCTTGCCTTGCAGCGCGGCATAGTCGTCGATCGCGACCAGCAGGACCGCCGTGTGGGTGTCGTCGTCGGGTTCGACGTCGGCCATGACGTCGTGCAGCGCGGCGATGAAGGCCTGGCGGTTCATCAGGCCGGTGACGAGGTCGCGCGAGCGCAGTTTCTCGAGTTCCTGCTGCAGTTCCTCGCTGTCGCCGACCTCGACCTGCTCGCGGACCATGATCTGGGTGCAGGCCTCGCCGTCGTACCGCGCCGGCGAGAAATCGGCCCGGGCCCGGAAGTCGCTGCCATCGGAGCGCTGGGCCTGGACGTCGATCGGGGCGTCCGGGAGTTCGCCCTTCGACAGCGATCGGAGCAGCGTCTTGAGGTCCGTGCCGTCGTTGGCCGTTGGCAGCAGATCGAGGATGGAGAAGCCTTCCAGCTCGGCGAAATCGCCGTAGCCGAACTGCTCCAGGTAGCTGGGGTTGGCGTAGATGTGCAGCCCTTCGTGCAGGTAGGCGATGGCCTCGCGCGAGGACTCCAGCAGCAGGTTGTAGCGCTCCTGGATGTCGCTGACCTGGCGCAGTGCTTCGGTCTGCTCGCGGGTGGTGCGGATCTGCGTGGCGCGTTCGCGGATCAGGCGGGCGGCGTTGCGGGGGTCGTCGACCCGGGCGATGCCCTCCAGCGAGGCCTGGGCCGCGGCGGCGGCGGAATCCGGATCGGGGTCGGTCAGCGCCAGGATGGGTGGCGTCGGCGACTGGCCCCGCATCGCGCGGACCAGTGGGTCGAGAAGCGCGTGGCTGCCACCATGGACGTGGATCACGGCCAGGTCCACTGCGCCTTCCTCCAGCGTCCGGCTGATCGCATTCTGGGTATCGGCGAACCGGTAGTCCAGCGGCGTGTCGCCGAGCGCGGCCTGCAGTTCATTGACGATGCCGGGGTCGTCGTCCACGACCAGCAGGTTGAGTCGATCCTGGCGTTCCGCCATGCCTGATCCTCCGCCGGGCTTCCTCGAAGAAGCCTTCGTTGTTCGAATCCGCCGGCCGCTCGCCGGCCGCGTGAGCTCGTTGTTCGACGTTACCGATCCCCCGTTGCCGCCGCATTCTACGCTGCCCGGCGCGCCGGTGCGACGTCGGCGACCGGGCCATGCGGCAAGTCAGGTAACACTCAGAGCGACTGTGCCGGTGCGAATCAAGGCGCGTTTCGCAAGGGAATGGTTGTTCCCTTTCCAAGAAACGCAACGCCGAGTCGCGCCGGCACAGTCGCTCCTGGGGGGCACCGCACAAGCGCTGTGGGCGGCGGCTGAGTGCTGCCTGACTTGCCGCATGGCCCCACTAGAGAACCGGCAGCTTGTATGGCGCTCCGGCCCGCTCGCGGACCAGTCGGGGCACCAGATAGCCGGGCAGAACGCGGCGCAGCTGGTCCATCGTCGCCCGAGCGCTCGCTTCGTCGACTTCGTAATGGGCGCTGCCCGCGACCCGGTCGAGCAGATGCAGGTAGTAGGGAAGGGCGCCGGCGTCGAAGCCGGCCTCCATCAATCCGGCCAGCGCTGCGGCGTCGTCGTTGACATCGGCCAGCAGCACCGCCTGGTTCAGCACCCAGGCGCCGGCCTCGCGGAGTCGGGCCAGCGCCGCCGCCGCGCTGGCGTCGAATTCGTTGGCGTGGTTGGCGTGGACGACCACGACGCAGGACCAGGGCAGCTCGCCCAACCAGTCGGTCAGCTCGGCGTCGATCCGGTCGGGCAGGGTCACCGGCATGCGGCTGTGTATGCGCAGCCGGCGCAGGTGTCCGATGCCGGTCAGTCGGTCGGTCAGGCGTCGGAGCCGGTCGGTGGCCAGCATCAGCGGGTCGCCGCCGGACAGGATCACTTCGGTCACGTCGGGATGGGCGCGCAGATAGTCGGCCAGTGCGTCCCACTCCGAGGGAACCGCCTGGGCCTCGGCGTACGGGAATTCCCGCCGGAAACAGTAGCGGCAGTGGATTGCGCAGGCGCCGGTCGTGATGACCAGGACGCGGCCGGTGTACTTGTGAAGCAGGCCGTGGCCGGCGCGGCTGGCCGAGTCGCCGACCGGGTCGGCGGTGAAGCCATCGACCGCGGTCCGTTCGCGCCGGGTCGGCAGCACCTGACGAAGCAGCGGATCGCTCGGGTCGCCGGGCCGGATCCGGTCGCCGAAGGCGCGCGGCACGCGCAGTGGAAACGGGCTGTCCGGGTCCAGCCCGACGGCTTCGGCGTCCAGGCCGAGGTGCGCCAGCAGCGCGTGACCGTCGCGCCACGCCTCGCGCAGCTGCTGCTGCCAGTTCGGGGTCGACGAGGAGGGATGCGGGGCAGGTATCATAGCGGGCTTGATTCGAAACGCGACGGGTCGGTCGCAGGCGTCGGTCGCGGGTTGCCCCGCAGCGAAGATGCGCATTGTAAAAGACCGGCCGGCCAACCATCTGGAGACGACATGGCAAGTTACGGATTGAACGACGTCAAGAACGGTCTGAAGGTGCTGATCAACGGCGATCCGCATACGATTACCGACACCGAATTCGTCAAGCCCGGCAAGGGTCAGGCCTTCACCCGCTTCAAAGTGCGCAACCTGAAGACCGGTCGAGTCGTCGAGAAGACGATCAAGGCCAACGAAACCGTGGAGGCCGCCGATGTGTTCGAAAAGGAGGTCCAGTACCTCTACAGCGACGGTGAGTTCTGGCACTTCATGGACCCCGACAGCTTCGAGCAGCTGGCCGCCGATGCCGCCGCGGTCGGCGACAACGCGAAGTGGCTCAAGGAAGAGGACCGCTGCCAGATCACGCTGTTCAACGGCGAGCCGATCACCGTGCAGCCGCCGAACTTCGTCGAACTGAAGGTGGTGCAGACCGACCCCGGCGAGCGCGGCGACACCTCGGGCGGCGGCGGCAAGCCGGCGGAACTGGAAACCGGCGCCGTGGTTCGTGTGCCGCTGTTCATCAACGAAGGCGAAGTGCTGCGGATCGATACCCGGTCCGGCGAGTACGTCTCGCGCGTCAAGGACTGAGCCGCCGATGGGTCGCAAGGCACTGCTGCCGGAGTGGGTCGTCCCGGTAGTTCCGGAAGGTCGCGTGCTGACCGGAACCGCAGTGATCCTCGACGGCGAGCGGATCGATGCGCTGGTGCCGGTCGCCGAGCTCGATGCTGCCTGTCCGGACGTCCAGCGGATCGAACTGCCGGGGCGCGCGCTGATGCCCGGGCTGGTCAACATGCACACCCACAGCGCGATGGCGCTGCTGCGTGGCCTCGCCGACGACCTGCCGCTGATGCGCTGGTTGGAGGACCACATCTGGCCGGCCGAGGGTCGCCTGATGGGGCCGGACTACGTCCGGGCCGGCACCGAGCTGGCGATTGCCGAGATGCTGCGCGGCGGCACGACGACCTTCAACGACAACTACTTCTTCCCCGATGTGACCGCCGAGGTCGCGGTCCGGGTGGGCATGCGGGCGGTCGTCGGCATGCCGATGATCCGCTTCCCGACCGCCTGGGCCCAGAGCGAGGACGAGTACTTCCGTCGCGGGCTGGAGGTGCATGAGCGCTTCCACGGCGAGCCGCTGGTCGGCGTCACCTTCGTGCCGCATGCCCCTTACTCGGTCGACGACTCCGCCTTCGCGCGCATCCGCACGCTGGCCGAGGAACTGGACCTGGTCGTTCACCTCCACCTGCTGGAAGCCGCCGGCGAAATCGAATCCAGCCGGCGCGAACACGGCATGCACCCGCTCGACCGGCTCGAGAAGCTCGGCCTGCTCGGGCCGCGCCTGCTGGCGGTGCACATGACCCAGATCGATTCGACCGACATCGTGCGACTGGCCCGGGCCGGCGTTCACGTCGCGCACTGCCCGGACTCCAACCTGAAGCTGGCCAGCGGTATCTGCCCGGTGGCCGAGCTGGACGCTGCCGGCGTCAACGTGTGCATCGGGACCGACGGCGCGGCCAGCAACAACGATCTCGACCTGCTGGCCGAGACCCGGCTGGCCGCCCTGCTGGCCAAGGGCACCAGCGGCAACCCCGAGGCCGTGCCGGCGGCGCGTGCGCTGTCCATGGCGACCATTCACGGCGCACGGGCGCTCGGCATGGAAGATCGGATCGGAAGCATCGAGCCCGGCAAGCAGGCCGACCTGGCCGCGATCCGGCTCGACTGCATTGAGACCGAGCCGGTCCACCACGTGATTTCCCAGCTGGTCTACGCGGCCCCGAGGTCGCAGTTCACCGATGTCTGGGTCGCGGGCCGGCGCCTGTTGAACGACCGGACGCTGACCACGCTGGACGAACACGAGCTGCTCGATCAGACCCGCAGCTGGCGCCAGCGGATCGCGGCCATTCCGAGCGAGGCCGACGCATGACCACCGAGATCACCGACCCGCAGTCCGGGCGCGAACCGGAGCAGGAGAACCTCGACCCGCGCGAGACCCAGGCCTTCGATCGGCTGGCGTCGCGTTGGTGGGATCCCGAGGGCGAATTTCGTCCGCTGCACGACATCAACGGCCCGCGCGCCGACTGGATCGAACAGCGGATCGCGCTCGACGGCGCGGCGCTGGTCGACATCGGCTGCGGTGGTGGCCTGCTGACCGAGGCCATGGCCGAGCGCGGCGCCCGGGTGACCGGCGTCGATCGCGCCGGCAAGGCGCTGGCCGTGGCGCGACTCCACCAGGTGGAGTCGGGGCTCGACATCGACTACCGCGAACACACCGCCGAAGCGCTGGCGGCCGAGGCCGCGGGTCGCTACGACGTGGTCACCTGCCTCGAAATGCTCGAGCACGTGCCGGAACCGGCCAGCGTGGTCCGGGCCTGCTTCGAACTGGCCCGGCCCGGCGGCCACCTCTTCTTCAGCACGATCAACCGCTCGCCGCTGGCCTGGGCCGCAGCCATCGTCGGTGCCGAGTACGTGCTGCAGCTGCTGCCGCGCGGCACCCATCGCTACGACCGCCTGATCCGGCCTTCGGAGCTCGCCGGCTTCGTGCGCGCCGCCGGCGGCGAGGTGGCCGAGATCGCCGGCATGCACTACAACCCGTTCTCGCGCAGCGTCCGCATCGACGGTCGGCCGCGGGTCAACTACCTTCTGCACGCTCGCAAGCCCGAGGCATGACCGGATTCGTCCCGCGCGCCGTGCTGTTCGACCTGGACGGCACGCTGGCCGATACCGCGCCCGACCTCGTGGCGGCGGTCGCCCGCCTGCGCCAGCGCCTCGGGCTGCCCGAGATCGACCTGTCCCACCTGCCGCCGCTGGCCGGGCGCGGGGCCGTGGCGTTGATGAGCGCCGGACTGGCCGAACTCGACGCGGCGCAGCGCGACCCGTTGCGGGCCCAGTATCTCGACGACTATCGCGACAACTGCTGGGACCGGAGCCGCCCGTTCGATGGCGTGCCCGCCCTGCTGGAGCGCTTGATGGCGATGGGCCTGTCGATCGCGGTGGTCACCAACAAGCTGCGCGCGCTGGCCGAGCCGGTCATCGAGCGGGCCGGCTGGTCGGGCCGTGTCGCGGTGCTGGTCGCCGGCGACGATGCCGCCCGGCCCAAGCCGGCGCCGGACCCGGTCGAGCGAGCCTGCCGCCTGCTCGGGGTCGCGACCGGCGATGCCGTGATGGTCGGCGACGACCGGCGCGACGTCGAAGCCGGGCGCGCCGCCGGCTGCCGGACCGTCGCGGCGGCCTGGGGCTATTTCGGCCCGGACGAGGACCCGGCAGAATGGGGCGCCGATGCCCTGATTCGACGCCCGATCGACCTGCTGGCCGCGCTGGCCGAGCTGCAGAAGGCAGCGGGGCGATGACCGGCGATCACCTGCAGCGCGTCCTGCTCGAAGCGGCCAACGCGCGCTGCGTGGTCGTGCACCTCGATCGGGTGCTGGCCGAGGTGCTGGCGCGCGGACCCTATCCGGCGGTGGTCGCCGACCTGCTCGGCGAAGCACTGGTGGTCACGGCGCTGTGCTCGAGTGGACTGAAGTTCGAGGGCCGGATCAGCCTGCAGCTGCGCAGCGGCGCAGCGCTGTCGCTGCTGATGGCCGATTGCACCGACGAGGGCGGACTGCGTGGCCTGGCGCAGTTCGACGATGCCGCAATTCGGGCCGGGGACGGCGACCTGCAGCGGCTGGCGGCCGGCGGCACGTTGACGATGACGCTCGAGCCCTCGGGGCAGGGCCGAACCTATCAGGGTATCGTGCCGCTGCTCGGTGGCGGCATGGCCGAGGCGATGGAAGCCTACTTCCGGCAGTCCGAGCAGCTCGAGACGCGGATCCGGGTCAGCGTCGGCGCCGGCGCGGCGGCCGGTATCCTGCTGCAGAGACTGCCCGGCGAAGCGCCGGACCCCGACGGCTGGAACCGGCTCGGCCAACTGCTCGATACGGTGTCGATCGACGAACTCCGAGCGACCGATTCCGAGACCCTGCTGCATCGGCTGTTCCACGAAGAGCCGCGCCGGCTGTTTCCAGCCCGTCCACTGGTCTTCCACTGCCCCTGCTCGCGCGAGCGCGTGCTGTCGGTGCTGCTCGGCCTCGGCGAGGCCGAACTGACCGATATCCTCGAAACCCAGGGCGAAGTCGACGTCGACTGCCGGTTCTGCAACGAGAAGTACCGCTTCGACCGGCTGGACCTGGAGCAGCTGATCCGCAACGACGCACCCGAGGCGCCCGATGGCGGAAGCATCCACTGAGTCGCCGCTGGACTGGTGCCGCGCACGCTACCTGGTGCCCGGCCACCCGCTGACCCTGACCCTGCCGTATGCCGATCCGGCCGATCGCGACGCGCTGCTGGCGCTGCGCGCCCTGATCGGTGAGATCGCCGCCGTCCCGGGCGACGTCTCCGAACCCGACGTGGCGCGCCGCAAGCTCGGCTGGTGGATGGACGCGCTCGACAACGCATTGCCGCACCCGGTCCTCGAGGCCTACCGGGAAAGCGGC
Organism: uncultured Halomonas sp.; assembly: GCA_964548715.1. GTDB lineage: Bacteria > Pseudomonadota > Gammaproteobacteria > Xanthomonadales > Wenzhouxiangellaceae. The sequence goes on along the minus strand of CAZJSH010000002.1, from coordinate 20,294 downwards.
GCGTCCGAACGGGTTCCGGTGGGCCGGCTCGCCGGTCTGGTCGCGGCGGTCCGTGCCACTGTCGACGCGCCGCGGTTCGAAACCGAAGCCGAACTCGATCGTCACGTCCGGCAACTCGCGGCGCCCGCCGCGCAGGCCGAGGCGGCGCTGGTCGCGCCCGACGGCGCCGAGGCAGAGGTCGTCGCAGGCCTGGAACGGATGGCCGCGGCCGCCTACCGGGTCCGGCTGGCCCGCGACGTGGTGCTGGACGCCCGCCACTCTCGCTGGTCGGTGCCGCTGGAGCTGCAGGCCGAATTCCAGCTGACCCGTAGCCAGGTCGCCCAGGGTGAAGTTCCGCATCGCGTTCGCGCCCTGCTGGCTCACATGGCGGCCCGGGGCGTCCAGGCCATCGAGGAAGGGCGGTCCGCGCTGCCGGCGAGCGAGGCCTGGCGGCATCGCCATGCCGTGCTGACCGCGGAACTGGATCGTCGCCTCGGCCTCGAGCTGGTCCGTCGGCCGGCGAGGGGCCTCGCGGAGCGTGTCACCGAAACCGGTCCGCGGGCGGCGTTCGGGCTCTGGCGCCTGGCCCGTCGGCTCCGGCGCGCGGCTCGCCAGGGGCGCTGAAGCCGGACTCCAGCGTCGAACGCCGGGCCGGATCGGCCGGCCACGTTGCGGGCCGCCGACCAGCTGCATATACTCGGGCCCGATGCGGTCGACCTCGCGTCGTCCCCTGCCTTCGTAGTCCAAGGGAGTCCTGATGAAACGCACCTCGTTCCGCAGCGCCTGCTTGGCCACGCTGCTCACTCTTCTTCTGCCAGGCTCGGGGCTGATCGCCGCCGAGGTCAAGTTCACCGCTCCCGACTCGGTCCGGTTGCCGGCCAGCGCCGAGTTGCGCACAGTCGCCGACTACGGCGGCTATCGCCTGCATGCGCTGCCCGAGAGCGACTTCCGGGCCTGGCAGCGCGCGGGTCTTCCCGATGGCGTGCAGCCGCTTCCGCAGGCCAATCGGCTGCTGTTCGACGCGCAACCCTTCGATACCCAGAACGATACGATCCGGGTGCCGGACGGCTGGTCCCTGCGGGCGCCGCGGGGCGAGACGCTGCAGATGGTGCAGTTCGTCGGCCCGGTTCGCAGCGAATGGCTGGATCGAATCAAGTCCACCGGCGCGACCCCGGTCCATTACGTCGCCAATTACGGCTACCTGGTCTGGGCCGACGAATCGGCCCGCCAGGCGCTCGATGTAATGGCCGCCGAGCGCAGCGTGCTGCAGTTCAGCGCACCGATGCCGGCCTTCTTCAAGCTCGGTCCGGCCGCGTCGGCACGACTGGCCAAGGCCAGGTCGGCCGACGATGTGATCCCGGTGACCGTCCAGATGATCCGCCACGGCGGCGCGGCCGATACCCAGCAGGTTCTCGACGACCTGGCCGAGCGCAAGCTGGCCGACTGGTCGCCGATCATGGGCTTCCAGAACGCGCGCTACGAGGTAAAGCTCGAGGATCTGCAGACCATCGCCCAGCGCCCCGACGTCTACTGGGTCGAGGAAGTGCTTGCGCGCGAATTGTTCGACGAAGTCCAGAACCAGATCGTCGCGGGCAATTTCAACGGCGACCAGTCCGGCCCCGTCGGAACCGGGTACCTGGGCTGGCTGACCGGACGCGGGTTCTCGACCGATCACACCGACTACCCGACGGTGGTCGTGGTCGACGACGGCCTGGGGAACGGGACCGTGGATTCCGGCGACCCGACGCTGCACGTCAGCGGCGATGCCGCCAACCCGTCGCGTCTCCAGTTCGTGACCAGCTGCCACAGCGTCAGCAGCCCCGAAGGAGTCGGCGGGCATGGCCACATCAACACGAGCATCGTCGGCGGCTACGACGAGCGCACCGGCTTCCCGTTCGAGGATCCGAACGGCTACCAGCGCGGGCAGGGCATCAACCCGTTCGCCTCGCTGGCCAGCACCCGGATCTTCGCTCCCGGGTTCGACCTGAGCGGCTGTGGAGGCACCGATACCGGGACCATCCAGCACACCTGGCAGCAGGGCGGCCGGATCAGCACCAACTCGTGGGGCTGTGCGGGCTGCGCCGGCAGCTACGACGACGGCTCGCAGGCCTATGACGCCGGCGTGCGCGACGCCGATCCCGCCACGGCGATGAACCAGGAACTGATGGTCCTGTTCGCGGCCGGAAACTCCGGCTCCAGCAGCGGCACGGTCGGCACGCCGGGCAACGGCAAGAACATGCTCACGGTCGGCGCGTCGGAGAACCAGCGACCGTCCGACGAGGACGGCAACTGGACGGACGGCTGCGGGACGGGCCCGACGGGCGCCGACGACGCCATGGACGTGATCGGGTTTTCCAGCCGCGGTCCTGCCCCCGGCGGGCGAGTGAAGCCCGAGACGATCGCGCCGGGCACGCATATCCAGGGTACGGCGAGCACCAGCGGCAACTACGACGGCAGCGTCGTCTGCGATGAGTTCCGCCCCAGCGGTCAGTCGGTCTACGCTGCGTCGAGCGGCACCAGCCACTCCACGCCGGCCGTCGCCGGGGTCGCCTCGCTGGCCTGGTGGTGGCTGGAAAACGCTACCGGCATCTTTCCGGCCAATCCGGGCGCCCCGGTCACGCCGACTCCGGCGCTGATCAAGGCGTACGTGCTGGCCCATCCGACCTACCTGACCGGCGTTTCGGGCGGCGGCGACCTGCCGACCAACGTACAGGGCTACGGCATGCCGAACATGAACCTGATGTTCGACGACGCGCTGAAGGTCACCGTCAACCAGGACGTGCTGTTCGACAACAGCGGCGAGGACTGGAGCATGACCGTCTCGGCGGCCGATCCGGCCCGCCCGGTACGCGTCATGATGGTCTATACCGATCAGGCCGGCGCGGTGGGCACCAGCCCGCAGGTCAACGATCTCAACCTGACCGTCGAAGCCGGTGGGCAGACCTACTTCGGCAACGTATTCAACGGTCAGTGGAGCGTTGCCGGCGGCAGCGCCGATACCGCCAACAACTACGAGGCCGTATTCTTCGACGCCGGCACCGCCAGCGCCCTGACGGTCACCGTCTCGGCCTTCAACATCGCCGGCGACGGCGTGCCGAACGTCGGTGACGGCACCGACCAGGATTTCGCCCTGGTCTGCTACAACTGCGTTCAGGAACCGACCTTCACGCTGGTCGGCTCGCCGACCGAGGCGGCCATCTGCACGCCGGACAACGCGGCGTACTCCATCGATGTCGGCGCCGTGCTCGGCTTTTCCGATCCGGTCTCGCTGACGGCCGTGGGCAACCCGGCCGGGACCACGGCCACCTTCGGATCGAGCAGCGTCACACCACCGGACACCACGTCGCTGGTCATCGGCGGCACCGGCACGGCGGCGGCCGGCGACTACACCGTGACCGTCGAAGGGGTCAGCGGCGGTACGAGTCGTTCCGTGGATCTCGGTCTGAGCGTGTTCACCGCGGCACCCGCAGCACCGATCCAGAGTGCACCGGCCAATGGGGCCACCAACGTGCCGCAGCAGGCCACGCTGGAATGGACGGCGGTCGCACAGGCCTCCGAGTACACGATCGAGGTCTCCGACGACCCTTCGTTCGGAAGCCTTCTGTTCTCCGCGACGACCGACGCGACGTCCGTCGTCACTTCGCCGCTGCCGAGCAACACCGAGTTGTACTGGCGGGTGTCGGTCGCCAACCAGTGCGGCAGCGAGGTGTCGTCGACCCGCTCGTTCATCACCGCGGCGCTGCCCGGCGATTGTTCGATCGGCAGCACGCCGCAGGTTCACATGCTCGAGGATTTCGAGTCGGGCGCATCTGGCTGGACCACGGGCGGAACCGGCAGCACCTGGGTGCTGCAGAGCACGCAGGTCAACAGCGGCACGCAGGCCTGGCACGGTGAGGATGTGCCGTCGATCAGCGACCAGCTGTTGACCACGCCGCCGATCGAACTGCCGGCCGACACCGGCGCGCACACCTTCCAGTTCTGGAATCGCCAGGAGATGGAAGACGGCGGCTCGGGCTGCTACGACGGCGGCCTGCTGCAGATCAGCACCGACGCCGGGGCGAGTTGGACCCAGGTACCGAACGCAGCCATGCTCACCGACCCGTACGACGGGCCCATGGATGGCGGTTTCAGCAACCCCGCTGCCGGCCAGGATGCCTGGTGCGGCGATCCGCAGGAGTGGATGAACTCGATCGTCGACCTGAGCGCCTACGCCGGCGAGACGGTCCAGCTGCGCTTCCGGCTGGCGACCGACTCGTCGGTCGGCAAGCCGGGCTGGTGGATCGACGACATTCGTGTCCAGAGTTGTGAAACGACCCTGATCGAGGAGGTGTTCGCCGACGGGTTCGAGACCCCGTAGTCGGCACGCGGCGTCACCATCAAGAAGGCCCGGGACGTCCCGGGCCTTTTTTCATGGATCGACCGCGTTTCGACGCTTCGCGGTCAGACGTCTTCGAGCAGTCGGTCCAGGCGATCCAGGCCGCGCGCCAGGCTGTTGCCCAGCGGTGCGAGGTAGGGCGGTTCCTTGGCCAGGCTGGTCTTGAGCGTGCGCGCCTCTTCGAGCGCGGCGCGATCCGGCGCGAGGTCGTAGGGCGCCAGGAACTTGTCCAGCTCGTCGGCGCGACGCAGCAGTTGGCTACGGGTGTGCTGGTAGGCGTGCTCGGCCAGGTCGCTGCGGCTGGAGTAGCTGAACATGTTGGTGAAGAACAGCCGCTCGTCGTGGCGGTCGGGCTCGACCAGCAGGATCGAGGACTCCGGGAACTGGCTGGCGTACTTGGAAATGCCGATCTGCATCCGCGACTGGATCAGCGCACGGAAGGTCTGGGCCAGCACCAGCGGCAGGCCGCCGTCGATCATGCGCTCCTGGTCGATCTGCATCCGGTCAGGATCCTGCGCGGCGTCGAACGGCACCAGCGGGTTGACGCCGATCAGCAGGTCGACGCCGTCGTGCAGCGCGACCGAGGCGTGCAGGGTCCGGCGCAGCGCGCCGTCGACGTAGTAGCGGTCATTGATCCGGACCGGCGGGTAGAGGCCGGGCAGCGCCGCCGAGGCCTGGACCGCGCGCGAGATCGGCACGTCGTCGAGGCCGGGCTCGCCGAAGCGCACCGCACCGCCGGTGTTCAGGTCCATTGCGACGACCCGCAGCGTGGTGTCGAGTTCACGGAAATCGTTGGTCCGGCCCGGGCGATCGAGCACACGAGAGACGAAATTGTGGATGGTCTCGTTGTCGAACACGCCGGTCGGCAGGACCCGGCTGAGCCCGCCGATCGACTCGAGTCGGCCAAGATGGGCCGGGTGTCGAATCGCCTCGGTGATCAGGGCCCAGAAGGCGCCGGGAGTATTGCGGACGCGGTCGGTGAACTCGCCGAGCGCCGGACGCAGGAATGATTCGGGCTCGAACGTGAATTCCGCCCCTTTCGCGCCGAGGAACACCCGGCACATCTGGCTGGTGGTGACCTGGTTCGCCAGGCTGGCGGCCAGGAACGCACCGGCGCTGACGCCGACGTAATGGTCCAGCTGATGCAGCCGTAGCCCGGAGATGCTTTCGTTGACGGCCTGCAAGGCGCCGAGTTCGTAGATGGCGCCCAAGGGGCCGCCGCCGGCCAGTGCCAGGCCGATCTTCGGAGTCTTGCGGCCACGCCGCTGCTTGCCGGCAGGGTTCAGTGTCAGCATGAGAGATCGCTCATGAACATGGCTGCATTGTACCGCTACCGCACTCGATCGGACGCGCCGACCTCGTCGGGCTTGCTATGCTGCCGACCTGCCCGTTCCGGAGTACCGCCCGTAATGACCGCGACGATCGACCGGCCCGCACCGGACTTCGAGCTTTCCGACCAGGAGGGCCGACCCTGGCGGTTGTCCGGCCATGCCGGGCAGCGCCTGTTGCTGGTGTTCTATCCTGGTGACGACACGCCGGTCTGCACCAGGCAACTGTGCGAGTACCGGGACGGCCTGTCGGAATTCCAAGGGCTGGGCGTGGAGGTGGTCGGGATCAGCGGCGACGACGCGGCTTCCCACCAGCGATTCCGCGACAAGCACGATCTGCCGTTCACTCTGCTCAGCGACCCCGGCCTGGCCGTGGCCGAGCGCTACGGCTGCAAGGGGCTGCTGGGCATGAAACGGGGCGTGTTCCTGCTCGATGCCGAGCACACCGTCCGCTACGCTCACGTCGAAGCAGTGGCGGTGTTCCGCCGCGGCCGCGCCGAGCTGCTGAAGGAAATCCGCGCGCTGGACGTATGAGTTCGAACGACCACAACGGGACCGAGCATCTTGCCGCGCAGGTCGAGGCCAGCCTGGCGCTGGTCGGTCGGCTGCCGTCCACGGATCCCGCGCTGGCCGCGCTGCAGCGGTGGCAGCGCGCGCGGCTGGACGCCACCTACGCGGACCTGTCTGCGCAGGACCTCTACCGCGACGCCTGCGTGTTCTTTCTCGACGAGCTCTACGGCGGCAAGAACGTCAGCGAACGCGACCGCCAGCTGGAGCGCGCGCTGCCGGTCATGAAGCGTTTCCTGCCCGATCACCTGCTGTTCGCCGTAGGTGAGGCGATGCGGTTGCAGTGGATGAGCCTGGACCTCGACGCCCGGTTGGCCGCCCGAATCGAAGGACCGCTGGGCCAGCCCGAGTATGCGCGGGCCTATCGCCGCCTCGGTGCCTGGGACGAACGCGAGGAGCAGATTCGCTTGATCGGTGATCTCGGTGATCTGCTGGTCGAGACGGTGAGGAAACCGATGATCCGCCGGCTGGTGCGCTGGATGCACCGGCCGGCGGTGGCAGCCGGTTTCGGTCGGCTGCAGGAGTTCCTGATCGAGGGGCTGGACGCCTTCGCGGTGATGGGCAAGGACGGTTCCTACTTCGTCGAAACGATCGTTCAACGGGAACGGCAGGCACTCGAAGCGATCCGCGCGGGTGCGGACTGGCCGTTCGAGCCGTGGATCGGCACCGGGCCGATGCCGCCCGATGCGGTGACCGACGAGGCCTGAGGTCGTGGTCATCCGCACCCGGCCTGCCGCCCCTCGATGAACGGTTTTGTCGAAGACCACGCCTCGACGCTGGCGCTGCTGGCGGTCGGCGTGCTGCTGGTCGCGATCCTGCTGGTTCGCGTCGTACTTCGCGGCCGCCGGCTGCCGCCGATGGTGGCCTACATCGGGCTCGGACTGCTGCTCGGCTACCTGCTCGACCATGCTGCCGGCGACGAGGTGCGCACGGTGCTGCCCGGTCTCCGGCTGCTGGCCGAGGCCGGCCTGGTCATGTTGTTGTTCAAGGCCGGCCTGGAGGCCGACCTCAAGGATCTCCGGGCCCAGTTGCCGAATGCGCTGGACATCTGGTTCTGGAACGTCGTCGTCAGTGCGTTGGCCGGTTACGCGGCGGCGCGCTGGTGGTTGAACCTCGATGCCCTTTCGTCGCTGTTCGTCGGCGTGGCGCTGACCGCGACCAGCGTCGGAGTCAGCGTCGGGCTCTGGCAGCAGGCCGGACGGCTGGACAGCCACGAGGGCAGCCTGCTGCTCGACGTGGCCGAACTGGACGACCTGAGCACCATCGTGTTGATGGCCGTGCTGGTCTCGATGGCGCCGCTGCTGGCCGCAGGGCAGTCGCTGATCCAGCCCGAGGCCGGCGTTGTCCTGCTGCAGGTGCTCGGCACGCTGGCCGGCTTCCTGGTGCTGGCCGGCGTGTTCTCGGTCTGGCTGGAGCCCCGCCTGACCGCGTTCTTCGAGCGCCACGAAACCGACCACGAGCCGGTGATCTTCGTCGTCGCGATCGGCTTCCTGATCGCCGCGCTGGCCGAACTGGCCGGTCTGTCGTTGGCGATCGGCGCGTTCCTCGCCGGGCTGGCGTTCTCGCGCGACAACCGGGTCGCCCGCGAGCGGCCGGTGATCCAGGGCCTGTATGACTTCTTCACGCCGTTCTTCTTCGTCGGCCTGGGCCTGATGGTCGAGCTGGACGCGTTCTCCGGCGTCTGGTGGCCGGCGGTCCTGCTTTTGCTGGCCGCCGTGGCCGGCAAGCTGGTCGGCGTCGGGCTGCCGGCCTGGTCCAGGCTGGGCGGCGCCGGTGCGCTGCTGCTGGCCGTCAGCATGGTGCCGCGTTCGGAGATCGCCATGGTCGTCATGCAGCGCGGGCTGCAGGTCGGCGTCGACGAGCGTGCCTTCGCGATCATGGTCGTCGTCTCGGCCGGCACGGTGCTGTTCGGGGCGTTGGTGGTGCCGGCGCTGTTGGGAAGGCCGTTGCAGTCGGACTGAAACCACGGCGGGCTGCCGGGCAGCCCGCCTGGGTCGATGAGGCGGATCAGTCCGCCGGACGGATGCGCCAGAGGCCGTCGTTGCCTTCGCCGTTGTCGGTGACCAGGTAGATGAAGCCGTCCGGGCCGACGCGGATGTCGCGGATGCGGCCGACTTCGCCCTGGATCAGGCGTTCTTCGTGGACCACTTCGCCGTCTTCCCAGACGATCCGGCGGATCTGTTCGGTGGCCAGGCCGCCGGCCAGGAAATTGCCCTGCCAGGCCGGAAAGGTCTCGTCGACCAGCACGGCCAGGCCGGACGGATGCAGGCCCGGCGTCCAGTCGATGATCGGGTCGACGATCCCGGCCATCGAGCGGCGGGTGTAGTCGAAGTAGCGCTGCTCGGTGCGATAGTCGCGGCCGCGTGAGACCACCGGCCAGCCGTAGTTGGCGCCGGGCGTCATCAGGTTCAGCTCGTCGCCCCCGCGGGGGCCGTGCTCCGTGGACCAGGCCTGACCGGTCTCCGGGTGCACCATCAGGCCCTGGATGTTGCGGTTGCCCGAGGTCCAGATTTCCGGCCGGGCGTCGGTGCTGCCGGCATAGGGGTTGTCGGCCGGCACGCTGCCGTCGTCATTCATCCGCAGCAGCGAGCCGGCGTGGTCATTCATGTCCTGGGCGCGCGGAGGTGCCGCACCCCGGTCGCCGATGCTCATCAGGAGCGTACCGTCGGGCAGCCAGGCCAGGCGAGAGCCGTAGTGACGGCCCGGGGTCGAGAAGCGGTCCTGGATGAAGATCTGCTCCAGGTCGACGAGGCGGTCGCCGTCCAGCTTGCCGCGTGACAGGGTCGTCGCGGAGTTGACGCCGTCCGGGCCGGCCTGCGACCAGGTGAAGTAGATCCAGTCGTTCTCGCCGTCGCCGTAGTCCGGGTGAACGACTACGTCGAGCAGTCCGCCCTGGCCGCGTGCGGCGACCTCGGGGACGCCGTCGATCGGCGTGGTGTCGCCGTCCAGCGTGACGCGCAGCAGGCGACCGGCGCGCTCGGTGACCAGCAGGTCGCCTTCGGGCAGGAAATTCAGTGCCCAGGGCTCGCTCAGACCATCGGCGATCGCTTCGAGTTCGATCGGTTGGTACTCGGTTCGCAGGCGTTCTGCGGTGGCGGGCAGCGAGACCATCGCCAGCGCCAGTGCCGCAAGCAGCGCGGTGATGGGCAGTGCAGGGGTTCGGTACATCGGGGTTCTCCAGACTCGACCAAGCCTCGGATGATAGCCGACCCGCGCGCAGGCCCCGTGCCGCCGATGGACTGCGCTACCCTGACGGCCTCGCGCCGTTCGACGACTCGCCAGGATTCCGGATGATCCAGACTCCCCGCCGCGGACTGCCGCCCGCCGGCCGGTTCGCGCTGACCGCGGCGCTGTGCTCCAGCGTCGGACAGACGTTCTTCATCGGCCTGTTCGGCGCCGAGTTCCGTGCCGCGTTCGATCTGAGCGACGCGGCCTTCGGCACGCTGTATTCCACGGCGACGCTGGTCAGCGGGCTGACCATGTTCTGGCTGGGCGCGGTCGCCGATCACGTGGCCCTGCGCCGGATCGCCGTGGTCGTGGCGCTGGTGCTGGCTGCCGGCGCGGCACTGGTCGCCTCGGCGTCCACGCCGCTTCTGTTCGCCTGCGGCCTGTTCCTGCTGCGCCTGGCCGGGCAGGGCCTGCTCGGTCACCTGGCGGTGGTCGCCGCCGGCCGGTTCGCGACGGTCCGGCGCGGCCGGGCGCTGGCGATGGCCAGCTACGGCTTCATCGTCGGCGAAGCGCTGTTTCCGTTCGCCGTGGCGCTGGCGCTGGAGTCGCTGGGCTGGAGATCGGTGTGGTGGAGCCTGGCGGCCATTGCGGCACTGGGCGTGGCGCCGCTGCTGTACCTGCTGGCCCGCCCGCTTATCGGCGATCCCTCGATCGAAAACGCGGACCCGGATATCGGCGACGCCGAAACCTCCCGGATGGCTGCTGCAATGCCGATCGGCCGCGGCCGCCTGCTGGTCGACCCGGTGTTCCTGCGCATCCTCGCCGTGGTGCTGGTGCCGCCGGTGGTGGTGACCGCGCTGTTCCTGCACCAGGCGGCGATCGCCGAGCGCCAGGCCTGGTCGATGTTGGCGGTCGGCCAGGCCTTCGCGCTGTTCGCCGCGGCCCAGTTCGCTGCGTCGTTCGCCGCTGGTCGACTGATCGATCGCTTCGGGGTCCGGCCGCTGTTGCGGATCGAGCTGGTCCCGCTGGGCCTGGCCGTGCTGGCGCTCGGAGGGCTGGCGCCGGCGACGGCGTTATGGGTCCTGTTCGCCGGGCTCGGCCTGACCGCCGGGCTGAACTCGGTGCTTGCTGCCGCGGTATGGGTCGAGTTCTACGGCACCCGCCAGCTGGGCCTGGTGCGCGGCGTGTACATGGCGCTGATGGTGGTTTCGACTGCGCTGGGCCCGGTGGCGCTGGGCCTGCTGCTCGATGCCGGCGTGACCCTGTGGTCGATCGGCGTCGTGATCGCGGCGTATGCCGCGCTGGTCCCGCTGGTCGCCACGCCGGGGCGGGACGTCCGCCGGCGCTGAGGCGACGGCCCGCTCGATCGCCCGGTCGATCGCCCGATCGATCAGTCGCCCTTGATGACCCGGGGGCCGGTGCCGGCCGTTTTTTCGTAGACGCCCTGGCCGATCTTCTTGTACTGCGTGAAACCCTGCTTCTCGATGTTCTTCGGCTGGTGCATGTGCGCCGTACCGGAGATCACCCGCGGCGCCGAGATCACCCGCTGGACGGGCGCGCCGCAGCCCGGGCAGGCGTCCAGCGCCTCTTCGGCCAGTTTCTGCAGCTTCGTGAAGCCGTCGCGGCAGTGGCTGCAGCCCTCGTCGGAGGTGGCTCGGTACTCGTAGAACGGCATGGTCTTCGGATCCGGTATCGCGGCGTCGACAACGATACTATGGGGCGATTCGCCGCTGGCAACAAGGAAAACATCGATGAACGAAGACGTCTCGCGCGTCGTGCTGGTGACCGGTGCAGCCGGAGCGCTGGGCTCGGCGCTGGTGCGGCGCCTGGTGACCGAAGGCGCCGACTGCATCGCGCTGGACCGTGATCGCCGGGGGCTGGAGAAGCTGCACGACGGCCTGGCCGCGGAAGGCCGCGCGCCGCTGGTCGTACCGCTGGACCTGGCCGGCGCCGGTCCCGATCACTACGTCGAGCTGGCCGAGTCCCTGCACGGCGAATTCGGCCACGTCGATGCGGTGATCCACGCCGCGGCCGAGTTCAAGGGCCTGCGCACGATCGAGAACCTGCCGCCCGACGAGTGGATGCAGGAACTGCAGGCCGGGGTCACCGGCCCGATGCTGCTGACCCGGGCGCTGCTGCCGCTGCTGCGCCGAGCGCCGGACGGCCGCGTCGTGTTCGTCATCGACGACCCCGAAGCCCGCGCCGCGGCCTACTGGGCCGGCTACGGCGTGGCCCAGTCGGCGGTGCGCGCGCTGGCCGCGATGCTGGCCGCGGAATGCCGCGCCCACGGCCCGTCGGTGACCACCGTCGATCCGGGCAAGTTCTACAGTGCGCTCCGATCCCGCGTCTGGCCGGCCGAGAATCCGGGCGAGCTGCCGACCGCCGAGGCGGCTGCGGAGACCGTGCTGGCCGAACTGGATCGGCGTCACTGAGCGATTTCCCCATCCTTCGAACCGCAGGAGCCGAATCATGAGCGAGACCCTGTTCGAGAAGATCGTGGCCCGGGAGATTCCGGCCGACATCGTCTGGGAGGACGACGACCTGCTGGCCTTCCGCGACATCGAGCCGCAGGCGCCCGTGCACATCCTGATCATTCCCAAGCGGAAGATTCGCACGCTGAATGACCTCGAGGCCGATCACGCCGAGCTGGTCGGCCGCATGGTGCTGGCCGCGCGCGACATCGCGAAGTCCGAAGGCATCGCCGAGGACGGCTACCGCCTGAACTTCAACTGCAACGAGGGCGGCGGGCAGTCGGTCTGGCACATCCACCTTCACCTTCTAGGTGGTCGACAGATGAAGTGGCCTCCTGGATAGGCTTCGATCGCTGTTTCGCCTCGATTTTCCAGAGGATCGACGCAAAGTCGCGAAGGAGTGAAGGAACGCGAAACGAAGAAGGGGTTCCTGGCGCACACTCGGTCGCTTATTGGCTGGTCTGGAACTGGCAGATCAATGTTCGGGCCAGCCGAAGCCTTCCGGTGATCCCAGGCGAGTTCGTCGGTCGTGAAACGCCGAATTGAATGGGCTTGCGTGCAATTGCAAACTGCTCTGCACCGGATCGGTTGGTTGTCCAGAAAGCATTGCGGGAAACAGAAATCCCGTTACCTGGCGCGGATTTTTCCCAACATCCCGAACTTCAAGACGGGCTGCGGATTTTGCGCAAACGCAAGGGCGTGACCGATCTGCACTGTTTCGTCCGGCACACGTCAGACTTGACCTCCGATAACGTCATGCAGGAGTTTGTCGAGGACCTGATGGCCGAGAAGCCGACCAGGCCGGAGCAAGTTGCCGGAAAGCTCCAGACCAAGCGACTTGAGCAGGATGTCTCCATGATCTCCGCTTTTGATTGGAAGCCGGAAGACGCGATCCGCGTCTGCTCAGGGGTGTGCGTTAGCAGTTCGTGACGGAACTCGATCATCTGTTTAGAGCACGCCTTGTGCCAGCATCGCGTCGGCGAGCTTCTCGAAACCGGCGATGTTGGCGCCCTTCCTGTAGTTGACGGGCCGGCCGTCGCCGTTGCCGCCGTGCCGGACGCAGCGATCGTGGATCTCGCGCATGATGCGCTTGAGTTCCTCGTCGACGCGATCCCGGCTCCAGACCAGGTGCTGGGCGTTCTGGGCCCGCTCGAGGCCGGATACGGCGACGCCGCCGGCGTTGGCGGCCTTGCCGGGGGCGTAGCTCACCTGGTCGCTGGCCTGGAAGGCGTCGACGGCTTCGGCGGTGCAGGGCATGTTGGCGCCCTCGGCGACCAGCCAGCAGCCGTTGTCGAGCAGGCGTTTCGCGTCGTCGCCGTCGAGTTCGTTCTGGGTGGCGCAGGGCAGCGCGATGTCGCAGTCGACGCCCCAGGGTTTCCGGTCCTCGTGGTAATCGGCGTCGATCCGCTCGGCGGCCTCTTCGAGCGAACCATCGCGCCGATCCTTGCACCGACGCACGGCGTCGAGACGGTCGTCGTCGAGTCCGCCCGCGACGTGCAGGAGGCCGCCGGAATCGGACAGGGTGACGACCTTCGCGCCGAGTTCGATGGCTTTTTCCGCGGCGCGCAGAGCGACGTTGCCGGCGCCGGAGATCGCGATCCGGGCGCCGTCCAGATCGCGGTCCAGGCGTTCGACCATGTCCAGGACGAAATACAGCACGCCGAAGCCGGTGGCCTCGGTGCGCAGTTCCGAGCCGCCGAACGACACGCCCTTGCCGGTCAGCGCGCCGACGAATTCACGTTTCAGGCTGCGGTACTGGCCGAACAGGTAGCCGATCTCGCGCTGCCCGACGCCGATGTCGCCGGCCGGGATGTCCTGGTTCGGGCCGATGTAATGGACCAACGTATTCATCAGGGACTGGCAGAAGCGCATGATCTCGGTGTCGCTGTGCGCCTTCGGGTCGAAGTTGGCGCCGCCCTTCGCGCCCCCGATCGGCAGCCCGGTCAACGCGTTCTTGAAGCACTGCTCGAAGCCGAGGAATTTCAGCACCGACTCGGTTACGTCGGGATCGAAGCGCAGGCCGCCCTTGTACGGGCCGATCGCGTTGCTGAACTGCACCCGCCAGCCGCGATGGACCCGGACCTGGCTGTCGTCGTCGGTCCAGCAGACGCGGAAGGAGACGATCCGGTCCGGTTCGGTCATGCGCTCCAGCAGCATCGCGCCCTGATAGTGAGGGTGTTCGTCGATGAACGGCAGCAGGTCGCAGGCCACTTCGCGGACGGCCTGGTGGAACTCGTCCTGGCCGGGATTGCGCCGGACCAGACCGTTCATGAAGTCGTCCATCGCGCTGTTGCGGGACGAGCGGTGTTCGCTCATCGGGGCACTCCGGGAATTCGTTGTCGACGTTCAGACTATCAGCCCGCCGCGAACACGCGCCCGCCCGGGTGGCGGAGGGTCGCCGGCAATCCGGGGCGAGGCCCCTGAATTTGCTAGAATTCCGGGTCCTTCAATGTGCTGAATACCCGATGTCCGGAAAGCTGTACATCAAGACCCACGGTTGCCAGATGAACGAGTACGACTCCGACCGCATGGCCGAGGTGCTCGCGGCCTCGCACGGTCTCGAACTGACCGACGACGAATCGGCCGCCGATGTCATCCTGGTCAACACCTGTTCGATCCGCGAGAAGGCTCAGGAAAAGGTGTTCTCGCAGCTCGGCAGGTGGCGCCCGTTCAAGGTCGATCGGCCCGACGTGGTCATCGGCGTGGCCGGCTGCGTGGCCAGCCAGGAGGGCGAGGGCATCCTGGAACGCGCGCCGTACGTCGACCTGGTGTTCGGCCCGCAGACCATCCACCGGCTGCCGCAGATGCTCGACCAGGTCCGCGAGCGCAAGCAGCCGGCCATCGACGTCAGTTTTCCCGAGATCGAGAAGTTCGATCACCTGCCGCCGCCCGGCGCCAAGGGCCCGACCGCGTTCGTTTCGATCATGGAAGGCTGCTCCAAGTACTGCACCTTCTGCGTGGTGCCCTACACCCGCGGCGAGGAAGTCAGCCGGCCGCTGGACGACGTGATCGCGGAGATCGCCCAGCTCGAGGCGCAGGGCGTGCGCGAGATCAACTTGCTCGGTCAGAACGTCAATGCCTACCTGGGCTCGACCCATGACGGCGGCACGGCCGACCTGGCGCTGCTGATCCGCTACGTTGCCGCGCTCGAGGGCATCGAGCGGATTCGCTTCACCACCTCGCACCCGGTCGAGTTCTCCGACCGACTGATCGAGGCCTTCGCCGACACGCCGAAACTGGCCGACTACCTGCATCTGCCGGTGCAGTCGGGCTCCGATCGAATCCTGTCGTTGATGAAGCGCGGCCACACGGCGCTGGAATACAAGGACCGCATCCGCAAGCTGCGCGAGGCCCGGCCCACCATCTCGCTGTCGTCGGATTTCATCGTCGGCTTTCCCGGCGAGACCGAGACCGACTTCGAGCAGACCATGAAGCTGATCCGCGACCTGAACTTCGACCAGTCGTTCAGCTTCATCTACTCCGCGCGGCCGGGTACGCCGGCGTCGAACCTGCCGGATAACGTCTCGATGGACGTCAAGAAAGAGCGCCTCCAGCGGCTCCAGGCCCAGCTCAATACCCAGGCGCGGGCGATTTCCGAGGCGATGGTCGGCCGCACCGAGCGGGTGCTGGTCGAAGGCCCCAGCCGCAAGGATCCGAACGAGCTGGCCGGGCGCACCGAGAACAACCGTGTAGTCAATTTCCTGGGTCCGAAGTCGCTGATCGGCCAATTCGCCGATCTCGAGATTACCGCGGCGCTGGCCAATTCGTTGCGCGGACGGATTCCGGCCCGTGACGCGGCCTGACCCGATGAGCGACCTCGTTACCCTTGAACTCGAGCCGGCCGACAACGAACGGCTGGCGAATCTGTGTGGCCCGTTCGACGAGCACCTGCGGCTGGTCGAGAAGCGTCTGGGCGTGGATATCAATGCCCGCGGCAACCTGATCGCGATCCAGGGCGAGCCGGATGCCACCGGCGCGGCGCGGCGGGTTCTTCGCAAACTCTTCCGTCAGACCGAGCGCGAGGTGCTGACGCCGGCCCTGGTCAACCTCAGCCTTCAGGCCTCGGGACTGGACGAGCCCGAAGAGGGCGAGCGCGAGACCGTGATCCGGACCAAGCGTGGGCTGATCCGCCCGCGCGGTCCGAACCAGCGCCGCTACCTGGAGCAGATTGCCAACTGCGACATCAATTTCGGCGTCGGGCCGGCCGGCACCGGCAAGACCTTCCTGGCGGTGGCCTGCGCGGTCGACGCGCTGGAGTCCGACCGCGTGCAGCGCATCGTGCTGGTGCGGCCGGCGGTCGAGGCCGGCGAGCGGCTGGGCTTCCTGCCCGGCGACCTGGCCCAGAAGGTCGATCCCTACCTCCGACCGCTCTACGACGCGCTGTACGAGATGATGGGCTTCGAGAAGGTCGGCCGCCTGATCGAGCGAAACGTCATCGAGGTCGCGCCGCTGGCCTACATGCGCGGCCGCACGCTGAACGACGCCTACGTGATCCTCGACGAGGCGCAGAACACCACGCCGGAACAGATGAAGATGTTCCTGACCCGGATCGGCTTCGGCTCGCGCGCGGTGATCACCGGTGACCTGACCCAGATCGACCTGCCGTCGAAGATCTCGTCCGGCCTGAAGCAGGCCGTTGGCCTGTTGCGCGACGTCGACGGCATCGGCCAGACCTTCTTCGACGCCCGGGATGTTGTCCGGCACCCGATCGTCCGGCGGATCGTCGAAGCCTACGAGCGCGCCGACGCCGAGAGCGCCGCCGACGATGGACGTTGACGTACAGCGTGCGGTCTCGCTCGATGGCGTTCCGGACGACGTGGATCTGGTCCGGTTCGCCGAGGCCGCGCTGCCGGCCGATGGTGCTTCGGGCGTGTGTCTGCGAATCGTCGACGAGGCCGAGAGTCGGGCCTTGAACCACCAGTGGCGCGGCAAGGATTCACCGACCAACGTGCTGAGTTTTCCGGCCGAATTCCCGCCCGGGCTCCCGGCATCGGCACGCCCGCTCGGCGTGAGCGGCGACCTGGCATTGTGTGCGCCGGTGATCGCCCGCGAGGCGCATGACCAGGGCAAGGCACTGGCCGACCACTGGGCGCACCTCGTGATCCACGGAATCTTGCACTTGCGCGGGTTCGACCATATTCAGAACGATCATGCAGAAGAAATGGAGCAGCTGGAGCGCGAGCTGCTCGCCGGACTCGGCATCGCCGACCCGTACCGGGACGCCTGAGCGTCCTTGCGCCACCTTTCCCCCGGAGACATCGAACCAATCCATGAACGACGACTCATCGAACAGTAGCAACGGCTCCGCGAACCGATCGTGGCTGGAACGCATCGGGCGTGCGTTCGGCGGCGAGCCGCGGAGCCGGGATGACCTGATCGAGCTGCTTCGCGAAGCCACCGAAAGCGGCCTGATCGAAACCGACACCCTGGCCATGATCGAAGGCGCGCTGGAGGTCGACGAACTCCAGGTCCGCGACGTCATGATCCCCCGCTCGCAGATGGTGGTCGTGCCCCAGGGCACCGCCCTGGACGAGATTCTCGGCATCATCCTCGAATCGGGTCACTCCCGCTTTCCTGTGGTCGGCGAGGACAAGGACGAGGTCCAGGGCATCCTTCTGGCCAAGGACCTGCTGCGCCTGGTCGCGCGCGACAGCGGCGTCGAACTGGCCGAACTGATCCGTGCCCCGGTGATCATTCCCGAGTCCAAGCGGCTGAACGTGCTGCTGCGGGAGTTCCGGGTCAACAAGAACCACATGGCGATCGTGGTTGACGAGTACGGCGGGGTCTCGGGCCTGATCACCATCGAGGACGTGCTCGAGGAGATCGTCGGCGACATCGACGACGAGCACGATACCGAAGCGGTCGAAGATATCCAGCGGATCGAGGACGGTCGATACCGGGTCCAGGCACTGACGCCGATCGAGGATTTCAACGAGGCCCTGGGCACGGCGCTGAGCGATGCCGAGTTCGACACCATCGGCGGCCTGGTCGTGGCCGAGTTCGGTCGCCTGCCCGAGGTCGGCGAGTCGGTCACCATCGAGGACTGGACGTTTCGCGTGATCGCGGCCGACGACCGCCGGCTGCAGACCATGGAGGTCGCGCTCGGTCCCTCCGTAGCCGCTGAACAGTGATATGGGTCACATTAATTTGATTTCTCTGTGAAGAAAAGCGACTATGGCGTTTCCGCTGCGGGCAATCGTGCCCGGAAGGGACTGCGGGCAAGCAGAAACCACAGGGAGCAAGAACCATGAAGAACACTGCAAAGATGCTGGCGGCCGCGATTGCTGCGGCCTGTTCGGTCACGGCCGTCGCCGACGACCACGACGATCACATGATCACCATGACCGAGATCGGGGTCACCATGGGCCACAGCATGGAGATCCGGGAAGGCATGAAGGCCTACATGGCCTGCTACGAAGAAGAAGGCGGCGAGAACGCCTGGTCGGTGTGGTGGCCGGTCGACGGCAGGCTCAACACCATGCTGATGGTCTCGCGCATGGACATGTGGGCCGAGATGGATCAGGACGATCCGGCCAGCGAGACCTGCTGGTCGATCGTGCGCGAGGAGATCTGGCCGCACATGGACTCGGTGGAGCGCAGCTTCGCCCAGAAGATGCCCGATTGGAGCGGCGATGCTTCCGGCTACTCGGTGGTCACGCTGCACAACTTCCGGGTTTCCGATGGCGATGCGTTCCGCGAGGTCGTCGGCGAGATGACCGGGATGATGAAGGACGCCGAGTACGAGCACATGGGCACCTGGTACGACATGCAGGGCAGCGCGCGCTGGGAAGCCGACTACTTCGTCGTCGATCACTACGGCGACTTCGCCGCCATGGACGACGACCGCAAGGGCGTCAACGGCGTGATGATCGATGCGGTCGGTGAAGAAGGTGCCGACGAAATGTGGGATCGGTTCGGCGATGCGCTGGCCGACATGGAGCCCTACTGGACGCGGATGCTGCGCCGCGACGACGAGCTCAGCTACTCGCCCGGCGACTGACCGGCGCGCGTTTCCGCAATCGGCCCGCCGCACTGCGGCGAGCCGATGTTCGAACACGGCCCGGTTTTGTCCGGGCCGTGTTCGTCTGGGGCATCCGACGGAACGCAGGGTGCTTGCCGGTTCCGGAACGGGCGGTTCGTGGGACCGTGTTGCGCGAGACGCAGGCGTGATGGAAATCACATTAATGGCTTTTCATGAAGAAATGCATCACAATGAAAGCTTCGCCGGCTTTCCGCCATGCACGTCCTCCGGGGATTCGGGCCGTCGGCACTCATCAGGGAGAACATCGAAATGAACAAGAACATCACCCCATTACGGATGGCCGCGATCTCGCTGGCCTGCAGCATGCCGATCGCCGCCTCGGCGCAAGACGATGGCGACGGTTACATGCTGACGATCCACGAGGTCAACGCCAGGATCAGCCACATTCCCGAGTTCATCGCGGGCATGGAAGCCTATGCGGACTGCCTCGAGGAAAACGATTCCGAAGGCGGCTTCAGCGTCTGGCGTTCCTCCGACGGGGACCGGACGGGATTCTCCATCGTCAGTCGTTTCGATACCTGGGGTGAGTTCGACGAGGACAACGAGGCAGCCGATGCATGCTGGGGCAACGAAGAAATTCGCGCCGGCGTGTTCGATCACATGAGCTCGTGGAAGACGAGCTACGCCGAGAAGATGTCGGCGTGGAGCGGCAATGCCGAAAACTACACCGTGGTCCACCTGCACAACTTCCGGGTGTCGGACGGTCCGGACTTCCGCGCACTGGTCGGTGAAATGATGGGCTATATGGCCGAGGCCGAGTATCCGTATCAGCCCGACTGGTTCAACGTCATGGCCACCGATTACTGGGCCCCTGATTTCTTCGCGGTGTCCCATTTCGAGAACTTCGCAGCGATGGATCAGGAGCGCGCCGGCCTGATGGGCGTCCTGCGTGACGCCGTTGGCGACGAACGTGCCGAACAGATGTGGGAAGACTGGGGCGACTCCATGGCCGACGAAAAGGGCTACTGGCGCGAGACCATGGTCCTGCAGCCGGACATGGGCTACAGCCCCGAAGACTGAGTCGCGATCTGCACCGCCCTCGGGTAGTGCCGCGCAGAAGTGAACAACGGCCCGGGTCCCGCCCGGGCCGTTTTCTTGTTCGCCGTTCAGCTGGCCTCGGCGTAGACGTCGAGCGGCGGACAGGAGCAGACGAGGTTGCGGTCGCCGTAGACGTTGTCGACGCGGGCGACCGAGGCGAAGAACTTGCCCAACCGGAGCGACTGCACCGGCCAGCCAGCCTGTTCGCGGCTGTAGGGGTGGGACCAGTCGTCGGCGCTGATCTCGGCGATGGTGTGCGGCGCCATTTTCAGCGGGTTGTCCTCTGCGTCGAATTCGCCCGAGGCGACCCGATCGATTTCCCTGCG
>CAZJSH010000001.1:28384-103242 GCA_964548715.1 uncultured Halomonas sp. | reverse complement strand
ACACCGGCATCGTCCACCAGGTCAACCTCGAGCATCTCTCGCGGGTGGTCTTCGGCCAGGAAGTGGACGGCGAGATGATGGCCTGGCCCGACACCGTCGTCGGCACCGATTCGCACACCACCATGATCAACGGCCTGGGCGTACTGGGCTGGGGCGTGGGCGGCATCGAGGCCGAGGCCGCAATGCTGGGCCAGCCGATCTCGATGCTGCTGCCGCAGGTCGTCGGCTTCAAGCTCACCGGCAAGCTGCCAGAAGGCACCACCGCCACCGACCTGGTCCTGACCGTCACCGACATGCTCCGCGACCACGGCGTGGTCAGCAAGTTCGTCGAGTTCTTCGGCGATGGCCTGACCCACCTGCCGCTGGCCGATCGGGCCACGCTGGGCAACATGTCGCCTGAATTCGGTTCGACCTGCGCGATTTTCCCGATCGATGCCGAGACCATCCGCTACCTGAAGCTGTCCGGCCGCGCCGACGACCGGCTGGCGCTGGTCGAGACCTATGCCCGGGCCCAGGGCCTGTGGCGCGAGGACGGCGATGCACCGGCCGACTACACCAGCGTCATCGAACTCGACATGGGTACCGTGGTGCCGTCGCTGGCCGGCCCGAAGCGGCCGCAGGACCGCGTGCCGCTGACCGAGGCGAAGAACGCCTTCGCGCAGGTCAGCGCCGAGATGACGAAGGAGCGCGACGCAAACGGCGGAGGCCGGTTCGCCGACGAAGGCGGCGGCACTGCGGTCGGACACGACGTACCGGGGGTTGCGGAGGTCACCTACAAGGGCGAGACCTTCGTGCTCCAGGACGGCGCGGTGGTCATCGCGGCGATCACGTCGTGCACCAACACCTCCAACCCGGCGGTGATGCTGGGCGCCGGCCTGCTGGCCCGCAATGCCCGGGAAAAGGGGCTGAAGGTCAAGCCGTGGGTCAAGACCTCGCTGGCGCCGGGGTCGAAGGTGGTCACCGACTACCTCGAGGCCGCCGAGCTCGACGACGACCTCGAAGCGCTGGGCTTCTACACCGTCGGCTACGGCTGCACGACCTGCATCGGCAACTCCGGCCCGCTGCCGGACCCGATCGAGAAGGCGATCCGCGAGCACGAACTGGTCGTCGCCTCGGTGCTTTCGGGCAACCGCAACTTCGAAGGCCGCATCCACGCCGAGGTCCGGACCAACTACCTGGCCTCGCCGCCGCTGGTCGTCGCCTACGCGATCGCCGGCCGGATGGATATCGACCTCGTCGAGGAACCGCTGGGCCAGGACGCCGACGGCAACGACGTCTTCCTGAAGGACATCTGGCCGGATCCGCACGAGCTGCACGACTTCATCCAGAAGACCGTCACCGAGGAAAGCTTCGAGCGCAACTACGCCAGCGTGTTCGAAGGTGACGAGCGCTGGAAGTCGATGGACACGCCGACCGGCGAGATGTTCGCCTGGTCCGACGATTCGACCTACGTCCAGAACCCGCCCTACTTCGAAGGCATGACCATGGACCTGCCGGAGATCGGCGCGATCACCGGCGCCCGCTGCCTGGCGAAACTCGGCGACTCGGTCACCACCGACCACATCTCGCCGGCCGGCGCGATCAAGCCGGATTCCCCGGCCGGTCATTACCTGCAGGAGCACGGCGTCTCGCCGGTCGACTTCAACAGCTACGGATCGCGCCGCGGCAACCACGAAGTCATGATGCGCGGCACCTTCGCCAACGTGCGCATCAAGAACGAGATGGCCGAAGGCACCGAGGGCGGCTTCACCACCCACGTGCCGTCCGGCGAAGTCATGCCGATCTACGATGCAGCCATGAAGTACAAGGACGATGGCACTCCGCTGATCGTGATCGGCGGCAAGGAATACGGCACCGGCTCGTCGCGTGACTGGGCCGCCAAGGGCACCATCCTGCTCGGTGTCCAGGCCGTGATCACCGAGTCCTTCGAGCGCATCCACCGGTCGAACCTGGTCGGCATGGGCGTGCTGCCGCTGAACTTCATGGAGGGCGAGTCTCGTGAAACCCTGGGCCTGACCGGGTTCGAGACCTACGCCATCGAAGACCTGGACATCGGCAACTCCAGCGAGGCCACCGTCATCGCGACCGACGACGACGGCAAGGAAACGAAGTTCAAGGTCCGCGTGCGGCTGGACACCCCGAAGGAAGTCCAGTACTACAAGCACGGCGGCATCCTGCACTACGTCCTGCGCCAGCTGGCTGGCACCGATCCGGCCGACGCCAAGAGCGAAGCGGCCTGATCGATCGCTTGACGTTCATCCATCGGCACCGGACTCTGCCCGGTGGCCGCACCGCAAACGGCCCGCTCGACGCGGGCCGTTTCGATATCCGGACGGCGCACGCATCCGGCACGCTCCTACCGTCGAACGCTCAATGGCCCTGCCGGTCGTGCCTTCGGGGCGTGTTCGACCCCTCCTTCGCACCTGCTTCGTTCGGGCCGCGCCGCTTCCCGGCAATCCATGTACGCCGAACCAGGCGGAGCACGAGGAACGCGAGCAGAGCGAGAATCGCGAACCCCAGCATTGCACCGAACAAACTGAAAACAGAACCTTCCATACCAGCACCTCTGCCCTCGTATCCACAACGTGATGACGAGGCCAACGCGCTGACGCAAGCATCCCCGGCGGCTCGCCGTTGGAACACGTTGCCCGAGCCGGAGCTGCCGGGGCGTCAAGACACCTGGCCTACGAAATCCAGGATCTCGATACACGAAGAGTACCGAACGGAATTTCCGGATACGTCAGTGACGTTCTGAAACTCCTGTAGGAAATCGACCCATTGGTTATCAAAGTATGGGTGTCTGGGTTCTCTTCGCTCCAGGTTCGGCGAAAACGCTGTTCTGCGACCCGAAACGCCTCATGCAGCCTCGAAGCGAGGCAATTTCATGGATTTTCGAATGCTCGAAGGCGCCGATCCTCGGTGACAGTCGAATGATCTTCGACTCTTGATGGATGGGTGTCCGGGTTGTCCGTGAGGGTTGTCCGTGATCGCCGACAGATCGTCGGTTCTTAGTGGATGGGTGTCCAGGCTGTCCTCGGATGGGTGTCCAGGCTGTCCTCGTAAGTGCGTAAAGGTAGGTGTCGCTTGACGATCGTCGGCAGGACGAAAAGCGGCGGGCTCTCGTTTCCATTCGAAAGCGTGACTAAGCAACGCGCAACGCTGCAGCGGAATTGCTGCGGCGTGCGTGTTCGCGGTCGACAGGCGTCAGTAGCCTGCCAGGTCGCAGATTTCCGGATACATCGAGCAGAAACTCGGCGGAGGTGGCGTTCCGCCGCTCCCGGGGCCGGGGATGTTGCAGCAGTCGCCACAGGAACAGCAGGTCGCGGGGCCACTGGAAACGCAGCAGGAACCGGTTTCGCCTCCGCTGCAGTTGAGTGAGCAGCATTCTTGATTCTGAATCTGGCTAGCGGTGCCGGACGAGTCGAGCGCTTCCCTGGCACAGATGCGGCCTGTTTCCTGGAAGGCCTCGAGCTGTGCAGGGTCCAGGTGTGCCTGCTGGACGGCAACCACGTCGATCAACAGGGTGATCGATTCCGTCGAGCCTGACGGGCCGGGTAGATCGAAACTGATCATGTCGGGCGCCATGATCGTCGCCCCCGGGTCGGCGAGGGTCCGGATCGCACCGTCGGTATCCTGGAATTCGACGATGGCGAAGACTGAAACTCTCTGCTTTCCAGGCTCCGTACGCGTGACGGAATCGCCCGCCTTTTCGGCGGTCATCGTATAGATGAGTCGGCCACCGCCTTTCGTCGGAATGCCGAAGGACGCCGTTTCACCGGCAGGCAGGCGTGCCCCTGCCGGAGGGAGTTCCGTGCCGCCGAAATGTCCCGTGACCACGATCTCATAAATGTCGAGTGGAACCGTGGTCGATTCCAATGCCGCAGTCCGAAGATCCATCGCTGCGATAGCAAACGTGCTGCAGATTGCTGCAGCCAGGAATGCACAAATAGTTCTCGAAATGATGTTCATGCAACGCCTCACGAATTCGATGATTGTCAACAAGCCCCAACTCGAAGGTATCGACCGGGATCGGGGACTGTCAAGTCGCTCCGGCAAGACGCGTGGACACGGCAACAACCCGCGGCAACAGCCCCGAACAACAGAACAAAAACCCGCAAAAACCAAAAACCGGGACTTGAACCGCCCCAGGTTCTCCGGAGAGCTCAAAGTGTGAGTCAGGCCGCCATGGCCTGCTCGCCAACAACCCGGACATCCACCCAGTAGGAAATAACCTACACGAATTCGAGAAATTCGTCCGATGCCAGACTGCTACCTTCTGACCTAGAGTGACCGTGCACTCGCTCCGGAAGACACCGATGCCCGAACCTCGCGGTCGCGTCGTCTCGCTCGATGCCACGCCGCATTACCACGTCGTCAGTCGCTGCGTGCGGCGGCAGTTCCTGTGCGGCTTTGATCGCGAGACCGGCCGGGACTGCTCACACCGGCGGGACTGGATCCGGGAGCGGATCTTCGAGGCAGCTCCGCGACCGTGCCACCCACGGTGCCGTGCAGGCCCCTCTTGAGTGCATAGCCTTCTGCATTCAACTGGCTCCCTAGAAAATCGCCAGAGAAGTTCGATTCCAGCCCCTGACCGATGCCGAAGGACACCGCCGCCGTAAACGCCGCCGTGGCCGTCCCATCCCACGTGCCTGAATTGACGGCTCCTGAGGCCGCGCCTCGATCTCCGCATACGACCGCTCCCGCCCTGAACGTCTACAGAAAGCGGCCCGCATCGAGCGGGCCGTTTTCCGTTCAGTGTGAGGTTGCGATCAACCATCGAGCCTCGGCAACCGCCCCGGCGTCCACGGCGCCTTGCCGGCCAGTTCGCTCTCCAGGGCGCTGAGGGCGGCATCGGCGGACTGCAGGGCCTCTTCGAGCTCGGCGTACTGCGCCCGCGCGATGGCCAGCGAGTCGGCCTGGTTGTCGGTGACGGCGGCCAGGGCGTTCCAGTGGGCCCAGGCGAACATGCCCATGCGGCCGGCCAGGCCCATCGGGCGCGGTTCATTGGCGCCGGCCTTGACCGAGTCGCCGTACATGGTCACGCGCAGGTCGGCCAGGCGTTCCTCGATGCGGTCCAGCCGGTCGCGCAGGGCCGGGTCCAGCGCCGGGGTGTCGCGGATGGCGACGTCGACGTGCGAAGCGCGCTCGTTCAGCTCGCCGAGCGCCCGTCCGGCGCCCTGCACGGCGCGGCTCAGGTCGGCGGCGGCCTGCATGGTCTCGGCGTGGGTCTCGAGCGAATCCGGCCGGAACAGGCCGCGGTCCAGCGGCTTGACGGTGAAGGCCACCGGCTCGGCCAGCGCGGTGCGCTCACCGCGCACGCGCTTGTAGAGTTGCGCGGTGTAGGTGCCCGGGGCGACGAACACGCCCTGCGGCTCGCTGTCCCAAGGGGAGCGGAAGCCGCCGCCGCCGAGTTCGACCGGGTCCGGGGCCGGCGTGCGCAGGTCCCAGGCCACGCGATGCAGGCCTTTCGAGGTCGGGCCGGTGATCCGGCGGACGGTTTCGCCCCGGTCGTTGCGGATCTCGATCTGCAGTTCCGGGGCCTGCTCGCGGTCTTCTTCACGCAGGCGGTCCCAGGACGGGTACGGGTTGTCCTCGAAGCTGGCGCGGCGTTCGCCCTCTTCCTTCAGGCGCTGGTCGCGCAGCGACGTGTAGCCGTCGCGAAGGTAGTACGTGACCACGGCGCCGTACTCGGGGTTGGGCGCGGTGAAGAAGGTCTCGCCCTGGAAGCCCTTGGTGCCGTAGCCGAACACGTCCTGTTCGACGTACATCCACGGATCGCGGACCGGGAACACGGTGGCCTCGGCGTCGGCGACGTCGTCGGCCTTCGTCCGCAGCGCGCGGTAATCGTCGAGAATCCGGATGCCGCGGCCGAAGGTGGCGACGACCAGGTCGTTCTCGCGGCGCTGGATCTCCAGGTCGCGCACGGCGATCGTCGGCATGTTGCCGGTGATCTCGTGCCAGTTGTCGCCGCCGTTCTGGGTGAAGTAGGCGCCGAACTCGGTGCCGACGAACAGCAGGTCCGGGTCGACGTGGTCCTGGACGATGGTATGGACGTTGCCGCGCTCCGGCAGGTCGCCGGTGATCGAGGTCCACGAGCGTCCGCGGTTGGTCGAGCGGTAGACGTAGGGTTTGTAGTCGCCGCGCTTGTGGTTGTTGAAGGTGGCGAACACGGTGTCCTCGTCGTGCAGCGAGGCGGCCAGGTCGCTGACGAAGGTCATGTCGGGCACGCGGCCGAAGTCGTCGTAGCGCGTCCAGCTCTCGCCGCCGTCGGCGGTGACCTGGACCAGCCCGTCGTCGGTGCCGGCGTAGATCAGGCCTTCGACGAGCGGGCTTTCCGACAACGAGATGATGCTGCCGTACATCGAGGTCGAGTCGTTCTTGGCCACGGCGTCGACGCTCCAGACGCGGCCCATGACCTCGAGCTCGTTGCGGTCGAGCTGGCGCGTCAGGTCCGGGCTGAACGGCCGCCAGGCATTGCCGCCGTCGTCGGACACGAAGATCTTCTCGGCCGCGAAGTACAGCCGCTTCGGGTCGTGCGGGCTGATGATGAAGGCCGAGTTCCAGTTCCACTTGTAGTCGTCCTCCTCCGCGCCCGGCATCGGCGTGATCAGCACGCGCTCGCCGCTGGTCCGGTCGTAGCGGGCGAGCATGCCGTACTGCAGCTGCGAGTAGACGATGTCGGGGTTGGTCGGGTCGACCTGGGTCTTGAAGCCGTCGCCGCCCAGCGTGACGATCCAGTCGGAGTTGGCGATGCCGTAGTTGTAGGTCGTGCGCGACGGTGCGCCCAGCGTCGAGTTGTCCTGGGTGCCGCCGTAGACGTTGTAGAACGGCTCGGCGTTGTCCGGCGTGGCGCGATAGAACTGGGTGATCGGCAGGTTCTCGACGTGCCGCCAGTTCGCGCCCCCGTCGTAGGTGTCGTAGATGCCGCCGTCGTTGCCGGTGATGATGTGGTCGGGGTTGTCGGGGTTGATCCACAGGGCGTGTTCGTCGACGTGCTTGTGGGCGTTGCCGACCATCGACCAGTTCGCGCCGCCGTCCTCGCTGACCATCAGCCAGGTGTCCATCGAGTAGACCTTCTCCGGGTCGACCGGGTCGGCGATCAGCTCGTTGTAGTACTGCGGGCTGCCGGCCACGTAGCTGGAGCGCTTCTCCCAGGTCACGCCGAAGTCGGTCGAGCGGTAGCTGCCCTCGCCCGGGCCGTCGGACTCGATGATCGCGTAGACGGTGTCGGGCCGCGCCGGCGCGTAGGCCAGGCCGATCTTGCCCATGTCCTCCGACGGCAGGCCGGCGGTGATCTCGGTCCAGGTCTCGCCGCCGTCGGTCGAGCGGTGGATGCCGCTGCCCGGGCCGCCGTTGATCAGCGTCCAGACGTGCCGGCGGCGCTGGTAGCTGGAGGCCAGCAGCAGGTCCGGGTCGTCCGGGTGCATGACGACTTCGTTGACGCCGGTGTACTCGTCGATCTCCAGGATCCGCTCCCAGGTCTCGCCGCCGTCGCGCGTGCGATACACGCCGCGATCGCCGCCGTCGCTCCACAGCGGGCCGTGGGCGGCGACCAGCACGTGGTCGGAATCGCGCGGGTCGATGATGATGGCGCCGATGTGGCCGGAGTTCTCCAGGCCCATGTTGGTCCAGCTGCGGCCGCCGTCGATCGACTTGTAGACGCCGTCGCCGTAGCCGACCGAGCGCTGGGCGTTGTTCTCGCCGGTGCCGACCCAGACCGTGTCCGGATCGTTCGGGTCGATCTCGACCACGCCGACCGCATAGGAGCCCTCGTTGTCGAAGACCGGCGTCCAGGTGATGCCGCCGTTGGTGGTCTTCCAGACCCCGCCCGAGGCGACGCCGGCGTAGAAGGTCTGCCAGCCGTCCGGGTGCATGGCGAAGTCGCTGATCCGGCCCGAGGTGACCGCCGGTCCGATGTCGCGCACCGCGAGACCGCCGAAGATCTGGCCGGCATCGGGCGCTTCGTCATCGGCGAGCGCCGGCGCGGCAAGCGCGATCAGCAGCAGGAAAAAAACGAGCCGCGGCGTGAACCTACGGCGATCGTGTGGAGCGGATCGAACAGAACGAGCATCGGAAAACGACATCGGAACGGGGTCTCGCTGTGAAACGGGACCGCAAGCTTACCCGCTGTGCCGCAGCGATGCGACTCCGCGGTCAGGACGAGCCGTGCGGCCGCTGCAGGACGGCGGCGATCCGCGCGTCCTTTTCCTCCCACAGCGTGTTCAGCCAGACCTGGAACCGGGCGCGGAATTCCTCGTCGTGCTGGTAGTCGCCGCCGCGCAGTGCCTCGGGCACCGGAAAGGCGTGCACGTGGACGACGACCTCGGGAATCCGGCCGGCCATCAGTGCGCCCAGTTCGCCGGTGCCGCGCGGGTAGACCAGCGTGACGTCGACGATGGTCTCGATCGCGTCCTGCATCGCGTCGAGCACGAACGCGATGCCCCCGGCCCGGGGGCGCAGCAGGTGGTCGTGCGGCGAACGCTGGGCCTTCTGCTTGGCCTCGGTGAGACGCGTCCCCTCGACGAAGTTCATTATCGCGACCGGCCGGTCGAGAAATTTCCGGCAGGCCCGCCGGGTGGCCTCGATATCGCGCCCGGCCAGCTGCGGTTTCCGGGCCAGCGTTTCCTTCGAGTAACGCTTCATGAAGGGAAAATCGAGCGCCCACCAGGTCAGGCCCAGCATCGGCACCCAGATCAGCTGGCTCTTGAGGAAGAAACGCAGCAGCGGAAGGCGTCGATTGAACACCCGCTGCAGCACCGGTATATCGACCCAGCTCTGGTGATTGGCCAGGACGAGGTAATGCCCGGAACGATCGGCCGGCGATCCTTCGGGAAGCTCGCCCTCGATGCGGATCCGCATTCCGCTGAGCCGATCGATCATCCAGTCGTTGACCCCGATCCAGCTTTCGGCCAGCCGGGTCAGGATCGCGGTGAGTCGGCGTCGGGCACCGGTCCAGGGCAGCACGACCTTGACCAGGGCAAGCAGCACCAGCGGCAGCCCGTGGACCAGGGTGTTCATGCCCAGAAGCACCGACGCGATCATGATGCGGACCCAGCTCATTGCACA
The DNA here is from genome assembly GCA_964548715.1 of uncultured Halomonas sp. GTDB lineage: Bacteria > Pseudomonadota > Gammaproteobacteria > Xanthomonadales > Wenzhouxiangellaceae. Next base: position 94,176 of record CAZJSH010000001.1, on the reverse strand, counting down.
CTCCGAAAGACGATCAGCTCCTATTGTCCCTGAACCGCGCGGACGTGATGTGGTCTCACGCTCGCTATACTCGGTGTGGTTCGATTCCACCTGACCCGACCCGGCGTGCTTGACCATGCACCATCGCTCCTTCCAGTCCAGACTGCCTCGTTCGCGGCCGGCATGACCCCGCTTTCGATCCAGTCCCGGCTTCCGGACGTCGGCACCACCATCTTTGCGGTGATGTCGCAAAAGGCCCAGCAGCACGGTGCGCTGAACCTGGCGCAGGGATTTCCGGATTTCGAGTGTCCGGCCGCGCTGCGCGAACGCGTCGAGCGGGCGATGGCGGCCGGATGGAACCAATATGCCCCGATGCCGGGGCTGCCCGCGCTGCGCGAGGCGATCGCGGCCAAGATTCGCGCACTCTACGGCGCCGGGGTGGATGCCGACGCCGAAGTGACCGTCAGCAGTGGTGCGACCGAGGCGCTGTTCGTCGCGATCCAGGCCGCGGTGCGACCGGGCGACGAGGTCATCGTGTTCGATCCGGCCTACGACAGCTATGATCCAGCGGTACGGCTCGCCGGGGGGCATTGCATCCACCTGCCGCTGCTGGCTCCCGACTACGGCATCGACTTCGATCGACTGACCGACGTATTGTCGTCGCGCACCCGGATGATCATCATCAACAGCCCGCACAACCCGACCGGCGCGGTGATTTCCCGCGATGCGCTCGACCGACTGGCCGAGTGCCTGCGCGGCACCGACGTCCTGGTGGTCTCCGACGAGGTCTACGAGCACATCGTCTTCGACGGGCGAGGCCACGAAAGCGTCCTTGCCCACCCCGAACTGCGTGCACGCAGTTTCGCGGTGTTCTCGTTCGGCAAGACCTATCACACGACCGGCTGGAAGATCGGCTATTGCGTGGCGCCGGCGGCGCTGAGCGCGGAATTCCGCAAGGTCCATCAGTTCACAACGTTCAGCGTATCGACCCCGATGCAGCACGCGATCGCCGGGTTCATGGCCGAATCGGACGTCCATCTCGAGCTGCCGGCCTTCTACCAGGCCCGCCGCGACCGCTTTCGCGATGCGCTGGACGGATCGCGCTGGGCCTTGCTGCCCTGCCCCGGCACGTATTTCCAGTTGCTCGATTATTCCGCGATCAGCGATCGGCCCGATACCGACATGGCCGACTGGCTGACCGAACACGCCGGTGTGGCGTCGATCCCGATCTCGGTGTTCTTCGCCGACGGCCGCGACGATCACGTTCTCCGCTTCTGCTTCGCCAAGACCGACGACACGCTGGCCGAGGCCACGCGGCGATTGATGGCCGTGTCGACCGCTCCCACATGAATTCCACTGCGCCTCGACCACGGCACCTGCCGCCGGAAGACGAGCTTGAAGAGCGCTTCATCCGCGCCAGCGGCCCTGGTGGCCAACACGTCAATCGCGCCGAAACGGCCGTCCAGCTCCGGTTCGATGCGGCCAACAGTGCGTTCCTCGGCGAGGCCGTGGCCCGTCGGCTGATCGAGGCGGCCGGGCAGCTGGCCGATCAGAACGGCATCATCACCCTGCGAAGCGAATCCAGCCGAAGTCAGTACCGCAACCGGGTCGAAGCCCGTCGGCGTCTGGCGGCGATGATCGAACGCGCCCGGCGTCCGGTCAAGCCGCGCCGCAAGACCCGGCCCTCGCGCTCGCAGCGCGAGAAGCGCCTGACCGAAAAGCGCCAGCGCAAGCAGATCAGGCGCTTGCGCAAACCACCGGGCCTCGACGAATGACGGCAGCTGTTCATCGACGAATGCCGGCCGTCATCGTCCTGTTGATCGTCGCGACGGCGTTCGCGACCCGGGCGGAACCCTCGCCGCCGGCCGATCCCGCACTTCAAACGGCGCTGGACGCGTTCGAGGACCGGTTCGGCCGCGTCGTGGCCGACGAGCGGATTCCCGGTGCAGCCTGGGTCGTCGTCCATCGCGGCACGATCGCGGGTCTCGGCACGCACGGCCACGTAGACCGGCAACGCAGCCGCTCGATCGATGCCTCGACGGTGTTCCGCATCGCGTCGGTGTCGAAGGGCTTCGCCGGCGTGCTCGCGGCTCTGCTGGCCCACGAGGGCCTGTTCGAGCTGACCGAACCGGTCGCCCGCTACGCGCCGTCGTTCGGATTCCGCGACGCCACCATCCGTCGCCTGACGGTCCAGGACGTCCTCGGCCAGCGCTCCGGCTTCGTGCCCAACGCCTACGACAACCTCATCGAGGCCGGCCGCAGCCGACATGAAATCTATCCGCGGTTTGCCGAAATCGAACCGATCTGCCCACCCGGGGCCTGCTACAGCTATCAGAACAGCGTGTTCAGCCTCGTCGAGGACGTCGTCGAGGCCAGCACCTCGGTGCCCTACCCGACCTTGATCCGGGACCGGCTGTTCGCGCCGCTGGGCATGAACAACGCATCGATCGGCTACGAGGCCTTCATGCAGGAGGACAACCGGGCCCTGCCCCACCTGAAGACACGCTCTGGCTGGCACCTGTCTTCACCGCGCCGGACCTATTACCAGGTCAGCTCGGCGGCAGGAATCAACGCCTCGATTCTCGACATGGCGCAATGGGCCATTGCGATGCTGGGCCATCGGGACGACGTCGTGCCGGATCCGGTGATCCGCGAGGTGCTGACCCCGCGCATCCGCACCACGCGGGAACTGCGCAACCGCCACTGGCGCGACCGGCTGGACGATGCGCATTACGGTCTTGGCTGGCGCATCTACGCGCTGGATGGACACCGGCTGGCCATCCACAGCGGCTGGCTGGCCGGGTACCGGGCCGAGATCGCGCTGTCGCACGACCTCGATCTCGGACTGGTGCTGCTGATGAACGCGGAATCCCGCGCGGTCGGAGAGCTGGACCGCGCGTTCTGGGACGAAGTGCTGGCCGCCTCTGTCCCGGCCGTCAGCGCGCCCTGATTCCTGCCCGGGACAATCAGCAGATCGGTCCGGTCAGGACGGCGCGTCGCCGTTCGAGACCTCCAGCCGCGCCAGCAGCGCCTCGAACAGCGCCAGTCGGCCGGCACTGTCACCTGCACGAGCCGCGGCACCGTCGAAACGCGACCGGCGCGCGAGCTCACGGTACTTCTCGGCCCGGTTCCTGACGCGTTGTCGGAGACGGCCATGGTCGGCGGCGGGGTCGCGGCAGGCCGCGTCCACGGCATCGACCAGCCGGCGCTCGGTGGCGTCGAGCGGTGGATCGAACGAGTCTGGCGGTGGGAGGCTCATTGCGCGGGCAGACGGCTCGGGAAGAATCTGCGTGGCATGATAGCGACATGGCTGCAGCCCGTTCATCCTACCGGTTCGAGCGCCTCCCTCTGGGGCGACCCTGGTGCAATGCGCTCCGGCTCGAGACAGGACGTAAGCTGCTGCTTCGGCCGATCCGGCCGGACGATGCGGAACGCCTCAGGATCGCCTTCCGCGAATTGACGCCCGAAGAGGTCAGGTTCAGATTCTTCCACCCGATCAGGGAGTTGTCGCCCGAGCTGGCCCGTTCGCTCAGCGCACTCGATCCGGAGTGGGCCTTCGCGCTGGTGGTGACCGAGTTCCTGCCGCCCGAGGACGCCCGGATCGGCGGCGTCGGCCGGGTTGCGATCGACCCCGACGAACGCAACGCGGAGTTCGCGGTCACGGTCGGCGGCGAGTTGCAGGGGTTCGGTCTCGGCCGGTATCTGCTGCAGCGCCTGATCGAATGGTGCAGGAAGAAGCGACTCGACAGCATCTATGGACGGATCATGAGCGACAACGACGGGATGCTGCACATCGTTCGGACACTCGGCTTCACGATCCGACCCGACATGGACGGACCCGGCGTCGTGATCGCTCATCGCGACCTGAGGCCCCGGATCGCGAGCGAGGACGCTGCGTGACTGCAAAGCTCGACGCATCGGCCTCAGCCGGATCCGCAGAGGGTCGGGATCGTCGTCCGGGTCCGGCGACGACCCGGCGTGCCGGCGCGATCCGGCATCTGCTGCCGTTGCTGACCCTGGTCGTGGTCCTGGTCGCGGTCTCCGGGGCCCTGATCCTGGTGTCGCTGGACTTCCTGTCCGCCACGCGTGCCTATGTTGCCGGCGAGAGCCACTGGTCGCGCGCCCAGCAGAACGTGGTGTTCCGCCTCGATCGGTACGCCGAACAAGGCAATCCCGCCGATCTCGCCGAAGCCCGGGAGCAGCTGGCCGTTCCCCTCGCGGCCCGCGAAGCGCGCCGCCTGCTCGCCGAGGGATTCATCGACGCGGGGCGCACGCGGGATGCGTTCGTACGAGCCGGAAATTCGCCCGATGACGTGCCGAAGATGATCCGGCTCCACCGCCACCTGGCCGGCATGCCCGAGGTCCAGCGGGCGCTGGCGCTCTGGCAGGACGGCGATGCCTGGGTCGAGCGTCTCGATCGCCTGGCCGATGAACTCGAAGCCTACCGGCAGTCCCCGGCCGATTCGAATGGCTCGATCGATGCGTCGATCCGCGACGAGCTCGCGCTGATCGATCGCAGCCTGGCCCGCGACACGCTGGCCTTCGCCGGCGCGATGTCCGAGGCCGGCACGGCCATCGAACGGGCCGCACGCGGATTCACGCTGGCCGCGCTGATCGTCATCGGGGCACTGCTGCTGCTGGCAACGCTGCGGGCCATTCGTGAATTCCGCCGATCGGAGACCCGGTTCTGGACGACCTTCGAGCAGGCGCCGGTGGGCATGGCGCTGATCGATTCACACACGGTACTCTGCGAAATCAACGAGTCACTGGCCGAGCTGTTGCAGCGTCGCCCGGGAGAGCTGTCCGGACAACCGCTTTCGCATTTCTCGCACGCCGAGGACCGCGGCGCACTGCGCAAGTTCATCATCGACCGCAGCCAACGCGGTGGCCCCGGCGCGGAACTCGAGTCCCGGTATCTCCGACCGGACGGCAGCGTGGTCTGGGCCAAGCTTTCGCTGGCTCCGCTGGATCCCGCCTCGGGTGCAAGCGGCGAGCTGCAGGTCGCGGTGCTCGAGGACATCTCCGAGCCGCATCGACTGGCCGGCGAACTCGCCTACCAGGCGGCACACGACCAGTTGACCGGACTGCCGAATCGGCGTGAATTCGAGCGCAGCCTCAACCAGCTGCTGCATCGCGCGAATCGAGCGCGTGGCTCGCACGCGCTCTGTCTCGTCGACCTCGACCAGTTCAAGGTCGTCAACGACTCTTTCGGTCACCTGGCCGGCGATGCGCTGCTGGTGCGACTTTCCGAACAGATGCAGGCCTGCCTGCGTGACGGCGACCTGCTCGCACGTCTCGACGGCGACGAGTTCGGCATCCTGCTGAAGCACTGTTCGAAAGACACCGCCATCGAGGTGATCGAGCGGCTGCGCAGCGTCATTTCCGATTTTTCCTTCCGTTGGGAGGAGCAGGCGATCACGATCAGCGCGAGCATCGGGCTGGTTCCGCTGGACGAGCGTTACCAGGATGCGCCGACGCTCCTCCAGCGGGCCAACATCGCCTGCCATGAAGCCAAGGACCAGGGACGCAATCGCGTCCAGGTCCATTCCGACGAGCGTGATTCGTCAAGGCGCCGGCACGAGGAGATGGAATGGGTGCATCGAATCAACCAGGCGCTTGGCCAGGACCGGCTGCGGTTCCACGGTCAGCTCATCCAGCCGATGTCGCAGGGGCGCTACCGCTGTGAACTGCTGCTGCGGCTCAAGGCGGACGATGGTGTGATGCACACCGCGAGTCGGTTCATGGAGGCTGCGGAGCGCTTCCACACCGCGCGCACGGTCGATCGATGGGTGGTCGAGCACGCGCTGGCCGCGATCCGGCTGCAATCCGCACGGCTTCCCGAAATCTCGTCCTGGCATATCAACCTCTCCGGCCAGTCGGTCGACTGCGACACCATGCTTCCGGAAATCATCCAGCGCATCCGCGATCACGGCGTGCCGCCGGAGCGGTTGTGCTTCGAGGTCACCGAAACCGCAGCGATGCATAGTCTGGAAGAGGCTCGCGCGTTCTTCAGCGAGCTGCGCGCGCTCGGCTGCCAGATCGCGCTCGACGATTTCGGCAAGGGGCTTTCGACCTTCGATTATCTGAAGCAGCTACCGGTCGACCTGGTCAAGATCGACGGCGGCTTCGTCCGTGAACTGGCCCACAGCGAACTCGACCACGCGATGGTCCGCTCGATCCATGAAATCGCCCGGATCGCGGGGCTGGAAACGGTGGCCGAATCGGTCGAGAGCGTCGAGGTGCTGCTCCGTCTCCGGCGCATCGGAATCGACTATCTGCAGGGGCACATCGTTCATACGCCGTGCCGGCTGATCGACCTCGATCTGCCCCGCGAGACGCCGCAACCGCCGGCCTGAGGGGCGCAGCCTGACCGCCTCGCCGGCGTCGACTGGTGCGGATCGACAGCTGCAGGTCCAGTGCGCGCCAGCGCTCGCGGACTGCGATGTTCCCGCGGATGGCAAACGGGATCGCGACCGTCATGCACCCGGGCAACACGGTCCGGGTTTACGCGACGAAGGCCGGCAGCTTGCGCATCAGTCCCTGGCCAAGCGGGTGGAAGCCCAACGGCAGCGGTGCCGGCGTGACCGGGTTGCTGACCGACGCCAGGCTCATTGGCGTCGGGGAATCGGCCCGGAACACCGATCATCCGGCCTGCCCCGTGCCGTGCCCACGATGCACGGGCGAGTCGCGCAGGTTCTTCAGCCGGAGCCAACGCATGAATCACCATCGCGGCATCCGGCCAGGTCGAGAAGAAAGGCATACTCCGCCGCCCGCTGCCGGACGCGCGCCTGCCGATCCGAGAGGTCGTGTCCCCCGTCGAGGTCGGTGAGCAGCAGCAGCGGGGCGTCGTTGGTGCGAAGCGCGCGCAATCGGGCGACCCACTTGACCGGCGCCCAGTACGGGACCTGCGCATCCCAAAGCCCCGCGGTGACCAGCATGGCCGGATAGTCCTGGCGGCGCACGTTGTCGTAGGGGGACCAGCGGCGCATCGCCTCGAACTCGTCCGGCCGGCGCGGATCGCCCCACTCCAGGTACTCCTGTGCGGTCAGTGGAATGGCCGGATCGAGCATGGTCTGGACAACGTCGACGAACGGGACGCGGGCCACGATTCCGTCGTAGTGCTGCGGTGCGATGTTGGCGGCGGCCGCCACCAGCAGCCCGCCGGCGCTGCCGCCCACGGCGTAGATCCGATCGGCGTCGATCCGTCCGCTGCCGGCCAGGTGGTCGGTGACGTCGATGAAGTCGTGAAAGGAATTGATCTTCGATGTGCCGCGCCCCTCGAGGTACCAGCGACGGCCACGTTCCTGTCCGCCGCGGACGTGGGCCAATGCGATTACGAAGCCGCGATCGAGCAGGCTCAGTCGGTCGGCGTCGAAGGCCGGTTCCAGCGAACGGCCGTAGGCGCCGTAACCTTCGATCAACAGCGGCGCGCGACCATCCAGCGGCGTGTCGTTCCGCGCAACGAAGGTCACCGGCACCCGGGCGCCGTCGCGGGCTTCGATCCAGAGGCGTTCGACGCGGTAGGCCGCTGGATCCGGGCCGGACACCCGGCCGTGAGGCTCCCTGACCAGGGCACCGGTGTCGAACGCATAGGTCCAGGCGGCTCGGGGAACCGCAGGCGCGCTGTGGACGAAGCGCAGGTGATCGGCCGCCGGCTCGGGGTTGCGTCCGAGGCGCAGCACCTGGGGTTCGGGTCCGAAATCGATCGTGCGCTGTGTTCCGTCGCGCCGGTCCAGCACGCGGATCCGACGCTGCCCGTCGACGCGTTGGGCGTAGACGATGTGACGGTCGAACGCGTCGAATTCGAGCAGCATCGCCTGGTCCGAATGCGGGACGCGTTCGATCCAGCGCTCCCGGTTGCCCTCGACGATTTCGACCAGCCGGAAATTGGGTGCGTCCCGGTTGGTGCGAACGAACCAGGAATTGCCGACGTGATCGGCGGAATAGAGATGGCCGGGCTCGCGGTCGATCAACGCGACGGTCCGAACGGTCCCTCGGTTTGTTCCTGGGTTTGTTCCTGGATTGGTTCCCCAATCGTCGCCGGTCGAAACGACCCGCCGTATTTCGCGAGTGTCGGTGGCCCGAAGGTCGATCAGCACGTGCCGCCCGGAACGTGTGCGCGCTACTGCGGCGCGGAACGCCGGGTCTGGCTCGTGGTGGACCGGCTGCGGCGTCCCACCCTCGGCGGGAATCCGCAGGACGCGGTCCGATCGCTGGGTAGCCGGATCGGCGAGCGTGTAGTACAGCCACCGCCCGTCCGCGCTCCAGGCCAGCGAACGAGCGCCCTCGATGGCCGGATCGTGGATCCGCCCGCGTTCCAGGTCCCGAATCCGCAGGCGGAACGAGCGCGCAGCGGGATGCTGTTCGAGCCAGGCGACGCGGCGGCCGTCCGGACTGGCGTCCCAGTCGATCACGCGCAGTCGCGGGTCCGCCTCTGCGAGGTCGGCGCGGTCGAGGACGACACGCTCCGGATGCATACCATCGGCCGGCCGCCGCAGCAGCCGGAACCCGCTGCCATCAGGCCCCAGAAACAGGCGGTACTGAAAGCCATGCTCGGCCCACTCCGCGACGTCGTCCGGGGTCTGCAGCCGGGCCTCCAATTCGCGTTCCAGGCGGCCGCGGAGTGCCGCCAACGGTGCCAGCATGGCCCCGGCGTAGCGATTCTCGGCGTCGAGGTGGGCCCGCACCTCCGGATCGCGGCGGCTGTCGTCGCGAAGCCAGTGATAAGGGTCGCTGAACGCGCCTTCGGGCGACAGCACGGCATGCGGGATGCGCGCTGCGCGCGGCTCTGGTGGAGAGGCTGGATCCTGCCGGCAGCCGGCCAGGATCAGGCCGCTGCAGAGGATTGCCGCAACCAGCCGCAGCGCCCGGCCCGCGGCGACGCCGGGCCCGGCCGGGTCAGCCGGCATCATCCGCACTGAACAGGGATCCGAGCAGTTCGCGGTGGGCGACTTCTACCGGCTGCTCCGGCACGATGACTCCGAGCCGAACGGCCCGCTCGAAGAAACCCGGCGCAGGCAGCCCGTCCCGGATCCGGCTGACCACCAGCGCGGAACGAATCGGACGTCCGGCCGCGGCGTCATCGCGCATCAGTTGCTCGAGCAGACGTGTGACGCGATGGATTCGCCGAGGCGGCGGCAACCGGATCGCGTCGGCAGCCTGGAGATAGGTCAGCGTCCGGCGCTGGACCCGGGCGTCGTCGAGCACGCGCCGGAGCGCGTCGAGCGCTCCATCGGCCTCGTCGACGGGCACGCTTCAGTCCAGACCGCAGTTGTTCTTTTCCAGCACGCGCTCTGCGCGGTAGCTGGACCGGACCAATGGACCGGAAACGACCTCGAGAAAGCCCATGTCCAGGCCGATCTCACGGAAACGGCGAAACGTCTCCGGCGTCACGTAGCGATCGACCGGCAGGTGATTCATCGTCGGACGCAGGTACTGGCCGAAGGTGACGATGTCGACGCCGATGGCCCGGAGGTCGCGCATGCACTCGACCACTTCGTCATCGGTTTCGCCGAGTCCGAGCATCAGGCTGGTCTTGGTCAGGATGTGGGCACGGTGCCGTTTTGCGTGATCGAGCACGTCGAGCGTCTGTTCGTACGAAGCGCGCGGATCGCGCACCGGGTGGGTCAGTCGGCGCACCGTTTCGACGTTCTGGGCGAACACTTCAAGGCCGCTGTCGATGACGGTCTCGACGCATTCGTGCCGGCCCTGGAAATCCGGTGTGAGCGCTTCGACCGCGGTCTTCGGGTTGACCGCCTTGATCGCGCGGATGCAGGCGGCATAGTGTCCGGCGCCGCCGTCCGGCAGATCGTCGCGATCGACCGAGGTCAGTACGATGTACTTCAGGTCCATCAGGCGAACCGACTCGGCGGCGTTGGACGGCTCGTCCGGGTCCAGCCAGCCGCGCGGATTGCCGGTGTCGACCGAGCAGAACCGGCAGGCGCGCGTGCAGACATCGCCCATCAGCATGATGGTGGCCGTTCCGGCGCTCCAGCACTCTCCGATATTGGGGCATTTCGATTCAGCGCAGACCGTCGCCAGCTTGTGCTTGCGAACGTTGGACCTGACCTGCTCGTACTTGCCGCCCTCGCCGACCGTCGGCAGCCGCACGCGAAGCCACTCGGGCTTGCGTCCGATCGGGTCGGCCGTCGCATCGCGCCGGGTCTTGATGCCGTCGCGGATGGCCGTGAACCCCTGTGGTTTGCGGACTTTTTCGCCGCTCTTGACGGTGATCGGGATCGCGGTTTCGATCGGGGCCTGGGACATGTAGGAACCGTGCCGTTGGGAACTCCTCCATTGTATCCAATCTGGCCGGCGGCCCCGTCAATCCATCGGACAACGAACGCGCGAAGCTGCTCGGCCGGTGTCCGCCGGTGCGTGCAGCAACGGCCAGTCCAGGCCGAGCCGGCGCCGGCGAACGCGCAGCCCCCGTTCGCTGCCGCCTCGGGGGCGCTCGGCCTGCCGGGCCTGCAACCACGTGCTGGCCTCGAGAAACGGCCAGACCGTGCGCACGGCGGCCAGCCATTCCACAGATACCCAGAGCCAGGCCGGCCCGTGCCGGCCTGCCGGCCGCAGGCCGACCGCGCGACGATCCCGGACCAGGGTCGCGAACGGTGCGGCCCAGCCGCCCGGCGGCGATCCGGCTGCCCCGAACCCGCGCTCCCCCTCCCGCGCAGTCAGGAAACCGGCAGTTCGCAGCAGCCGCTCGAGCGCATCGGCCCGGTGCGGCAGGGCCGGCCGGTTGCGCGGCGCGCGGCCCGCCGGCGCATCGCGGCGGCCCGGCGTCGGCTCGAAGCTGCGGGTCCGCCGCTCCTCGGCCGCGGCCTCGTCGAGAAAACTGTGGCGGGGCGCGTAGATCAGGCCTTCGGCCAGCGGCGACGGCCGCTCGAGATCGACCGCATGGACGGCCACAGCGCCGTCCTCGATGGCCTGCAGATAGCGGGTCAGTCCGTCGATGTCCATGTGGTCGTCGAGGCAGTCGTCCAGCGCCTGGCGGACCAGCGGATGATTCGGCACCTCGCGCGGCCCGGCCAGGTTTTCGAGACAGGCCAGCTGATCCGGGAAGACGCAGGCGATCAGGTTTTCGGTCCGGCTGCGCTGCTGCTGGGCCGGCACCGGGCCGCGGCCGTCGATTCGCGGCAGCACCAGCGCGGTGTTCGCGGCCCAGCGGAACCGAGTCAGGAACAACGGCGTATCGAGCAGCGCCTGGGTCAGCACGTCTCGGGCCGTCGAGGCGCGCACGAAACGGACCACGTCGCCGGTGTCGAATTCACTACTCACGCCCAGCGAGATCAGGATGCCGTCGTCGGTGGCCGCGGCCTGCAGCTCGAAATTGAACTGGCGGCAGAACCGTTTGCGGAGTGCCAGTCCCCAGGCGCGGTTGACGCGGGCGCCGGCCAGGGTATGCAGCACCAGGTGCCGGTCGCCGTTCGGGTCGCGGAACCGCTCGATCACCAGCCGGCCAGGGCCGGGGAGCGCGCCGAGCACCGACCGTGCCGAGTCCAGCCAATCCCGCAGTTCGGGGTCGCGCGCACCCTGTTCGAGCCGCGCCAGGATCGCCCGACGCACGGCCTCGGTCCGGCCCGGGCCGTCGCCGAACCAGAACGGCAGCTCGGCCTCGAGGTGCTCATCGGCCGGCGCCACGTCGACCTGGCCGCAGCGAACCCGCAGGATCCTGAACCGTCGATGGCCAAGCTGGATGACCTGGCCCGGAGACGATTCGAACGCGAACTCCTCGTCGAGCCGCCCGACCTCCTTACCGCCGGGCTGGACGCACACTCGATACTCGAACCACTCCGGAATCGTGCCGGCATTGGCCAGGATCAGTCGGTTCATGCCCGGCGGAACGCCCAGACGTTCGGTCTCCGGATCGAATTCCAGCGTCGGCGGCCGCTGCGCTGCAGGCAGTCTCGAATCCGCGCCGCGGAGTGCCGCGGCCAGTTCGCGCACGGCCGGAGTCTCGAGATCGCGCCACGGATATGCCCCCTGGACGCACCGATGGACTGCCGCGATCGAAGCCAGCCCGTCGAACGCGACCAGCGCCAGCAGCTGCTGGGCCAGCACGTCGCGGTGTCCGCTCGGGCAGCTCGTTCGATCCAGCCCGCCAGCGTCGAGCGCAGCGCACATGGCCTCGACCTCCAGCAGTTGATGGCGTGTCAACGGGAACCAGTGCAGCCGGGAGGTCTGGCCGGGCCGGTGGCGGCTCCGCCCGGCCCGCTGTCGGAGCGCGTTCAGCCCTCCCGGCGCACCGACCTGCGCAACGCGATCGACCCGGCCGAGGTCCAGGCCCAGTTCCAGCGACGCGCTGCCGACCAGAACCGCCAGCCGGCCGTCGCGGAACGCGTTTTCCGCGTCGCGCCGGCACTCGCTGTCCAGGCTTCCGTGATGGGCGCCGACGCGCGTCTCGCCGAGTCGTTCGCCGAGCGCCGCGGCCGTGCGCTCGACCTGGGCGCGGGTCGCGCAGAACACCAGCAAGTCCCCGTCGGGTTCGGCCAGCTCGGCCAGGCGGTCGTGGATGGCGCTCCAGTGCGCCATGCCTGGAAAGGCTCCAAGCGGCGGCCCCGGTCGTTCGACCACGACGTCGGGGGGGGGATCCAGCGCGACCGGCGGTGCGATCACCTCGGCCGCGACGGGACCGCCGAGCCAGGCGGCCAGTTCATCGGCCGGCTCGGCCGTGGCGGATAGCCCGATCCGTTGCACGCTCCGACCACAGAGGGCATCGAGCCGCTCCAGTGTGATCGCGAGGTGCGCGCCCCGCCGTCCCGGCGCCAGGGCATGCACCTCGTCGACCACCACGCTGCGAACGGTGCGAAGCATCCGGCGACCGCCGGCCGAACCAAGCAATACGAACAGGGTCTCCGGCGTCGTGCTGAGGATCTCGGGCGGCGAGCGCACCTGCGTCCGGCGCCGAGCGGCCGGTGTATCGCCGCAGCGAAGCCCGGCCCGCACCGGCCGTCCGCGCAGTCGACCGGCTTCGACCAGCAGTGGCTCGAGGTTGACGAGGATGTCGCGCGCCAGCGCCTTCAGAGGCGCCACGTGCAGCGCCCGGACGCCGGGGCGGCGGTAACCAGCGCCGGTGGATGCACGCTCGCCAAGCAGGGTTTCGCAGATCGGGCGCCACGCTGCCAGGGTCTTCCCCTGCCCGGTTCCGGCCACCAGCAGCGCCGAGCGCCCGGCGCGAAGCACCGGCCAGGCGGCCCGCTGGATCGGCGTGGCCGGGCCGACGGCATCGTGGAACCAGCGATCGAACTGGGCGGTGGGCGGGAACAGCGTCATGACGCAGAGGCTGCGCCAGCGGTTTCTCAGAACCTGAGAACGACCGGGCGGGCCCCTTGCGTTTCAGTCGCGATTGCCGAGCGCGCGTCGCCAGCCGGCACCGATCAGGCGCCACTGATCGTCGTCGCGTCGCCACGAGGTCTCGATCCGCCAGAGCTGGCCCTCGTCGGGCAGCAGGCCCGCCCCCCCGGTCGCCAGCGCCTGGAATACCGCCGTGGCCCGGTCGTCGCCGTGCAGCTCCACCTCGGGCTCGAAGCGCGTGATCGCGATCCGGTTGCGAGCGAGCCGTTCGCGTCGGACCAGCAGCCCCAGCGCGGCGCGGTCCAGCGCCCGGTTCTCGGCGATGAAGTCCTCGGCGACCGGGTCCATGAAGTCGCCGACGTCGCCGGCCTCCAGCGCCTGCTCCATCTCGGCCAGCGTCTCGAGGATGCGCTGCTCAGCCGGCGGCGGCTCGGCGCAGCCCGCAACCAGAACCAGCAGGACCAGCAGGACCAGGACCGGGGCGACCGGGCCGGCCCAGGCCGGTCGGCGCCGGTCAGGTGCCACCGAGCACCGATTCGAGCAGGCGCGAGGCGACGACGATCAGGTCGTATTCGGTGACCAGGCCCACCAGCTTGCCGTTCTCGACCACCGGCAGACAGCTCAGCCGGTTCTCGCGCATCAGACGGATCGCCTCCACGGTGGTGGTTTCGGGGCTGATCGTCATCGGATCGGGGCGCATGATGTCGCGGACCATGACCGGGTCGCCGTTCTCGCGCTTGTCATCGCCCCGCGCAACCAGCCGGAGCAGCTGGCGGTGACTCACCAGCCCGAGCAGGCGGCCGGAATCGTCCTCGACCGGAACGTGCCGGACATAGCGCCACTCCATCAGGCTGGCGGCGAAGTCCACGATGTCGTCGGGACGGACGGTGAACAGGTCGGTGGCCATGAACTGGCCCACCGTGCGGTAGCTTTCGCGCCAGTCCTGGTCGGTGCCGAAATCAGCCAGTTCCCAGTCGGCAACCGTGGCGTCGGTCTGCTGCAGCCGGACCATGCCGGCAGTCAGCGCCCGCAGCCGTTCGTGCATGCTGCCGCGTTCGCCCATGTTCTCCAGCGAACGCAACTGCCAGCGGGCGCCGGTCTGGCGCGAACCGACCCGGCGTTCGATCACGCCGAGATAGCGCTCGATGTCGTCGCTGTCGATCCCGGCCTCGCGCAGTCCTTCGTCGGCCAGCGGCAGGAGTTCCTCGAGGATCAGCTGCTGGGCCGGCATCTGGCGCTCGTCGAACCACACCTGCTGGGCCCGCAAACCGTCGCGCGCCGCGGACATGAAGTTGCTCTTGACGTCGCTGAAATTCAGGTGATCGCGGATGTCGCCGATCGCGTGTGAGAGCTTGGACATCATTCCGAAGAAGAAGGCCGCGTTTGCGATCTCGTCGACCACCGTGGGCCCGGACGGTATCACCCGGTTCTCGATCCGGAGGTGCGGCTTGCCGTTGTCGGAAATGCCGTAGCAGGCGCGGTTCCAGCGGTAGACCGTTCCGTTGTGGAGCCGCAGCGCGTTGAGCCTGGGCACTTCGCCACGCTGCACCATCCCGATCGGGTCGTCCTCGAATTCGGTGGTCAGAATCACCCGGAATCGCGCGATGTCTTCCTTGAAGATCTCGATGACCGATTCCTCGATCCAGTGATCACCGAAGTGAACGCGCGGTTTCAGCCCGCGTGCCGCCAACGCCTCGGAGCGGGCGTCGATGGAATTCTCGAACACCGCGATCCGGGTCTCGTGCCAGAGGCGTTTGCCGAGCAGGAACGGGGAGTTCACGCAGGCCGCCAGCAGCGGGCCGGTCACGGCCTGGGCGCAGTTGTACAGCGACGCGAACTCGTCGGCGCCGACCTGGAAATGGACCTGGAAACTGGTGTTGCAGGCTTCCAGCATCAGGTTGTCGTGCTGGAAGTTGAGCTGGTCGATACCCTTGATCGCGAATTGGAAATCCGAGCCGCGAAGCCGCAGCAGCGCTTCGTTCAGCGCGAAATAGCGCGCCGTGGGCACCATGGCGTTGAGCGTCAGGTGGTCGCGGGTCAGGGTCGGCAGGATGCCGACCAGCGCGATCTGCGAATCGACCCGTTTGGCGCCCTCGCGGGCCAGCGCGACGACCTCCTGGGTTTCGGCCTCGAGCTGGCGCAGGCAGGAGCCGCCCAGCTCGAGCGGCGACAGGTTGGCTTCGAGGTTGAACAGCCCGAGTTCGTGCGTGAAGCGCGGATCGTCGAGTTCATCGAGCAATTGCATCGCGGTCATCGCGGGCCGGAAGGCGCGATCGACCAGGAACATTTCCTGCTCGGCCCCGATGCGTCGAATCCCGTGCTCGAACCGGCCGGCCGCGAGCATGTCCTCCATCGCCCGGACCTCGTTCAACAGCGCCTTCATGAAGGCACGTCGAGTGCCCTCGTCGCTGGCGCGCTCTACATTCTGCTCACCCATCAGTCGTCCCGATTCCAGCCGCGGTCCGGCGTGCGCGTCGCTGCGGCCGGATGTCCGGATGATAAACGTCCTATCGATCCTCGGCAAACCGGCCGGTCTTGTCTGGCTCGAAGGTCTGTGCGAATCTACGCGATGGGTAGACACACAAACAGAAAAGGGAATCTTCGACAATGAGCGACAAGGCCTGGTTGCAGCAGTACCCCGCGGGCATCCCGAACGAGATCGACCTCGATGAATTCAGTTCCGTGGTCGACATCTTCGAAAGCAGTTGCACCGAGTATGCCGACCGGGTCGCGTACGAGAATTTCGGTGTGACGATGACCTATGCCGAGCTGGACCGCAGGAGCGCCGCATTTGCGGCGTACCTCCAGTCGCTCGGTCTGGAGCGCGGCGATCGCGTGGCGATCATGATGCCGAACCTGCTGCAGTACCCGATCGCCTTGTTCGGAGTGCTCCGGGCCGGCCTGGTCGTGGTCAACACCAACCCGCTGTACACCGCACGGGAGCTGAAGCACCAGCTCAACGATTCAGGCGCAAGGGCCATCGTCGTGCTGGAGAACTTCGCCCACACCCTCGATACCGTGACCGGCGACTGTCCGGCCTGCGAGCACGTCTTCGTCACTGGCGTCGGCGACCTGCTGGGCTTCCCGAAGGGCTCGCTGATCAACTTCGTGCTTCGCCACGTCAAGAAGGAAGTCCCGGCGTACAACCTGCCCGGTGCCGTTCGCTTCTCGGCCGCGCTGAAGGCCGGCGAATCGAAATCGCTGGAACGCCCGGCGCTGAACCATGAGGACCTGGCCTTCCTGCAGTACACCGGAGGCACCACGGGCGTGTCGAAGGGCGCGATGCTGACCCATGGCAACATCGTCGCGAACGTCCAGCAGTCGTCGGCCTGGCTGGGCAACAACATCGATTACGGCCGCGAGATCATCGTCACCGCCCTGCCGCTTTATCACATCTTTGCGCTGACGGCGAACTGCCTGGTGTTCATCAAGTTCGGCGGCCGCAACCTGCTGATCACCAACCCGCGCGATATGAACGGCTTCGTCAAGACGCTGAAGGGCTCTCCGTTCACGGCGATTACCGGCGTCAACACCCTGTTCAACGGACTGCTGAACACGCCCGGCTTCGACGAGGTCGATTTCAGCAAGCTGCGTTTCACGCTGGGCGGCGGCATGGCCGTGCAGCGTGCGGTGGCCGAGCGCTGGAAAGAGGTGACCAGCGTCCCGTTGATCGAGGCCTACGGACTGACGGAGACCTCGCCGGCGGCCTGCATCAACCCGATGGACATGGAGGACTACAACGGCGCGATCGGCCTGCCGATACCGTCCACCGAGGGCAAGGTGATCGACACCGAGGGCAACGAGGTCCCGGTCGGCGAGCCCGGCGAGTTGTGCATTCGGGGTCCGCAGGTGATGGAGGGCTACTGGCAGCGCCCCGAGGAAACCGCCAAGGTGCTCGACGACGACGGCTGGCTGAAGACCGGAGACATGGCCTGCTGCGACGAGAAGGGGTATTTCTTCATCGTCGATCGCAAGAAGGACATGATCCTGGTCTCCGGCTTCAACGTCTATCCAAACGAAATCGAGGACATCGTGGCTGGACATCCGAAGGTGCTCGAGGTCGGCGCGATCGGGGTCGAGGACGCCAAGTCCGGCGAACTGGTCAAGGTCGTCGTGGTGCGCAAGGACGACAGCCTGACCGTCGAGGAGTTGCGCGCGCACTGCAAGGAAGAGCTGACCGGCTACAAGGTGCCCAAGTACGTCGAGTTCGTCGACGAGCTGCCGAAGACCAACGTCGGCAAGATTCTCCGCCGCGAACTACGCGACAAGTTCGGCGAAGCACGCAGCAGCTGATTGCCGCGAAACCCCGGCGCTACAGCACCTGTCCCGCATCGGGCTGGCTCTCCAGCCCGGAGACCCCGGTGCCGATCAGGCGAACGCCGATGCGGCTCTGGTAACGCGCCCAGGCGCGCGCCAGTTCGCAGGTTGCCTCGGCCACGGTCTCCGCATCCCGCGTATAGCCGCCGAGCGACCGGCTCCGGGTCAGGGTCGAGAACCCGCCGGAACGAAGTTTCAGATGCACGGTGCGCGCATAAAGATCCCGATCGCGCAGTCGCCGGGCGCAGGATGCCGCCTGCTTGCGGATCACGGCCTCGATGGACTCGAGATCGTGCAGGTCGTCTGAAAACGTGCTTTCCTGGCTGATCGATCGCCGGACCCGGCGATCGTCCACCGCTCGCGGATCGATTCCGGCGGCACGGTTCCTGAATGTTCCGGCCTGGTTGCCGAGTGCCTGGATCAGCAGGCTGTCGGCGCTTCGTCGCAGCTGCCCGACGGTGAAGATTCCGGCATCGTGGAGCCGGCCGGCGGTACTCGGACCGATGCCGGGAATGCGCCGGATCGGAAGCGGGTCGAGGAAGCGTTGCACCGTGTCGTCGGGGACCCAGGTCAGACCGTCCGGCTTGTCGTAGTCCGAAGCCAGCTTGGCGATCAGCTTGGTTCCGGCCAGGCCGACCGACGCGGTCAGGCCGGTGGCGTCGAACACGTCCTGCTTCAGTCGCCGACCGATCGTCGCCGGCGCCTCGTTGGCGTCGAGCGAGCCCAGGTCCAGGTAGGCCTCGTCCAGGCTGAGGCCTTCGACCCGATCGGCATGGGTTGCGAATACCTCGAAGATGGTCGCCGAGACCTCGCGATAATGCGCGTGGCGCGCGCGCACGAAGACCGCATGCGGACAGAGTCGACGGGCCCGCGCAGCCGGCATCGCGGAGCGGATTCCGTAGTGCCGTGCTTCGTAGCTGGCCGCAGCTACCACGCCCCGGGCCCCGTCACCGCCTACAATAACCGGCCGACCGCGCAATTCGGGCCGATCGCGCTGTTCTACGCTGGCGAAGAAGGCATCCATGTCGACGTGCGCGATCAGGCGCCCGGGCCGCGGTTCTCGATTCACCATTCCGGACTGTCCATGTCGAACGCCTCTGTCTTTCCCGTCATCGACCGTCATGCCTGGCTGAACCACGCTGCCATCTCGCCGTGGCCAGCGCCGGTCGTCGAGGCCATGCGTGCCTTTGTCGAAGACAACGCCAACCACGGCCCGTTGCACTACAACGAATGGCTGAACGTCGAGGCCCGACTGCGCCGGCGAGCTTGCGCGCTCCTCGACGCCGAGCGCGAAGACGACATCGCGCTGGTCAAGAATACCTCCGACGGCCTGTGCCTGATCGCCGCCGGGCTGGATTGGCAGCCCGGCGACCGGATGCTGTTGCTGGCCGGTGAATTTCCGACCAATCGCCTGCCGTGGCACCATCTGCTGCCTTCCTTCGTCGAGGTCGACGAGCGACCGTTCGACCCGGACGAGCCGGAGCGCGAGCTGATCGAGTCGCTCGACGACTCGGTGCGCCTCGTCGCCGTCAGCTCGGTCCGCTACGACAGCGGAATCCGGCTCGACCTGGCGCGGATCGGGCGGGCCTGCAGGCGCCAGGGCGCCTTGCTGGCGGTTGACGCGATCCAGCACCTGGGCGCGCTGCCGCTGTCGGTGCGCGATCTCCCGGTCGATTTCGTGGTCGGCGGAAGCCACAAGTGGTTGCTGGCGCCCGAGGGCCTGGCATTGTTCTGGTCCCGGCCGTCGGCACGCGCGCGCCTGCGCCCGGTCCAGAGTGGATGGCGGATGTGGCCCGACATGTTCGATTTCAAGCGGGCTGACGAGTCGCCGCCCGCCGGCGCACGGCGGTTCGAACCCGGAACGCTCAACACGGCCGGAATCCACGGCCTGGACGCCGCACTCGGCACGCTGCTGGACTCCCCGTGCGATCAGCGCGGCGCCGCGCTGGCCGCCCGGGTGACGCGACTGATCGACGGCCTGTCGACGCTGCCGGAGGTCCGGATCGAGACACCGGCCGATCCGGAACGACGCGCGGGCATCGTCACCTTCGGCTCGCCCCGCTGCGATCCGGACGCCCTGCTCCGCGCGTTGCGCCGCGCCGACGTGTTTGCCGCGCGGCGCGGCGGCGGTATCCGGCTGTCGCCGCATTTCTACACGCCCGAAGCCCAGCTCGACCGTGCCCTCGGGGTCATCGCCGAGTCGCTGGCCTGAGCGTCACCGGTGCACATTGCCGACCCGCTTTCGCGCAACGCGTCCCATCCCGTGTACGCAGCGCCTGCGGTTGCTTGACGCACCGCGCGGCGAGGGGTACTTTCAAAGCCCCCACCCCCACCGGAATGTTCGACATGTTCAGCAAGAAGGATGGCGGAGAACCCGCCGATGAAACCGCGCGCACCGCCGCGCACGCCGCTCCATCGCGAACGTCGACGGGCGGCTCGGTCAGCGGGGCGACCGCAACGATCGGACCGTCGATTCGCATCAACGGCGACCTGGCCGGTGAAGAGGACCTGGTCGTCGAGGGCCGGTTGACCGGCACCGTGGAACTCAAGAGCCATACGTTGACGATCGGGCCGCAGGGGCAGGTCGAAGCGCGAGTCTATGCGCACACCATCCTCGTCGAGGGCACGGTCAACGGCGACCTGTATGCCTCCGAGCGGATCAGCATCCGTAAATCGGCGCGCATCGAGGGCAATATCTACGCGCCTCGAATCAGCCTCGAGGACGGCGCTCGCTTTCGCGGATCGATCGACATGGACAGCGACAACGAGGCCTTCCGCAAGGCGTTCGGAAGCGGCAAGGCCGGCAGCGCCCCGGCCGCACGCCCCAGCGGAACGCCGGACGCGACCGCGAAGCCGTCCGGGCCGAACAGCGCAAGCACAAGCGACAGCCCATCGTCTTCATCGAGCAACGCCGCCTGAGCCCGGCCCGCGCCGCCATGTCGACAACGCTCGAGGCGCGCGCGGAGAACAGCGCCGAATCCCACCCGAAGCCGCTTCGGGTGCCGCTGCTGCTGGAACGGCTCGATGCCCTGTCCGATGGTCGCAGGAGACACTGGCTCGACCTGGGCCGCGCACAGTCGGAGTTGATCGAGCGGCTGGCCTGCGGTCCGAACCGGCTCGTCGTCGCCGACCGGGCGGCCCCCGACCCCGCGTGCGGAATTTCCGGCCCGCTTCCCGCCGTCCCGCCGGGCGGCTTCGACCTGATCCTGTGCTGGGACTGGCCGAACTACCTGTCGTTGGATGCGCTGGCGCGGTTCGGGGCGACGCTCGCGCAGGTCGCCCATCCGGGCAGCACGCTCCACGCGCTGATCCACTACCGGAATGACCGGATGCCGGAGATGCCGCAGGCCTTCCGGCTGACCGCCGACGGCCGACTCGAGGGTGGCGCCGGCGCCACCGGCCAGCGGGATGCGCCCCGCTACAGTCCGAAGGCGCTGGAGAAGTCGATGAGCGACTGGCAGGTGGACCGTACGCTGCTGCTCAACGACGGCATGCAGGAGTTCGTGCTGACGCCGCGTCGGGGTTCCACCGCCTGAACGAAAAAGGGCGCCGGTCGTCCGGCGCCCCCTGTCGGTCTGCTTCGAGCCTGCGTCAGGCCGCTTCGGAGTCCGACGCGGTGTCGCTCTCGAGCAGTTCCTCGCGGCCACCGTGACCGATCGAGATCCGGCGCGGCTTCATTCGCTCAGGCAGCTCCCGCTTCAGCTCGATGTGGAGCAGTCCGTTCTCGAGGCTGGCGGAGTCGACGCGTACGTGGTCGGCAAGCTGGAACCGACGCTCGAACGATCGAGTTGCAATACCTCGATACAGGAACTGCCGTTCCTCGTCGTCCGAATCGGTCCTGCCGCCCGAAACGGTCAGCGTGTTCTGTTCGCTGACGATGTCGAGGTCGTCTTCGGCAAAGCCGGCCACGGCCATCGTGATGCGATATCGGTCTTCACCGCGCGCTTCGATGTTGTACGGCGGATATCCGTTGCCGTCGATGCGCGAGGCGTTGCTGAGCGTGTCGGCCAGGCGATCGAAACCGATCGCGGTGCGGTACAGGGGGGTCAGGTCGAACGTGGTCATGATTCTATCCTCCAATGAGCAATAGTCGGTTGAACGTCCGGAACCGCCGGTCGGCCGGTTCCGCGAGGCCCCACACGGGCGTCCTCGAACCTGGAAATGGTTCCATCGAACGTTGCTTTCAAGAGATCGGGGCCGCGGTCGCGGTACAAGGACGCACGTGCGCCTGGCAAGGATCGATCAGCGCTTGCGCTTACGTACACGCTGGCGGCGCTTGATCTGGCGCGGCGTCAGCTTGTTGCGGCGACCGGCAAAGGGGTTCTCTGAATCGCGAAAGATCAGCTGGATCGGCACGCCGATCAGATCGAAGGCCTCGCGGAAGCGATTGATCAGGAACCGGCGATAGCCCGGCTGAACGTGCTGGGTGCGATTGCCGTGGATGATGATCCGGGTCGGGAAATTGCCGCCTGCATGGGCGTAGCGGAGCTTCGGCGCGAAGCGCTGCACGACCGCTGGCGCATGTGCCTCGACCGCTTTCTCGAGAACCCGGCTGAGAACGCCGGAGCCGAGCCGTCGGCAGGCCGACTCGTAGACCGTGCGGACGGCGTCTAGGAGCTCACCGATCCCGCTGCCGTGCAGCGCGGAGAGGATCACGACCGGCGCCCAGGAGACGAATTTCAGATCGTCACCAGCATCCTTGAGAATGGACGTACGAGCCTTCTCGTCGAGCCGATCCCACTTGTTCAAGACGACCACCAGTCCGCGGCCAGCATCTACGACGTGGCCGGCCAGGCGGGCATCCTGTTCGGTAATGCCCTCCTCGGCATCGACCAGCAGGCAGACCACGTCGGCCCGCTCCATGGCCTGCAGCGCCTTCAGAGTGCTAAGGGATTCGACGGCTTCGTGCTGCGATCGGCGGCGGCGGATGCCGGCGGTATCGACGAGCTGGAAGAACTGGCCGTCGCGCTCCAGCGCGGCCCGCACGGGATCGCGGGTGGTCCCGGGCTGGTCGGCCGTGACTGCCCGCTCCTCGCCCAACAGCCGGTTGAGCAGCGTCGACTTGCCGACGTTGGGTCGCCCGATCAGCGCGAGCCGCAGCGTATCGCCTTCCGCGCCCTCGACCGGCGCGTCGGTCACGGCAGACGGGAGTTCTTGGACGAGGGCCCGGGTCAGGACATCCAGCCCGCGCCGATGTGCGGCCGCGATCGGAATCAGTCCGGGCAACCCGAGCGCCGCGAATTCCGCGATTGCCTGGTCGGCGTCGATGCCGTCGGTCTTGTTGACCGCCACACAGACCGGCTTGTTCAGTTTGCGAAGCGTCTGCGCGATTTCGAAGTCCTCGCCGCCCGGGGGCTCTCGGCCATCCACGATCAGCACGACGAGGTCCGCTTCTTCGAGGGCCGCGCGGGTCTGGGCCTGGGCGCGCTGGTTGACCCGGTCGGCGTCCGGGTCCAGACCGCCGGTATCGACGAGCAGCACCTCGCGCCCGTCGAGCCGGGCGCGGCCGTAGATTCGATCGCGGGTCACGCCGGGCTGGTCGGCCACCAGCGCATCACGGGTCCGGGTCAGCGCATTGAACAATGTCGATTTGCCGACGTTCGGCCGGCCGGCGATGACGACGACCGGGAGCTCCTGCGCGTGCACTCGGGAAACCGCGCGATCAGCGCTGCGCGCCGGCCCGCCAGGCCGAAAGGCGCCCGTCGCGGTCGAGCACGTAGAGCGTGTTGCCGATGACCAGCGGCGGCGCCGCCGGCGCGTCCTTGCCGAAGCGCTCTCGCGCGGCCAGCTCGCCGCTGTCGGCATCCAGCCAGTGCAGGTAACCCTCGCGATCGGCGACCACCACGAACCCGCCCTGGAACACGGGGCGGGTGAGGTGGCGACGCTTGAGCGTTTCGTTCTGCCAGACGGTCGCGCCGCTTAGCCGATCGACCATCCACACCACGTCGTCGACGTCGGTCGTAGCGAGCCGGGTTCGGGAGATCGAGACCCCGCTGTCCGACGCGATGTCCTTGACCCACTGGATTCGGCCACTCTCGAGCGCCAGCGACGCCATGCGGCCGTGCCGGGTGACGGCGTAGAGATCGCCGCCAACGATCGCCAGCGGCCCGTCGATGTCCGACAGGCGTTCGAGTTCGGAGCGCCCTTCCGGAATGCTGACCCGCTGCTCCCAGAGCCGCTGGCCGTCTGCAATCCGCAGTGCCACGACGCTTCCGTCGTCGTACCCGATGAAGACCTGGCCGCCGCGGACCAGCGGATCGGAGTTGCCGCGCAGCGTCAGCAGCGGCACGCTGCGGTCGAAGATCCATTCGCGCAGTCCGGTCTCGGCGTCGAGCCCGAAGACCCGGCCGTCGATGCAGCGCGCCACCACGAGACCGTCGCGCAATACCGGCAGCGCGAGAATTTCCGACGAAAGCTGGGTGCGCCAGAGAATGTCGCCGGATGCCCGGTCGACGTGGACGGCCTGGCCGTCGATGGTGCCGAACAGCACGCTCTCGCCGTAGACGGCCGGTCCGGAGGCCAACTCGAGATCGAGATCGAACTGACGCAGCGTTCGGCCGGATTCGGCGTCGATGACGTGAACGGAGCCTTCGTGATCGGCGACCCAGACTTCGCCATCGATGAAGAACGGCTTCAGGTTGGGCGCGCTTCGGTCCAGGCCGTCGCCGGCTCGGGTGTCCCAGACCGCTTCGACCGGCAGCGATGCGCTGAACTCGACCAGCTCCATCGGCGCCTCGGCCTCGTCGTCCTTCTGGTCGAACAGGCCACAGCCGGACAGCAGTATCGCCGCTGCAGCCGCCCAGACGCCGGTTCGCAACGTGCGAAGCTCGAGCGTCACGACGCCTCCGATTCGCCGGCGGCCGAACGCAGCGCGTCGAGCTTGGTCCGGACCAGACGGGCGCTGTTGCCCTCACCCTCGATCCGGGCGACGGCCTCGTCGTAGGCCGCGATGGCGTCGGCGGTCCGGCCGAGTTCGGCCAGCAGGTCGCCGCGAGTCTCGAGCCACAGGCCCTCGAACCCGACCGGTGCATCGATGTCGAGCAGGGCAAGCCCGGCATCGGGCTGGTCCGCGGCCGCCTCGAGACGAGCCAGGCGGAGGCGCACCACCGGCTCCAGCGCCGTGCCGGCGGTCCGCTCGAGCAGCACGTTGTAATGCTCGCGGGCGGCCTGGAGTTCGCCGGCCTGGACTTCGGCGCCGGCCAGCAGCATCGTGCTGAGGTCGACGTAGGCATGGTCGCCGACAGCTTCCTGCATGCGCTGCAGCTGGTCGCGGGCGGCATCTAGCCGATCACCCTCGATCTCCTGCTGGACCGCGGTGTAGAAGTCGCTAGCCAGCGCACCCTGTCCGTCCTGATAGGCCTGCCACTGGCGGAATCCGAAGATTCCACCCAGCGCCAGCACCACACCGACGACCAGCGCCGCACCGTTTTCTCGCAGCCAACCGCGAACGCGTTCGCTCTGTTCATGTTCGTCGTACAGTTCAACCGCCATTTGCGTCTTTCCTCAAATCGAATCGTCGTGTCGTCGGCGCGCCTTCCAGCGCCCCGGAATGATAAATCACGCAGGCACCGCGCAGGCCGTGATGTCCGGCCCGGCATCGGCGAAGCGCCGCTCGAGTTCCGTACCCAGTGCATCGCGGGGCACCGATTGCTGTGCGGAATCACCGCGCAGGTCCTTGATCGTGACCTCGCCGGCGTCCAGCTCGACCTCGCCCAGCACCAAAGCCACTGCGGCCCCTGAGCGATCGGCCCGCTTGAACTGGGCCTTGAAGCTCCCGCCCTGGAGATCGGTGACCAACCGGAGCGCTGGCCAGTCATCACGAAGTCGCTCGGCCAGCCGCAGGCGGGCTTCCCCCGATTCGCTGCTGACCAGGTAGGCATGCGGGCGCCGCTCGAACCGACGACCGGTCGCTTCGATCAACCCCAGCAGGCGCTCCATCCCGAGGGCGAAGCCAATGCCCGGCGTCGGA
Organism: uncultured Halomonas sp.; assembly: GCA_964548715.1. Taxonomy (GTDB): domain Bacteria; phylum Pseudomonadota; class Gammaproteobacteria; order Xanthomonadales; family Wenzhouxiangellaceae. The sequence goes on along the minus strand of CAZJSH010000001.1, from coordinate 68,615 downwards.
CGGCCGCCCTGGATTTCGACCAGGTCGTCGTATCGGCCACCGGCGCAGACCGTGCCCTGCGCACCCAGCGCATCGGTGGTCCATTCGAAAACCGTCCGGCAGTAATAGTCGAGGCCGCGCACCAGGCCGGGGTTGTGGGTCCAGGCAATGCCGAGCGCATCGAGCAGCCCGGTCACCTTCTCGAAGTGCTCGCGCGCCTGTTCGCCGAGGAACTCGTCGAGCCGCGGCGCTTCGACCAACAGCGCGCGCGTGTCGGGATTCTTGCTGTCCAGGATCCGCAGCGGGTTGGTGTCCAGCCGCCGCTGGCTGTCGGCATCCAGCCGGTCGACGTGCGGACGCAGGAAGTCGATCAGCGCGCTGCGATAGGCCACTCGATCGTCCTTGTCACCGAGACTGTTCAGCTCCAGCGTCAGCAGGTGATCGACGCCGAGTTCGCGCCACAGCCGGGTCGCCATCGCGATCAGTTCGGCATCGGTTTCCGGCGTGTCCAGGCCGAAGATCTCCACGCCCGTCTGGTGGAACTGCCGCTGCCGGCCCTTCTGCGGACGCTCGTGCCGAAACATCGGGCCCTGGTACCAGACCTTCAGGCCGGGTGGATTCAGCAGGCCGTGCTGCAGCGCGGCTCGAACGACGCCGGCCGTTCCTTCCGGTCGCAGGCACAGGCTTTCACCGTTGCGATCCGGGAACGCGTACATTTCCTTCTCGACCACGTCCGTGCCCTGCCCGATCGCCCGGGTGAACAGTTCGGTCTTCTCGACGCTCGGGATGCGGATTTCACGAAGGCCGTAGGCAGTCAGACGCTCGGCGAGGCGCTGTTCCAGCCACTGCCAGCTGGCTGCATCGTCCGGCAGGATGTCGTGCATGCCCCGAACGGCTTGCAGGGTCTTCATTGCTGAACTCTCCAATCAGGAACGACGGGACCGTCGGCGAACGCCGCGGGATCAGGGCGTGTCGCGTTCCGCGACCGTCGGATCTTCGCTTTCGCCGCCAGCTGCAGGCAACTCGAGAGTGAACTCCGCCACGCTGCCGGCATCATCGCCGGCGAATCGGATCGCGCGACCGTCCAGTTCGACACGCACGGCACTGGCGCGTCCGAACAGGATCCGGAACGGCGGAAGCCCCTCGTACGAGCGTTCGCTGCCCTGCCGCAGCAGGTCGAATTCCAGTCGCTGGCCATCGGCATCGGTGATTTCCACCCAGCTGTCGTCGACCAGTTCGAGATCGATCCTGTGCTGTCCGGTGGGTTCGACGCCGGGCGCCTCGGGCACCGATTCATCGGGCGATACCGTTTCTGCCGGCCGCAGGATCGGCAGCGGAAGCGTCGATGCGGCCAATGGCCCGTTGTCCGCATCCTCGTCGCTCTCGTCGAGCGCCAGCGCGCGTGCGATCCGCTGCGACACGGTGGTCGGATCCAGTGGGCGCACTTCGGCAACACCTTCGCTGCCGGCGTCGACGACGGCAGTCTCCGGAGACTCGTCGAACAGCCGGGAGCCGCCGGCGATGAAGAAGTAGACGAGCGGAGGCACGATCAAGGTGGTGCCGAGGAAATACGTCGCGTAGCGAAGATACCGGTCGACTCGGGAAGGCGCCGCGGCCGGCAGCACGCCCTTCAACGGCGGCGGTCCGTCGCTGCCGATGCTGAGATATCGATCGGGCGATTCGCCGAGTTCGCGCGCGTAGTTGACGAGATAGCCGCGACGGTAGATCGGCGCGATCCGGTCCATCCGATCGTCTTCGATCGCCTGGATGACGGATCGGGGCAGCTTCAGCGCAACGGCGACGTCGGCCTGGCTACGGCCCAGACGCGTCCGGACCTCGGCCAGTCGGTGGCCCGGTCGGTCCAGCGGTTCAGTCGTTCGGTTGGATGACTCCGGCGTCTCGTCGTCGCGCATCATTCAGGATTCGTCTGCTTCGAGCTGTTCGACCTGCAGAGACTCAGGATACCGCGCCCGCAGGCTCGCTGCATACCGCTCGGATTCGTCGGTGTTGCCGAGCGCCCGTTCGATGCGCACGCCGAGCAGCAGGGCATCGGGACCCAGCGGGCCCGTGCCCTCGAGTCGCTGCAGGAAGGCCCGTGCGGAAAATGCCTCGTTCTGCGCCAGCGCCACGTTGGCCAGGTTGAACAGCGCGAGCCGGTTCACCGGATCGAACTCCAGAGCCTGGCGCAGGTAGGACTCGGCGTCGTCGAGCCGCCCGGCGCGACGCGCACAGGACCCTGCATTCGTCAGAACCACTTCGGGGGTCCGGTAGAACGGATCGTCCAATGCATCGCCGAAATGACGTTCGGCGTCGTCGTAGCGGCCCATGCGACATAACAGCGCCGCCAGGCTGTTGTGTGCCGCGCCATCTTCCGGCGCCAGCCGGACCGCCCGCTCCAGGTGGCCCAGCGCTCGCTGTTCCCGGCCGATCTGCTCGTAGACGATCCCGAGGGCGAGATGTGCCGGCACGTGCTGGTCGTCCAGTCGGACGGCGAGCTCGAGCTTTTCGAGCGCCAACTGCAGCTGGCCCTGTTCGAGGTAGCCGACGCCCAGCCGGGTATTGATGTCGGCGGCCCGTACCGGGCTGACCCGTTCGACCGACGAGCCGGTCCGCTGCGGCGACATGTCCGGATTGGTCGTCGCGCAGCCGGCCATCAGCAGTGTGCCGAGCACCGCCGCGATCAGTACCAGGCCCCGGATTCGCCGACACGTCGTCATGCCAGTGCCTGCCGCGCCAGCTGCTGTTGCACCAGCGCGCGTCTCGAACTGGCCGACAGCACCTTGCCGACCAGCTGGCCGCAGGCAGCGTCGATGTCGTCGCCGCGGGTCTTCCGGATCGTGGCGATCATGCCGCCCTTGCGCAGGATCTCCTGGAACTGCTGGATTGCGGGCATCGGCGAACATTGGAACGGCGTGCCGGGAAACGGATTGAACGGGATCAGGTTGATCTTGCTCGGCACGTGCGCCAGCGTTCGGAGCAGCTGCCGAGCGTGCTCGGGCTTGTCGTTGACCCCGTCGATCATCGTGTACTCGAAGGTGACCGACTGTTTCGGACGCTTCTCGCTGAGGTAGCGCTTGCAGGCGGCCAGCAGTTCGTCGATCGGATACTTGCGGTTCAACGGTACCAGCCGCGACCGCAACTCGTCGGTGGGCGCGTGCAGCGAAACGGCAAGCGCCACGCCCGGCCCGTCGGCCAGCGCGTCGATGCCGGGCACCACGCCGGCGGTGGAAACCGTGACGCGCCGCGCCGCGAGCCCGTAGGCGAGATCGTCGCGCATCAGCTCCAGCGCCGGACGGACCTGGTCGAGGTTGAGCAAGGGCTCGCCCATGCCCATCAGGACGACGTTGGTGATCCGGCGTTCCGGTCCGAGCGCCTCGGCGGCGCGCCAGACCTGCCCGATGATCTCGGCCGCGTCCAGGTTGCGGCTGAAGCCCTGGGTCGCCGTCGAGCAGAAGGTGCAGTTGAGCATGCAGCCGACCTGCGATGAGATGCAGAGCGTGCCGCGCTCGGGTTCGGGAATGTAGACCGTTTCCACGGCACTGCCGCCCGGCAGAGCCATGATCCACTTGATCGTGCCGTCGACCGAGCGGTGCTCGCTCATCACGCCCGGGGCACGGACTTCGGTTTCGGCCTTCAGCCGCTCGCGGAGCGCGCGGCTGAGATCGGTCATCGCATCGAAATCCACCACGCCACGCTGGTAGATCCACTGCAGCATCTGGCGGGCGCGGAACGGTTTCTCGCCCCACTCGGCGAAGAAGCACTCCAGCTGCGCGCGCGACAGGCCGAGCAGATTGGTTTTTGCGGGGATTTCAATCACGCGTTAACCTCTTGAATTAGCGCGAGTATATCTCATCGTCGCCAAAGAAGAACGCGATTTCCTGCGCGGCAGTGTCCTCGCCATCGGAGCCGTGGACGGCGTTGGCGTCGATGCTGCTGGCAAAGTCGGCGCGAATGGTGCCCGGGGCGGCCTGGCGCGGATCGGTGGCGCCCATCAGTTCGCGGTTGCGAGCGATCGCATCGTCGCCTTCCAGGACCTGGATCATGACCGGGCCGGAGGTCATGAACTCGACCAGATCGTTGAAGAACGGGCGCTCCTTGTGGACGGCGTAGAACCCTTCTGCCTCCCCGCGCGAGAGGTGCTTCATCCGGGCGGCGGCGATCTTCAGGCCGGCGCGCTCGAAGCGGGTGTAGATCTCGCCGATGACATTCTTGGCCACGGCGTCGGGCTTGATGATGGACAGGGTGCGCTGCATGCGTCGAACACTCCTAAAGATTCTGAGGCTGGAAAACGAGAACCGACCGGGCTGAGCCGCGCTCAGGAACGGCGACCAACTGTCGATCGGCATCGAGCAAGCAATTCTAGCGGGTTCGGCGGCAACCCGGGCCGCCGAACGGGGAGTTTCTAGGCGTCGAGCGTCTTGCAGCCGGTATTCGGCAGTGATAGCATTCAAACGCCCGTTTGAAACCATTGTTTCAAACTGCTGTCCCAAACCGTAGCCACACGCACGCTGGACTTGAAATGCCCGAAGTCGGTCCGACCCAACCACTGGATACCGCCGATGTCGCGCCGGATTCGACGGCGTTGCGAATTCTCGATACCGCGGAACGATTGTTCGCCGATCAGGGGTTCCACGCCACCACGCTGCGCCAGATCACGCGCGAGGCCGGCGTCAACCTGGCGGCCGTCAACTACCACCATGGGTCCAAGGACGCGCTGATTCTCGCGGTGTTCCAGCGGCGGCTCGACGAACTCAACAGCGAGCGCCTGACCCGCCTGCACGAAGCGCTCGACGCGGCGGACCCACCGCGACTGGAAGACGTGCTCGAGGCCTTCATCCATCCGGCCCTGCGCATGGGCTCCGGCTCCTCCGGCGACGGTGGCCGGTTCATGCGGCTGTTGATGCGGGCCTGGTCCGAGAACGCCACCCAGCTCCATCGAGTCATCCGGCGGCAGTACTCGCACGTGATGCGAACCTTTGCCGACGCGGTGAGCCAGGCACTCGGCACCGCGCCGGAGAATCTACGTCAGCAACTCGATTTCCTGATCGGGGCGTTGACCTACACGATGGCGGAGACGCGCGACGAAGACGTCGAAGCGACCGCCCGGGCCCTGATCCGCTTCGGCTGCGCAGGCTTGCGCGATTCGATCACAGCGCCTGTCGTTCCGACCTCGAATCCCCTATCGGAGGACCTCTGACCATGACTCTTCTCGCCCTGCTTGCCGTTGTGCTGCTCCCGTTGGGTCTCGCCTATTTCGCCGCGCCGGCCTGGCTGGCGGCACTGCTGACCACAGCGGCCGTTGCGACCTGTGTGGCATTCGGCGCACATCCTGCAATCAGCGTCGTCGCGGCGCTGATCGCGCTGCCGCTGATCGTCGCTGCACTGCCGCCGCTTCGCCGCGCGCTGTTCACCGACCGCTTGTTCGGCTGGTTCCGCAAGGTGCTGCCGGCCATGTCGGACACCGAGCGCGAAGCACTGGAGTCCGGCACCACCTGGTGGGATGCCGAACTGTTTTCCGGTCGGCCGGACTGGAACGTGCTGATGAAGCACCCCGCCCCGTCGCTGACCGACGAAGAGCGCGCGTTTCTCGAAGGCCCGGTCGAGGAACTCTGCGGCATGCTCGACGAGTGGCAGATCGCGCAGGATCAAGACCTGCCGCCGGAGGTCTGGGAGTTCCTCAAGGAGAACCGTTTCTTCTCGATGATCATTCCGAAGGAATTCGGCGGTCTCGGCTTCTCGTCGCAGGGCAACGCCGCGGTTGTCACCAAGATCAGCACCTGCAACCAGACCGCCGCGGTCAGCGTCATGGTGCCAAACTCGCTGGGCCCCGGCGAACTGCTGCACTATTTCGGTACCAAGGCCCAGAAGGATCATTACCTGCCGCGCCTTGCGAACGGTCAGGACATCCCCTGCTTTGCGCTGACTTCGCCTTATGCAGGCTCCGACGCGGCGTCGATGCCGGACAAGGGCATCGTCTGCAAGGGTGAGTTCGACGGCAAGGAAGTGCTTGGTATCCGGGTCACCTGGGACAAGCGCTACATCACGCTGGCTCCGGTGGCCACGGTCGTCGGCCTCGCGTTCAAGTGTTTCGATCCGGACGGCCTGCTCGGCGACCAGAAGAGCCTGGGCATCACCTGCGCCCTCATCCCGGCCGACACGCCCGGGGTCGAAACCGGCAACCGACACCTGCCCGGCGGCTCACCGTTCATGAACGGAACGACTCGCGGCAAGGACGTATTCATTCCGATGGACTGGGTCATCGGCGGTCAGGAGCGCGTCGGCCAGGGCTGGAGCATGCTGATGCACTGCCTGTCGGCGGGCCGCGCCATCTCGCTGCCGGCCCAGGCGGTCGCAGGCGGCAAGATCTGCACGATGCTGACCGGCGCCTATGCACGGGTCCGCTACCAGTTCAAGCAGCCGATCGGCCTGTTCGAAGGCATCCAGGAACCGCTGGCGCGAATCGGCGGTGAGACCTACCGGATGGATGCTGCGCACCAGATGACCATGGTCGCCCTCGACCAGGGCGAAAAACCGGCGGTGATCTCGGCGATCCTGAAAGCGAATCTCACCGAGGCCAACCGCCGGGTCGTCAACGACGCGATGGACGTGCACGGTGGCAAGGCCGTGATCGAGGGGCCGCGCAACTACCTCGCCAAGGGCTACCAGGCCCTGCCGATCGCCATTACCGTCGAGGGCGCGAACATCCTCACCCGTTCGATGATCATCTTCGGCCAGGGCGCGATCCGCTGCCACCCGTGGCTGCTGAAGGAAATGACGGCGGCCACCAGTCAGGCGCCGGATGCCCGCAAGCAGTTCGACAAGGCCTTCTTCGGCCACATCGGGTACACGACCAGCAATGCCGTCCGCTCGCTGGTGCTCGGCCTGACCGGCGGCCGGCTGACCCGCGCCTCCGTGCCCGGACCGCTGAAGCGCGACGCCCAGCGGATCAACCGCCTGGCCTCGGCCTTCACCCTGGTCGCCGATTTCACGCTGCTGATTCTCGGCGGCAAGTTCAAGTTCGCCGAAAAACTGTCCGGTCGCTTCGCCGACGCGCTGAGCCACCTGTACCTCGCTTCGGCAGTCATCAAGCGCTACGAGGACGACGGTCGTCCGAGCGAGGACCTTCCCCTGGCCCGCTGGGCGATCGACGACAGCCTCCACCGTGTCGAGGAAGCCCTGTACGGCGTGCTGGCCAATTTCCCGATCCCGGCGCTCGGTCGCGTGCTGCGCGTCTGGGCCTTCCCATTCGGCCGGACCCAAGACGTCGCCGACGACCGGACCGGCCGGAAGATCGCGAAGATCCTGATGAGCCACAACGCCAGCCGCGATCGCCTGCTCCACGACACGTTCCGGCCGGTCGACGGCCTCGGCGCGGCCATGGCGGTCAAGGCCTTCGACGCGATGCTGGCTGCCGAGGATGCCGAGCGTGCCGTGTTCAATGGCCTGAAGCGGATGCCTACGCCGTTCAACGTCGAAGCCCTGGCCCGCGAGGCCGTGGATGCCGGCCTCATCAACGACGAACAGGCGCAGCAGCTTACCGAGGCGCAGCGCCTCGCCGCCGAGGTCATCGCGGTCGACGAGTTCGAGCCCGAGGCGGTGAGCAACTCGCAGTTCGGTCAGCCCGAACAGCCTCTGAAGAAGGCCAGCTGAATACTCGGTAACAGCGGGACGCCGGCCGCCGGGTCGGCGTCCCGCCCGTTCGATTCCCATCCCTTTTCTTGAACGACAGGAAACACACCTGATGTCCGATCAACGATTCACCGTTCGCAAGGCCGCCGTTCTCGGCGCCGGCGTGATGGGCGCGCAGATCGCCGCCCACCTGACCGCTGCCGGCATCCCGGTCCGACTGTTCGACCTTCCCGCAAAGGAAGGCGGGCGTAACGACATGGTCAAGGGCGCGATCCAGCGCCTGACCAAGCTCAAGCCGCCGCCGCTGGCGCGCAAGGACCTGGCGGTCTTTCTCGAACCGGCCAACTTCGAGGACGACCTCGAGAAACTGGCCGACTGCGACTTCGTGATCGAAGCCGTGGCCGAGCGGATGGACATCAAGAAGTCGCTGTACGAGCGCCTGGTCCCGCACCTGCCGGCCGACGCGATCTTCGCCAGCAACACCTCGGGTCTTTCGATCACCGAACTCGCCGAGGTGGTTCCCGAAAGCCATCGAGCGCGCTTCTGCGGCGTCCATTTCTTCAATCCGCCGCGCTATATGCACCTGGTCGAACTGATTCCGCACGCAGGCACCGAGCCTGCGGTCATGGACCAGCTCGAGGTGTTCCTGACCGAGACCCTGGGCAAGGGCGTGGTCCGGGCGCGCGATACCGTCAATTTCATCGCCAACCGGGTCGGTGTGTTCTCGATGATCTCCACCGTGCACCACGCCGAGCGCCTCGGTCTGGGCTTCGACACCGTGGATGCGCTGACCGGACCGGCCATCGGCCGGCCGAAGTCGGCCACGTTCCGCCTGGCCGACGTGGTCGGCCTGGACACCATGGCGAACGTGATTTCGACCATGCAGAACAAGCTCGAGGGCGACCCCTGGCATCCGCTGTACAAGGCCCCGGAGTGGATGAGCCAGCTGATCGAGGCCGGCGCCCTCGGCCAGAAGGCCGGCGCCGGCGTCTTCCGCAAGGAAGGCAAGGCGATCCGGGTACTGGATCCGGCGTCCGGTGGCTATCGCGACACGGATTACTCGCTCGATGACGAAGTCAAGCAGGTGATCGCGATCAAGGATCCGGCCGAGAAAATGAAGGCACTGGCCGAGTCCGACCGTGCCGAGCTCCAGTTCCTGTGGGCGATCCACCGCGACCTGTTCCAGTACTGCGCCGTGCACCTCGAAGAAATCGCCGACTCGGCCCGCGAGATCGATCTCGCCATGCGCTGGGGCTATGGCTGGAGCGTCGGACCGTTCGAGATCTGGCAGGCCGCCGGCTGGTCGCAGGTCGCCGCATGGGTTCGCCGCGATATCGAGGCCGGAAACGCCTTGACCGACGCTGATCTCCCCGGTTGGGTCGATACCGTCGAAGGCGCTCATGCGGATTCGGGTTCGGTCACCGGCACCGGTGGCGCCTTCCCGCGTCCGGACCTGGCCGTCTACCAGCGTCAGATGCAACCGCCTCGCCTGATCGGTGAATCGAGCAGCCACGGGACCACCGTGGCAGACCTCTCCGGCGCACGTCTCTGGACGCTGGAAGACGATGTCCTGATCGTCTCGCACAAGTCGAAGATGAACGTCATCGACACCGGCGTGATCGACGGCCTGAACGAAGCGATCGAACGGGCCGAGAAGGAATTCGCCGGCCTGGTGATCTGGCAACCGAACGGTCCATTCTCGGCCGGCGCCAACCTGAAGGCCGCGATGGACTGGGTGGCCAACGGTGAATTCGAAAAGGTCGAAGGCCTCGTGGCCGACTTCCAGGCGGCCAACCTCCGCCTGCGCTACGCCGCAGTGCCGAGCATTGCCGCGGTGCGCGGGCTCGCCCTCGGCGGCGGCCTGGAACTGGCCATGCACACCAGCCGGATCGTCGCCCACCTCGAGTCCTACATGGGTCTCGTCGAAGCCGGCGTGGGCCTCTTGCCGGCCGGCGGCGGCCTCGGCACGCTGGCCTTCCGGGTCCAGGATCAGACCCGCGCCGGTGACAGCTACGCGCTGCTCGAGAAACGCTACAAGCAGGTCGCGATGGGCCAGGTCTCCGGCAGCGCGATGGAAGCCCGCTCGATGGGCTACCTGACGGACTCGGACCTGATTGTCATGCACGAGCACGAGCTGCTGCACGCCGCGCACGGACAGATCCGAGGCTTGAACGCCGCCGGCTACCGTGCACCGCTGCCGGGACGGACGATTCCGGCCGCAGGCGATGTCGGCGTGGCTACGCTGAAGATGATCCTCGCCAACATGCACGAAGGTCATTTCATCAGCGACCACGACATGGAGATCGGCGAACGAATCGCCGACACGATCTGCGGTGGTGCCATCGACCGGGGTGTCCCCGTGAACGAGGACTGGCTGTATGCGCTGGAGCGCAAACACTTTGTCGAGCTGGCAAAGATGAAGCCGACCCAGGACCGGATCGTGCACATGCTGAAGACCGGCAAGCCATTGCGCAACTGATTGAACGCTTTGAATTCAGATACTTGAGAAAGGAAATTCAACCATGAATGAAGCATATATCGTCTCCGCGGTCCGCACCCCGGTGGCCAAGGCGTTCAAGGGCGGATTCCGGACGACGCGCCCGGACGACCTGCTTGCCCACGTGATCCGTACCGCGTTGGCCGATGTACCCAGCGTCGATCCGGGGGCAATCGAGGACGTCATCGTCGGCTGTGCGATGCCGGAAGCCGAACAGGGTATGAACGTGGCCCGCATCGGCGCCCTTCTCGCCGGCCTGCCCGACAATGTCCCGGGTGTCACGGTCAACCGGTTCTGCTCGTCCGGCCTGCAGACCGTCGCGATGGCGGCCGACCGCATCCGTCTCGGCGAAGCCGACGTGATGATTGCCGGCGGCACGGAAACCATGACCATGGTGCCGATGATGGGCCACAAGGTCGCGATGAACCCGAAGGTCTTCGACGACGACCACGTGGCCATCGCCTACGGCATGGGGATCACGGCCGAGAAAGTCGCCGAGAAATACGGCGTTTCGCGCCAGGACCAGGACGAATTCGCCTATCGCAGCCACGAGAAGGCGATTGCGGCCATCGACGGCGGCGAATTCACCGAGATCCGGCCCTACACCGTGCACCACCACTACCCCGACCCGGCTTCCGGTGCAATCCGCACCGTCGAGCAGGTCATCGATACCGATGAAGGCCCTCGACGCGGCGGGTCCCCCGAAGCCCTCGGCAAGCTGCGCCCGGTATTCCGGGCCGACGGCGTGGTCACTGCCGGCACCAGCTCGCAGATGTCCGATGGCGCCGGCGCCCTGGTGATGGTTTCGGAAAAGGCACTGAAGGAATACGACCTCGAGCCGCTCGCAGTCTTCCGCGGATTCTCGGTCGCCGGCGTCCCGCCGGAAATCATGGGCATCGGCCCGATCGCGGCGATTCCGAAGGTGCTCAAGCAGACCGGCATCGCGCAGGACGACCTGGAATGGATCGAGCTGAACGAAGCCTTTGCCGCCCAGGCCCTGGCGGTGATCCGCGACCTAGGCCTGGACCCGGACAAGATCAACCCACTGGGCGGCGCGATCGCGCTCGGTCACCCGCTGGGCGCAACGGGCTCCATCCTGTCGGCCAAGATGATCCACGGCATGCGCAGACGCAAGCAGAAGTACGGCATGGTGACGATGTGCATCGGTACCGGGATGGGAGCGGCCGGCATCATCGAAGCGCTCTGAACGGTAGTCGTCCGGTTCTCCCTCCCGGCAGCGCGCCCGCCGCGTTGCCGGATTTCAGCGCTCCTCGGCCAACACGGCGACGAGCTCGTCACCGATCGTTCGCGCCGCTTCCAGCCAGGCCGGATCGACACCGGGCGCATCACGATAGATCGCGATGGCTGCGCTGATTTCCTGCAGCGCCGCTTCATGCTCGCCTTTCGCTTTCAGAACGATGCCGAGGGCCTCGTGCGCCTTCCCGATCCGAGGATGGCCGGTTTCGTAGCCGCTGCGCGCCACGTCCAAGGCTTCACGCGCGAGGTCTTCGGCCCGGTCGAGATCGCCGACAAGGGTCTGTAGACGGGCCAGGTTGAACAGCGCGGTCGCGGTCTGAGGATGGCGGCTGCCGAGCGTCTCACGGCGGATCGCCACCGAGTCCGACATGGTCCGAACGGCGTCATCGAGCCGACCCATACCGTGATACGTCAGCGCGAGGTTGTTCAGGACGATGGCGTAACTGGGGTGCATCTCGCCGGTGGCCTGGCGCTGGAGTTCGAGCGTGCGCTCGAAGGCGCCGAGCGCTTCGTCCTGGCGGCCCAGCCCGTCCGTGGCGGTCGCGACCGTCGACCAGATCGCTGCCCGCGTGTCCAGTGCGACCGCCGGCTCCATTCGCGCGGCCTCCAACGCCCGCCGCGCCAGCGCCTCGCTGCTGGAATAATCGCCGGCGTCGATCCGCCTCGCTGCCCAGTTGCCGAGCAGGTTGACCCGTAGACGACGCGCCCGCGGGCCGGGATCGTCGACCGATTCCAGCAGCGACAGCGCTTCGGCGAACCGGGCCTCGGACGCAGCGAAATCGCTGTCCCACCAGTCGACGATCGCGAGCCCATCGAGCGCCTCGGCCTGGCCGACGACGTCGCCCTGCTCGATCCGGGACTCGAGCGCACGCTCGAGCTGGAACCGGGCCGGGCCGATCTCGCCGAGGTTCTGCAACGCGTAGCCGATTGCGTAGCGGAGATCCGCCTCGAGTTCCGGCTGGTCGAGGAACTGCGCGTCGAGCTCGGGAATCGCCATCTTCAGTGCGCCGGCCAACGTCGGCTCGTCGGCGTTCTCGAACGGGTCGGCCCGCTGGATCATATCGACCAGGAAGGCCCGTGCGGCCTCGGCGCGCTGGGCCTCGCTGCGCGCGATGTCGCGCTGGCGTTCCGCTTCGCGGGCCTGGTGCTGCACGGCCAGCAGCCCGGCCACCAGCACCAGAAACACCGCGGCGGTGGCCGCCACGGCACCGCGGTACCGCCGGACGAAGCGCGAGGCCCGGTACCACTTCGAGGCCCCGCGCGCCTCGACCGGCTCGCCGCGAAGATAGCGCTCCAGGTCCTCGCCCAGCGCCGCCGCGTCGGCGTAGCGTTGTTCGGGATCCTGGCGGAGCCCGGTCATGACGATCCGGTCCAGGTCGCCGCGCAGCCGCCGCTTCAGCGCGGTACTGTCACCCAGCCCCTTCGGCGGCGCCCCGCCGTCCCGTCCGACCGCAGCACTGGGATCCATCGGTACGGTTTCGCAGACCCGGCGTTCGGCCTCGCGCGGCGACAGCCCGGCCAGTCGATGCGGCCGCGACCCGGTCAGCAGTTCGTAGAGCACCACCGACATCGAGTAGACATCGCTGGCGCGCGAGATGGTCCGGCCCAGCAACTGCTCCGGACTGGCATAGGCCGGCGTCATCAGCCGGGCCTCGAACCGCGTCTCCGGCTGGTCCAGGTCCAGCTGGGCCGATTCCAGCACCTTGGCGATTCCGAAATCGATCAGCCGGGCCTGGCCATTGTCGTCGACAAGGATGTTCGAGGCTTTCAGATCGCGGTGGACAATGCCGCGGCCGTGCGCGTGCGCCAGCGCCTCGCAGGTCGCCCGGATCAGACGGACCCGCGTCGGCAGATCGGCCGAATGCCGGTCGCACCAGCGGTCGATCGGCTCGCCGCGGACCAGTTCCATCGCCAGGTACGGCGTGCCGTCGCCCATCGTCCCGCCGTCGATGACGCGCGCGATGCCGGGATGCTCGAGCGTGGCGGCGATCCGGCTCTCGGCGTCGAATCGCTGCAGCGCCGTGGAATCGAGGTGCGCGGCCGAGAACAGCTTGACCGCCACGTCCTGTTCGAACGCGCCGTCGGCCCGCCGGCCGCGGTAGACCACACTCATCCCGCCGGCGGCGATCATCTCGACCAGCTCGAACGCGCCGAGCCGCTGGCCGCTGAGGTCGGTCAGTACCGGCGAGCCGCCGGCCGAGCGCGGGATGCCGGGCTCGAGGAACGATGTGGTGACCGGCTCACGCGCCAGCAACTGCCGGACCCGGGTCCGCACGGCGTCGGGCAGCTGGTCCTGAGTGTCCAGCCAATCCAGCCGATCCGTGGCCGGTCGGCTAAGCGCCTCTTCCAGCACGGCCAGCGACTGGGCCTCTAGGGCGTCGGACAGGCGCCCGTTCATGCCGGCATCCCCCGTTCGAGTTCGTCCTTCAGCCAGGTCCGCGCCGCCCGCCAGCTGCGATTGACGGTCGCAGTGGAAACGTCCAGTATCGCTGCGACTTCCGGCACGGTCAGCCCTCCGAAGCAGCGCAATTCGACGACGTGAGCCTGGTTCGGGTTGAGTCGTTCCAGCCGCTCGAGCGCGCGCTCCAGGTCGAGCACGTCGACCGGCGTGGCCGACGATTCGATCAGCGAGGTGGTCAGCGGTGGATCGGGGGTGCGCTTGTCCGCGTTCCGTCGGCGGCCGGCATCGACCAGCACCTGGCGCATGACCCGCGCGGCGACGGCGAGAAAGTGGACGCGATCGCGCCAATCGATCGTCGCTCCCTCGGACATCTTGAGGTACGCCTCGTGGACAAGCGCGGTCGGCTGGAGCGTGTGCCCGGCGCGCTCCCCGGCCAGTCTGGAACGGGCCATGGAACGCAGCGTGCCGTAGACCTCGTCGAGCAGCGCGCTCTCGGCCGCCGGGTCGCCGTCCGACCATCGTTTCAGGATCTGAGTCAGTTCCTGTCTGGACCCCTTGGACATGCGCGGATACAACCCGATGCGAGCGACAGTGCGACGGAGTTCAGTCTATCCGCGCCTATCGGGCGCCACAAGCTCCCGCCCGCCGGTTGATACGTTTCGGCGCGCCACTGCGCTTACCCCTCCAGAAGCCGTTTCCATTTCAGAGCGCTCGAGGGCAACCGATACCCATGCGAATGTTTCCGAGAATCCTGTCGCTGCTGCTGCTGGTCGGCGCCGGGGCGAGCCACGCGCAGGTCGAACGCATCAGCGTGACCGACGACGAACAGCAAGCGACCGGCGGCAGTTTCGCCCCGGTCGTTTCCGCCGACGGCAGCGTGATCGCGTTCCGGTCCAGCGCTGCGAACCTCGTCGCCGGCGACACCAACGACCTGCCCGACGTCTTCGTTCGCGACCTGGCCGCCGGCACCACCGTGCTTGCCAGCCTTCGGCCGGACGGCCAGCCGGCCGGGGATTTCAGCAAGCGACCGTCGATCTCGGACGATGGGCGATTGGTGGCGTTCGAGGCCAAGCACCCGAATTCCTCCGTCCTGGTGACTGCGCTGCGGGATCGCGCGCTCGGCACCACCGAGTACCTGGTTCCCAACACCAGTTCCGGCAATCCCTCCGCACCCCTGATCGCGCGGCTGCAGGGGGCGGTTTCGGCCGACGGGTCGTCGATTGCGTTCGTCACCAGGGATTCGCTGCAGAACGCGTTCCCGGCGTCCATCCGACCCATCAACGACGACTCGAACCTGACGTTCGACGTTTTCGTGTACGACCATGCCACGCAGCCGACACCGGCCATCGAACGCGTCAGCCGATCGACCCCGAGCCAGGAGCTCGATGCCGACAGCCGGTCGCCGTCGATCAGCGGCGACGGCAGCATGGTCGCATTCGAAAGCTTCTCCGAACTGGTTCCCGGCGACGACAACAATGCCCCGGATGTCGTGGCCCGGGATCGTCTGACCAACACCCTCGAACTGATCAGCATCGCGCTGGACGCGACCAGCGGAAACGGACCGAGCTTCGCGCCATCGATCTCCGGCGAAGGCCGCTTCATCGCCTTCCGCTCGGCGGCCAGCGACCTGGTCGCCGGCGATACCAACAGTCGCCACGATGTTTTCGTCCGCGACCGGACGGCCGGCACCACCGTACGCGTCAGCGTCGCGACCGGCGGCGACCAGGCCGATGGCCACAGCATGGACCCCTCGATCTCAAGCGACGGCCGATTCGTGGCGTTCCGCTCTACCGCCACCAACCTGGTCGCCGGCGACACCAACGGCCGGTCGGACATCTTCGTCCACGACCGGGTCACGTCGGAAACCGCACGGGTCGGCGAACCGTCCGGCGGACAATCGAACGGCACCAGCGCCGCGCCTTCCCTTTCCGGGAACGGTGCGTGGATCGTGTTCGAATCCGACGCGACCAACCTGGTCGCTGGCGACACCAATGACTCGCGCGACATCTTCCGCGCCGCCAACCCGCTGTGGAGCACGCCATGACGCAGCGTCTGCCGACATCGACTCGCCGAACCCGGATTCACGCGTCCACGCTGCTGGCCGGCCTGCTGCTGTGCGCACCGCTGCGCGCCGGCGAAGGCGAAATCCTGTTCCTGAACGGCTTCGAGGGCACCGGCAACGTGCCGCAGTTCGTTCCCGTCGACGACCAGGCGGCCGTGGCGGAGCGGACGGTGGCGCTGGATATCGACACTGCCGAGCCGACCAACCAGGCCGGGTTGACGTTCTCGCTGGACGCGGCTCCCGCCGGCATGACGATTGCGACCGGCACCGGTGAGCTGACCTGGACGCCATCCCGCAACCAGCTCGGCCTCCACCCGGTCACGGTACGCGTCGAGGACCTCGCAGGCTTCGCCAACACGCTGATCTTCAGCATCGAGGTCGTCGACCCGAACGCCGCGCCTTCGATCATGCCGATCGCGGATTCCACAGTTGCCGTCGGTGCCCTGCTGTCGCTGACCGTCGTCGCCAACGACCCCGACTCCGCGGCGGCTCCGCTGCTGACGCTGGAGCAGGCGCCGGCGGCCGTGTCGCTGGACCCGGTCGGCGGCCAGTTGGAATGGCTGACCGCGCCCGGCGACGAAGGCAGCTACCCGGTCCGGATACGCGCTACCGACGCAGACAATCGGTTCACCGAGACGACGTTCACCGTGACCGTGACCGACCGCTTCGCGCCGGTGCTCGACGACCTGGCCGACCGCGGCGCGGCCCCCGGCGTGCCGGTGCAGATCCAGCCGATCGCCAGCGACGCCGACCCGGGCGACGTGCTGCGCTGGTCGCTGCCCCAGCGTCCGCCGGGAATGGGCATCGATCCGGACCTGGGTACGATCCGCTGGACGCCGACCCGGTTGCAGCTGGGGCCGCACCCGGTCACGGTCCGGGTCACCGACGCGATCGGCCTGGCCGACGAGTCCGGCTTCACGATCGACGTCGACCTGAACCGGCCGCCGGTGGCGGTCGACGACGAAGGCTACCGGGCCGAGCGCGGCGACACGCTGACCATCGACGCGCCGGGCATCCTGGCCAACGACCTCGATCCGAATTCCGATCCGCTGACCACGCTGCTGGTCGAGGGACCGGAACGCGGCACGCTGACCTTGCGTGGAGACGGCGGCTTCGACTACACGCCTGACGTGCCGGTCGGCACGATCGGCTTCGTCGAGAAGTTCTCCTACGACAACCCGGGCGGCGCCAACAGCTGGGTCCCGCTGATCGGCGATCTCGACGGCGACGGCGATGCCGACCTGGTCGTCTGCGACTGCATCGACACCTTCGCGGACCGCATCGTTGCGCTCGACGGCGACAGCGGCGCGGAACTCTGGGCGTTCCGCTTTTCGAGCCGCGAGGTCGACGAAAGCGCCCAACCGGCACTGGCCGACATCGACCTCGACGGGTTCCCGGAGCTGCTGGTCCTCGGCGGAAACGCCGACACCAGCCCCCCTGCAGTTTTGCAGCTCTACGCCTTCGACCACGACGGCGGCCTCAAATGGATCAGTGATCCGCTGCCCAGGACGTTCTACCGCGACGGCGTCCGGAGCTCGAACAGCCAACTGGACGCCGCAGCCATCACCGTCGCCGACCTCGACCAGGACGGCGTTCCCGAGATCATCGCAGCGCCCGACTTCGGGCCCGCCGGCTATCACGTCTGGGACAACGAGGGTCGTACCCTGCAGACTGTCCACGAACCCGGCACATTGGTCGCCGACTCGGCGCGCACGCGCGTGGCCATCGTCGACCTGGATCTCGACGGCGACCCGGAAATCGTGGTCGGCAACGCGGCATGGTCGCACGACGGGCAACTGCTCTGGAAGCGCACCGACAACTTCACGAACCTTCAATCGTCCGACTTCCCGGTCGTTGCCAATCTCGACGACGATCCCTATCCGGAGCTGGTCCGTACGCGCGGCGGCGGAAGCTTGCCGGACGCTCGCGGCAACGTGGTCGCCTTGAACCACGATGGCACCACGCTGTGGGAGGTCGCCGGTCCATTCGGCTTCAACACCGCCCCGCTGACCGTGGCCGACGTCAACGCGGACGGCTACGCAGACGTGATGTACCCGAATCATGCGTCTGCCGACCGATTCGAGGTGCTGGACGGCCTCGAACTGTTCGAGAACTGGGACGACCAGGACCTGGACCGGCCAGACTACGTGCTCTGGAGCAAGGCCGTCGACACGCGATCGACCGGCGCCACGGTCATCGACTTGGATCGCGACGGCTTCGTCGAGGTGGTGTTCGTCGACTGGGACGCGGATTTCCATGTATGGGACGGCCGCGACGGGACCGAGAGACTCTTCTTCGAAACCGATATTCCGCGCCCGTACGACTACACCGTGCCGGTCTTCGCCGACATCGACGCAGACGGCGCGGCCGAAATGATCATCAACGGGGGCTTCGACTTCGGCGTCAATGCCGTGGTCGCCGTCTGGGAAAGCCCGGCCGACGACTGGCCGCCGATGCGCTCGGTCTGGAACGAGTACCGCTATCGTGTAACCAATGTCGAGGACGACCTGACGATCCCGGAACGCGAGCGCGCGCACTGGCTGCTTCCGGGCCTGAACCAGGCGCTGATCAACCAGCGCCTGCCCGACGAGCGCCCCGAGGATCAGGACGCCTTCCGCTACCGCGCCAGCGACGGCGAGTTCCAGTCCAACGTCGCCACGGTTTCGATCGAGGTCCTGCCGCCGAACACGCCGCCGCGCATCCTGTCGACGCCGCCGACGCTGGCCTCGCCGGGATTCGAGTATGTCTACAACCTGCTGGCCGTCGATGCCGACGTCGGCGAGGTGCTCAGCTTCGCGATCGGTGAAGGCCCCACCGGGATGACCGTCGACGCAGAGGGCCGACTGAACTGGACGCCGGCGGCCGGAGACCTCGGCATGAACCCCGTCGTGGTCGGGGTGACCGATAGCGTCGGCGTAACGGCGTGGCAGAACTTCACGATCGATGTCGTCGGTGCGGTACCGGTCCCCGATCTGATCGGCTCGAGCGAAGCCTCCGCGTTGGCGGCACTTGAGTCCGCGTCGCTGCGCGCCGAGCCGCTGCGCGACACCTTCAGCGACGCCGTGGCAGCCGGACTGGTGGCGGCCCAGTCGCCGCCGCCGGGCACCACAGTGGCAGCCGGCTCCAGGATCGCCGTCGACGTGTCGCGCGGGCCGGTCCCGGTCAGCGTTCCGCGCATGGTCGGGCTGGCGGTCGACGATGCGATCGCCGAAGCGGGCAGCGCCGGACTGGGCGTCGCCCCGCTGGTCTGGGTCAACGACCCCAGCGTGCCGCGCGGCGTCGTCCTGTTACAGGACCCGCCGCCGAGTGCCGCGGTCCCGCCCGGCAGCGACGTCGGCCTGACCGTCTCCGGCGGACCGCGTGCGGTCATCGCCATCGACCCGCCGCTGGTCCCGGCCGGAGCCTCCGCGACGGTCTCGGTCGAGGTCTTCGAGGTCGACGGCACCCTGATCGACCCGCAGCCAGCGGTGTCCCTGGCGCTGCATGTCGACCCGGCCGACCTGTTCGGCACGGCCCCGACGCTGACCGGCAACGCGCTGCAGACCGCCGCCGACAGCCAGGGGACGTTTGCGGTCGAAGCCAGCTTCACGACCCGGGGCGCCGAGAGCGTTGTTGCACCGGTGGCCGTGCTGCCGCCGATCAGCGACGGACCCGGAGGCACGGTGTATACCGAGTTCACGCAGCAGCAGGCCGACTTCCTGCCGCTGATCGAGGCGCTGATCGAGGCCGTCGAAGGCGGCGACGCAGCCGCAATCGAGGCGCTGGACCTCGCGCTCGGCGAGCTGGAACAGGACATCGACCTCCGCCGGCTCCGCACCCTGACCGCAGTGGCCCCGGAAGGCGGCGTCCCGCCGACCCCGGCCCAAGCCGCGGCGGGCGGCCTCGATTCAGGCCCGGACGACAACGCCTACCGGACCGCCAGCCTGGAACTGGTCACTCTTCTCGACGCCGCCGATCGGCTCGTTCGGGAGGGCAACGTCCCGGACGCGGTGCTGAACCAATTGAACCAGGAACTGGCCGCTACGGCCAGCGCAGTGGCCACGTTGGACGGCTCGGACATCGCCGTGCTGGACGCCCTGCCCCAGATCACGGCGCTGCTCGGCACCTTCGCGCCGCGCACGCTGGCCGCCGATATCCACGCGGTGCGCCAAGCCTTGCGCGACGCCGGCATCGTCACCGCCGACGGCCGCGCGCGAGCCGCCCGGTTCACGCTGCCGGGCATCCTGGTCGCCAGTCGAATCCGCCAGACGGTGATCAGCGACGTCTACCTGCCCTATCTCGGCGAGGTCGCGCGGATGCTCGGCGCCGTCGTTGCCGCCGACCTGCTTCAGCCCTTCGTCAACGGCGGATCCATCGTCGGCATCGTCACCGGCGGAAGTCTGGCCATCCACGTGTTCGAAATCCCGAACTCGGTCGTCGAGGGCTTCGGATTCGACCCGACGCTGAGCCCGAACAACGCCGTGGTCATGGTCGGCCCGGACTTGCTCGATGCGGTGCAGTCCGCAGCCTCAGGCCTGCCGGGCGCGTCGGACTTCCGCGACGTGAACGCAGTGTTCGACGCGGTCCAGACCCAGCTCGACAACGCCGAGAATCTCGAACAGGCCTGGAAGGACGCCAACTCCACGCCGATGGGCGTGCTCCGGGGCTGCATTCTCGACGGCACCCCGGGCTGCCGGCAGCTGGTCTACCCGGACGGATTCGCCAGCGTCTACGGCACCGACGGTGGCCTCAGCCTGCCCGGGCCGGTGCTGATGCTGGTCCGGAACCTGGAGTCCGGCAATACGGCGCTGTTCATCGCGAATTTCGTGCCGACGCGCAATGAATGATTCGTTGCGGGAATCGGTTCCATTTCCGGCGCGCGCCGGCGTTCGGACAACACACGCCCGGTGCCTCCGGAATCCGCAAACTCTACGATTCACGGAGAACCCGCCGCCATGACAGGACTCACTTCCCGCTGCGCACGCTTCGTTACCGCTTCTCTGCTGGCGTCGGCCACCCCATCCGCTCTGGCCACCTCGATCTTCCCGGTGCCGAGCGACATCGTTTACCTCGCTGGCTTCGAAGGCGACCCGATCGACCCGGCCTTCCCCATCGTGGGCGGCGAATACGTGCTGCCGGCCATCCCGATCGGCGACCAGCTGCAGTGGCTGATCGATGAACTGGCAGTGGGCGAGACCACGAGTCTGGCCGAAGTCGAGGCCCGGTTCTCGTCCGCTTTCGACCCGGGGTCGATCCGCGACTTCATCAACAACGTGCTCCGTACGGAATTTCCGAACGCCCGGATCACCGACCTGATCAGCGTGACTCCGCTTCGAGCGACGGCCGTTATCGACGGCGACAGCGGACCTGCCACGTCTGGATTCCTGCAGTTCGGCGTCCAGTACACAGGGTCGAATCTCATCACGCTTCTGCAGGTCAGCAACTTCGGAGGCTCCGTGCAATTCCCGGTCGACCAGAGCCTGACGCTGCCCGAGGCCGCCGACAAGTTCATGACCTTCCATCCGGAGAACGGGCTCTTCATCGGCTACATCGACCTGGCCGGCCGATGCCAACCCATCGAGGTTCGCGATCCGGACACCGCGCGCGGACTGGGATCGATCTTCAAGACCTGGGTGCTCGGGGCAGTGGCCGAGGACATTGCCGACGGCGTCGTGGGTCGATTGGATCCGGTTTCGCTCGTTGCCGAGGAGCGTGCGGCCGGAGGCCAGATCAACGCCGAGCCCCTCGGGACGCTGTTCGACGTTCAGGACATGGGCACGCTGATGATGGGGATCAGCGACAACACGGCCACCGATCACCTGCACGAACTGGCGGGCCGCGTGCGCGTCGGCGAAATCGTCCAGCAATACGGGATCGCCGACCCGGACGAACTGCTGCCGTTCCTGAACATCAGCGAGCAGTTCCACGTGTTCACACGCTTCGACCTTCCTACCGCGCAGTCCTACGTTGGCGGCACCGAAGCGTTTCAGCAGACCTTCCTGACCACCATGCTCGAGCCGGAGGGCCCGTCCTTTCCGGTCTCGTTCCCGTTCTTCCATGCGGCGTTGCTGACGACCGGCACCTGGCGTGCGACGGCCACCGACATCTGCCGAACGATGGCGGGCCTGCGCACGACGGCCGAAAACTTCGGCGCATTCGAGTTCGTCGATCTGGCGATGAGCTCGCAGGTCGCGCAGCCGAATATCCGAAACGCCTGGGACCGCGCCTGGTACAAGGGTGGCAGCCTGGTTTCTAGCGCCACGGGCAACCACGTGCTTACCCACGCCTGGCTGCTCGAGAACGAAGGCGACTTTCCGCCCTTCGTCGTCGTCGCGCTGGCCAACAACTCCTCCGGCGGAATCGACCCGTTCGAAATCCAGTCGGTGACCAGTCGAATGATCGAACTGTTGGCCGAGCTGCAACCCTGGGACTGACGAGGCAGCATCGAACGCAAAAAAAAGCATCCGGGTAAAGCGTCCCGCCGGCGCAGAACCGACGCTAGCGCCACGGAATCTCCAGTTTCTCGGGGTGGCCAATCACAGCAACGGTCGTCGATTCGCCCATGAAGTCAGTCGGCGCTGCTCGTCGGTCATGATGATTCACGGCATGCGGCACAGGCAGAGCTACGGCCAGCGGGACGGTGTGCATCGGAGGCCGCAAGCGCGCCCGGCCGGTATCAGCGATACGATCTGATGCGCTCGCCCGGCGGCCCGTGTTCAGTGAAAGCGACTTTTTTCGTGACACCCCTCACAAAACCGGAGCATTCGTTCCGTCCGCTGATTGCAAGCCCCCGCCGACTCGATTAATGTCACGCGCTGCATGCCGTTGAAATTCCGCCGTGCAACAAGGGGTTGGGCGCTCGAAGCGTCCGATGGAAGAACCAGCCTGACGTATTGAAAAAAGGGGCGGCCGACCGACCGGCCGCAATGGATTCGAAATGAGCGTCCGCTCTCTGCCCCGCGTGGCCGCACGGCTGCGGGCGTAGAGATCACTAGGCGCAGGATGATGCTTGAATGATCGACTCGACGACCCGTATCGCACTCCGCTTCCCATCGAACCTCTACCTCGGCGTGGTCCTGTTGCTGACGGCACTCGGCACGACCGTCCCGGGACTCGCGCAGACCGACGCCGGCAAGCCGGCCGCCCAGGAATCCGACGTCGGCGCCTACTATGTCCGGTTCACGCCGGGTCGGGCCGCCATTACGGACCGAGCGGTGCGGGAACTCGGCGGCGAGCTCACCCATCGACTTGACAGGGTCCACTCCGTTGCAATCACCCTTCCCCGGCAGGCCGTCGATGCGCTGGGCCGCCGGCCCGGGATCGAATTGATCGAACCGGTCCCCGAGTACCGCATCCAGGCCGAGGTCGTTCCGTACAACATCGACCAGTATCAGGCGCGCGATATCTGGGATCGGAATCGAGACAACGTGATCGATTCCGGCGCGCCCGACGGATCCGGGGTCAAGTTCTGCATCATCGATACCGGCTTCCACGGCCCGCACGACGACTTCGTCGGAACCTCCATCACCGGGTTCTCGCAGATCAGCGGTGAAAACTGGTTCGAGGACGGTAACGGTCATGGCACGCACGTCGCGGGCACGGCCAATGCGGTCATGAACGATATCGGCGTTGTCGGGACCATGCCGGGGGGTGCCGCCCTGCATATCGTCAAGGCCTTCAACAACAGCGGGAACTGGGTGATCGGTCAGTCCAACCTCGGTGCCGCGATCCAGGAGTGCGCCGATCGGGATGCGAACGTCATCAGCATGAGCCTTGGAGGCGGCGGGGCCAGTGCGACCGAAGAGGCGTTGTTCCAATCGCTCTACGACACCGGCGTACCGGGCGATGACGGCATCATCGCTCCGCTGCTCAGCGTCGCCGCAGCCGGAAACGGCGGCAACAACGCGGCCAGCTATCCGGCCTCGTACGAATCGGTCATCTCGGTGGCCGCGATCGACGAAGCGGAGCTCGTGGCGAGCTTCAGCCAGTATCCGGCGACCGCGTACGACCCGAACAATCCGCCGCCGAACGTCGAATGGGATGTCGTCGAGCTGTCCGGCGGCGGCGTCAACGTGTTGTCGACCTATCCGTTCCCCGACGGCAGCGTTCCGGCCTACCAGGCCATCGGCACGCAGACGTTCAGCGGATCGCATATCGATGAATCCGGCTTCGGTGACGTGACGGCCCCATTGGTCGACGGCGGTTTCTGCGAGGCCGGCAGCGGAGACTCGAGCTGGAACGGCGCCGTAGTGATCTGTTCGCGTGGCAACGTATCGTTTTCCGTGAAAGTCAACGAAGTCCGCGACAACGGCGGCCTGGCCGCGATCATCTACAACAACGCCGCCGGCGGATTCGCCGGCACCTGCGGCGGCGGCTGCACCGCACCGCTGATTCCGGCGATCAGCCTGAGCCAGGCCGATGGCCAGGCCCTGATTGCCGATGACCTGGGGGCGTCCGTCCGCGTGGTCGCCGACGACGGCTCCAGCTGCACCACCTGCAATGGCGGCTACGCGTTCCTCAGCGGGACCTCGATGGCCACGCCCGGCGTGGCCGCGGCGCTGGCGCTGGCCTGGGACGCCTGCGGTGGCCCTGCCACGGTCACCAACAAGGACATCCGCCAACTGCTGCGCGACAGCGCGAAGGACCTCACCGGTACCCATGGTGGTGGCGGCGGCACCTATGGACCCGGCTGGGATCCGGCGACCGGCTGGGGCCTGATCCAGCTGGCCGACGCCCGCGAACTCGGCAACACCCGCTTCGGCGGCGCCTGTCCGATCGGCCTGCAGGTCGCACCGGCCGTGGCCGATGTCTGTGCCGCCGACGGCAGCACGAATCTGACGGTCACGCTGGACGACCAGTTCCTCGGCAGCGCGACACTGAGCGCGACCGGCAACCCCGCCGGCACCTCGGGCGCGTTCAGTCCGAATCCACTCTTGCACCCCGACAAGGATTCGATCTACACGCTGTCCAACCTCGGCGCAGCGGCCGGCGGAAGCTACACGATCTCGTTCACCGCGACCGACGACAGCGACCCGGCCAACACCGCGGACGGCCAGGCCCTGCTGAACCTGGTCACCGCGGCCCCGGCCGGCGGCGTCCTGACCGGCCCGGCGAACGGCAGCACCGGCGTGACATTGCGGCCCACGCTGACGTGGACCGCGGCCAGTGAAGCGGCCGGCTACGAATTGCAGATATCCACTTCGCCGACCTTCGACACGATTACCTACAGCGCCAGCGTCACCGGCACCAGTCATGTCGTCGCGAGCGACCTGGATTCGACGACGACCTACTACTGGCGCGTTCGCGCGTCAAATACCTGCGGCAACGGCAGCTGGTTCACCTCGTCCAGCTTCACGACCACCGCGCTGGTCTGCACCGTCGTTTCGAGCACTGACGTCCCGGTCGCCATCCAGGACGCGACGGGAGGCGGCACGCCGCGGACGACCGAATCCACACTCGGCACGTCGATCGCGGACCCGATCGACAGCATCAATGTCATCGGTCTCCAGGGCACGCATACCTGGATCAACGACCTGTCGTTCGACCTGGTCAGCCCTGCCGGCACGACCGTGCGGATCATGAACCAGAGCTGCACCAACGAGGACAATTTCGACCTGAGCCTGTCCGATTCGGCCACCGGCACCTGGCCCTGTCCGCCGGTCGGCGGCGGAACCTACCAGCCGAGCAATCCGCTGTCGTCATTCGACGGCCAGTCGCCCGCCGGAACCTGGACGCTGCGGATTACCGACAACTTCCGGGCAGACACCGGCACCCTGAACGCCTGGGCGCTGGAATTCTGCGTCGTCCCGCCCGGCGGACCCGCGCCGACGACCACCACGATCGATTCGATCACGCCCGCGACGATTCAGACCGTCGGTCAACCGTACACCGTGGCCGTTTCCGTCAGCGGCGCGTCGCCGACCGGCACCGTGAACGTCAGCGACGGCACCGACAGCTGCACGATCAACCTGCCGGACGCCTCCTGCGACCTGACCTCGACGACGACGGGCGCCAAGACGATCGCCGCAAGTTACTCGGGCGACGCCGATGACGCGCCCAGCAGCGGCAGCGCGGCCTACAGCGTCGTACAGGCGTCCTCGACCACCAACATCACCAACATCACGCCGGCAGGCTCGCAGGCCTACAACACGCCGTACACCGTCGAGGTCTCGGTCGCCGGCTACGCACCGACCGGCACGGTCACGGTCAGCGACGGCAATGGCAGTTCATGCGACATCGTCCTTCCGGCGACGTCCTGCGCGCTGGCCTCGACCGTTGTCGGTGCCATCACTATCAGCGCTACTTATCAGGGCGACGCCAACAACACGTCGAGCAGCGCGCTGTTGCCGTACGAGATCACGACCATTCCGGCCACGATCACGTTCGCCGACCTGACGCAGACCTACACCGGCGGGCAGCTCGGCGCGACCGTCACCACCTCGCCGGCCGGCCTGGCCACGTCGGTGACCTACGACGGCGGTCCCGAGCCGACCGCTGCCGGCAGCTACACGGTCGTGGCCACGATCACCGAGCCCGGCTACACCGGCTCGGCGACCGACACGTTCACGATCACCCCGGCGCCGGCCACGGTCACGCTGTCGAACCTGACCCAGGCCTTCGACGGCTCGCCGAAGCCGGTCACCGTGACCACCGTGCCGGCCAGCCTGCCGGTCGAGGTCACCTACGACGGCGCGACCACCGCACCAAGCGCCGTGGGCACCTACGCCGTCGTCGCCACGGTCACCGACCCGAACTACACCGGCTCGGCATCGGGCACGCTGGAGATCACCGCGGCCACCGCCACGGTCACCCTCGGCAGCCTCAGCCAGGTCTACGACGGCGCCGCGAAGGACGCCACGGCCACGACCGACCCGGTCGGCCTGGCGGTGACGTTCACCTACGACGGCAGCCCGGCCGCGCCGACCGGCGTCGGCAGCTACGCCGTGGTCGCCACGGTCGACGATCCGAACTACACCGGCTCGGCCTCCGGCACGCTGGAGATCACGGAAGCCGCGACGACGGTGTCGATCGACGCCCTCGCACCGGCGGGTCAGCAGGTTGCGGGCCAGGCCTATACGGTCACGGTCAGCGTCGCGGGCGCGAATCCGACCGGCACAGTGACAGTCGATGACGGCCATGGAGTGACCTGCCAGTTCGATCTGCCGGCCACGGGTTGCCAGCTGACTTCGGTGGTGATCGGACCGACGACGGTCAGCGCCGATTACGCCGGCGACGCCAACCACGGCGCCGGGATGGACTCGATTGCCTACGAGATCGTTCCGGGCTCTGCGACCGACCTGGCATTCACGGTGCAACCGAGCGACGTACAGGTCGGTCAGACGATCGCGCCGGCCGTCCAGGTCGAAGTCCGTGACGCCCTCGCCAACCCGGTTGCCGACGGCACGGTCGTCATGCTTGCCCTCGGCGCGAATCCGGGCGGCGGATCGCTGACTGGGACGCTGAACGCGAACACGACCGGTGGCGTCGCCACGTTTGCCGATCTCGCCATCGACACGGCCGGCACCGGCTACACGCTGGTTGCATCGTCAGGCGCCGGGAGCGCTGAAAGCGGTGCATTCGGCGTGATTTCGCCGGCGGTGCTGACGATTTCGCCAGCGCTACTCGATTTCGGCGCCGTCGAGGTCGGCTCGGCGTCCACGGTGCGCACGACAACGCTCCAGAACGCCGGTGGCGTGGCCCTCAACGTCTCGGCCATCGATGTCGCAGCGGCACCGTTCGAGAGCATCCCGGGCCAGACCACCTGCCCCTCGACACCGTTCGAACTGGCCGCCGGCAGCTCGTGCGACCTGGCATTTCGATTCACTCCCGGCCAGGAAGGCGCCTCGACGGCCGACGTGAGCGCGTTCAGCGATGCAGGCAGCGCGGCGATCACACTGAGCGGCGAAGGCGTGACTCTGCCACAACTCGCAATCGTCGGACCGACTTCGATCGACTTCGGCGATCTCGATATCGGCGACACCTCGCCTGCCGAACTGATCGTGATCGAGAATCTCGGCGACGGGGATCTGGTCATCGACGCGATCGAACTGGTCGGCCAGCACGGTCCGCAGTACCTCCTCGACTGGAACGTCGCCGGCATGTGCGGTGCCGGGGAGGTGCTCGCATCGGGCGCCTTCTGCGGGTTCGAAGTCCGCTATGCGCCGGTGATCGGCGGGGTCCAGGAAGCCCGGATCCGGATTCGCTCGAACGACGCCGGGGGGCCGCACTGGATCGACGTGCGCGGAACGGCCGATGTGGCCTTCCACGACGGGTTCGAAACGGCACTCTGATCCGGCCGAAAAAAAAGGGCACCCGGGCAGAGAGTCCCGGGTGCCCCCAACCCCGGAGTCTGCGTCCTCCGAGGTCACCCCACACGTCGATGTCAGAACGATACCGATTCGGCGACGGGCTGTCGTCAGTCGATTTCCTACAAGCCGGTCGAGGCGCGTACCGCGTCGCGGGCCTGCCGCCACCAGTACTCGCCCTGGACCGCGAACCGCCCCAGGGAACCACCCGCCCAAGGACGCCCCCATCCCTGCAGGGCGTCGACGTGATCGGAACGACCGCTCATTGCCTCGGCCACCGCTTCGCCGATGAACGTCGTCGGCGCCATGCCGTGCCCGCCGAAAGCGCTGGCCAGCCACAGCCCCGGCTCGGCTTCGCCGACGATCGGCATCTGGTGGCGCGCGTAGCTCATCCATCCGCCCCAGGCGTGACTGAACGTGACGTCGGCCAGTGACGGAAACACGCGCGCCAGGTCGCGCCGCATCAGGCGCTCGATCGCCCGGGGATCCCGATCGGAAATGGAGATCCGGCCGCCCCACAGCAGTCGGTCCCGGACCCGGCGGTAGTAGTCGAACGCGAAACGGGTGTCGTAGACCGCCTCCGTGCCGGGGAGGACCTCGAGCAGGCGCTCGCCCATCGGCTCGCTGACCGCGACGTAGGTACCGATCGGCTGGATCGCGCGGGCCAGCTCAGGGACCAGCCGTCGGTCGTAGCCGCCGGTCGCGACCACGACGCAATCGGCATCGACGGTCGCCGAATCGGTCCGCAGCCGCCAGCCCTTTCCGTGGCGCACGAGCGATTCGACACGTGAATCCCCGTGCACGGCAACGCCGCGGCGCCGCAGGTCGGCGGCGAGTCCCAGCGCATAGGCCAGCGGGTTGAAATGGAATGCATCGGCCTCCAGCAGGGCGCCGCCGTAGCGCGCCGACACCACCGATCGCCGGAGCTCATCGGCACCGACCGGCTCGAGCACCTGCCCGGCCCAGTGCTCGAGGTGCCGGCGAAGGGCGTCGAGGCGGTCCGCGTCACGGAACCAGTCCACCAGCAGGACGCCCTCGCCGTCCGGTTGCAGGCCCAGCGACTCCATGCGCCGACGAACCAGCCCGACGGCATCGCGCGTGCCCTGCTGGAGGCGGTGCGTCGCTTCGCGGCCGATCCGCCGCGCCATCGCCTGTCCGTCCAGCGAGAATCCGCCGAACACGAACCCGCCGTTGCGGCCGGACGCCCCCTCCCCGGGCTGGCCGGCTTCGACAACGACGACATCGTGCTGACCCCGATGCTGCAGACTTCGTGCCGTGGAAAGGCCGGCCAGCCCGCCGCCGATCACGACAACCGCCGCAGATCGGTTGGTCCTGATCCGTTCGAAATGGACGGCATCGACACGGTCCTGGTACCAGGTCGGCGAATGGAAACGCGGAGGGGTCGCAAGCATGAGGTTCCCGTTCCTGGGGTGGCTCGGCTGATAAACTGATGCGCTGAAGCGTACTTCAGATTCCGAACGGAGGTGCAGATGGGCAAGAGCAGTGCATACGAAGCCAAGATTCCCGACGACAACGGGATCATCCACTACACCGACGACGAGCACGCGATCTGGTCGGAACTCTACTCGCGCCAGATCGAGATCATCCAGGGCCGCGTCTGCAGCCAGTTCCTCGATGGATTGCGAACGCTGGACCTGCCGTCCGATCGGATTCCCCAGACCAGGGACGTCTCGGCCATCCTGCGCGAGAAGACCGGCTGGGAAGTCGAGCCGGTGCCGGCGCTGATCAATTTCGATCGTTTCTTCCGCCTGCTGGCCGACCGGAAATTCCCGGCCGCGTCGTTCATCCGGACCCGCGAGGAGATGGAGTACCTGCAGGAACCGGACATCTTTCACGAGATCTTCGGTCACACCGCAATGCTGACCGACGAAGCGTTCGCCGACTTCACGCATGCCTACGGCAAGGCCGGCATGGAAGCCAGCAAGGAGGAGCGCGTCTACCTCGCCCGCCTGTACTGGTTCACCGTCGAATTCGGTCTGCTGGCCACCCCGGAAGGCAACCGGATCTATGGCGGCGGCATCGCGTCGTCACCCGGCGAGACCATCTATGCGCTGGAAAGCGCCGAACCGATCCGGCGCCCCTTCGACCCGATCGACGCACTGCGCACCCCGTATCGCATCGACATCTACCAGACGGTCTACTACGTGCTGGATTCGATGAACGACCTGTTCGAACTGGCCGGAAAGGACCTGCTGAAATTGATCCGCAAGGCCCGCGCGCTGGGTCCGTTCGAACCGACCTATCCGCCCAAACAGAAGGATGCTGCCTGACCATGACCGACGAACTCCAGGAACGCAAATGCACGCCGTGCGAAGGCGGCACCCAGCCACTCGACCAGGAGCGCATCGATACGCTGCTGCCGCAGGTTCCCGGCTGGCAGGTCGCCGACGACGGCAAGCGCATCTTCCGCCGCTTCGAGTTCAAGGGCTTCTACAAGACCATGGCGTTCATCAACGCGATGGCCTGGGTGGCCAACCAGGAGGGCCACCATCCCGATTTCGAGGCCGGCTACAACTTCTGCCTGGTCCATTTCCAGACCCACGCGATCGACGGACTGAGCGAAAACGACTTCATCTGCGCCGCGAAGCTCAACGCGCTGCTGGATGACTGAGTCCGTCGCCGCGGTCGACGGCGCGGCGCCGTCGCTGGACCGGCTCCAGGCGGCGGTCGACGCCGTCAACCGCGTCGTGCTCGGCAAGCCGGAGGCCGTCCGGCTCGCGTTTTCCGCACTGCTGGCCGGTGGCCACCTGCTGATCGAGGACCTGCCCGGCGTGGGCAAGACCACGCTCGCCCAGGCAATGGCGATCGTCACCGGCGGCAGCTGGCAGCGCATCCAGTTCACCAGCGACCTGCTGCCGGCCGACATTCTCGGCGTTTCGGTGTGGCGCCGCAGCGACGAGAGTTTCGAGTTCCGGCCCGGCCCGGTGTTCGCCAATGTCGTCCTCGCCGACGAGGTCAACCGCGCCACGCCGCGCACGCAGAGTGCGCTGCTTGAAGCCATGGCCGAGCGCCAGGTCAGCGTCGACGGACGAACCCACGCGCTGCCGCGGCCATTCTTCGTCATCGCCACCCAGAATCCGCTCGACCTGGTCGGCACCTACCCGCTGCCTGACTCCCAGCTCGACCGGTTTCTGCTGCGGATCGGGCTCGGCTACCCCAACGCCGAGGAAGAACGGCAGCTGCTGCGCGAACCGGATCGCCGCGACCTGCTGGCCGACCTGACCCCGTTCTTCGACGAGTCCGCCGTTCGCACATTGATGGACCAGGCCCGCGCGGTGCACCTGTCCGACCCGGTACTCGACTACATCCAGGCCCTGATCGGCGCGACTCGCGATCACCCGGCGCTGCGCGCAGGACTGTCGCCCCGGGCCACTCTGGCGCTGGCGGCGACCGCGCGTGCCCATGCGCTGCTCGACGGCCGGGACCACGCGCTGCCCGACGACGTCAAGGAGGTCTTTGCCCCGCTGGCCGTGCATCGTCTGCAGTCCCGCGCCGATGCCGAAGCGCCCGATGATGTCGTCGAACTCATCGTCCAGCACACGCCTGTTTCCTGAGGCCTTGCGGCGTCGGGTTCACCGTGCCTTCGACGGCTGGCTGCGCCGCCGTGGACCGACCCTCCCGCCTCTGACCCTCCACTACCGACAGATCTTCATCCTGCCGACCCCGTTCGGCTGGATGATCGCGCTGCTGCTGCACGGCATGCTGCTCGGCAGCCTGAACTTCAATAACAGCATGGGCCTGTTCACTACCTTCCTGGTCGCCTGCACCGGCCTGCTTTCGCTGCACCTCGCCTATCGCAATCTCGAAGGCGTTCGCATCGAATCGGTGCACGCGGAGCCCGTGTTCGCCGGTCAGGACGCCGAGCTCCGGGTGGCGCTGCGCGAAGAAGCTGGCCGTGCGCGTTCGGGAATCGTCTGCCTGCTCGCGACGGATCCACCGCTCGAGGGCGTGGATCTGGCCCCGAACGGCACAGCGGTCTGCCACCTGTCGGTATCGACCCGGCAGCGCGGCGTTCATCGGCTGGACCGGGTGCGGGTGCGAACCCGCCAGCCGCTGGGGCTGTTCGAGGCCTGGTCCTGGGTGCATCCCGGAACGTCCCTCCGCGTCTGGCCCCGCCCGGCAGAACCGGCCCCACCTCGTCCCGAGTCGTCCACGGCCGAGCGCTCCAGCCGCGCCGGCGACGAGAGCGACGAGTTCCACGGCCTGCGCGGCTGGCGTGAAGGCGACCCGCTGCACCGGATCGCGTGGAAGGCAAGCCAACGACACGATCAACTGCTTGCCCGGCAGTTCACGCGCCCGGAGCGTGGCCGGCTGGTGTTCCGGCTCGACGCCGTGCCCGCGGCCTCCGTCGAGGATCGGCTCTCGGTGCTGTGCCGGTGGATTCTCGATGCCGAGCGCGACGGGCTGGACTACGGACTCGACCTGGGCTGGACGCGGATCGAGCCCGGTCACGGCGAAGCGCACCGGAAACGCTGTCTCGACGCACTGGCCGAACACCCATGAGGACGCGCCTGACCTCGCCGACCGTGCTGGTCGTACTCGCCGCTTTCCTGGTCTCGGTGGCACCACACCTGATGGCCATGCCGCCGATGCTCTGGCTGTTCGTTGCCGCTTCGCTGACCTGGCGGCTCGGCGCGGAGCTTCGCAACTGGCGCCCGCCGGGCCGATTGATCCGGGTCGGCGCCACCTTCCTCGGGCTCGGCCTGGTGATCCTTCACTACGGCACCCTGTGGGGCCGGCGCGCCGCCACCGCCCTGCTGTGCGTCATGGTGGCCTCGAAACTGCTGGAAATGTACCGGCTCCGCGACGGACGGATGGTCGCAGCGCTGGCGTTCTTCCTGGTCGCCACGCAGTTCCTGTTCAGTCAGCGGCTCGAGCTATTGCTCTGGCTGCTGGCGTCGTGCTGGCTGGCCGTGGCCGCGCTGCTGCGGATCCAGCGCGACGAGGATGCCCCGCGCACCACACCGGTTCGTTCGGATCACGTCGGCGTGATGCGGGTCTTGAAATCCGGCGCCGGCCAGTTGGCGTTCGCCCTGCCGTTCGCGCTGGTTCTGTTCGCGCTGTTTCCCCGGCTGGGTTCACCGCTGTGGGGCCTGCCCGAAGAGGCGCTGGACGGCCGAACCGGCCTGTCCGACGAAATGTCGGTCGGCGAGATCGCCAGCCTGTTCAACGACGACAGCCCTGCGTTCCGGGTGACTTTCGATGGCACGGTGCCGGCGCGCGACCGGTTGTACTGGCGCGGCCCGGTGCTGTGGCGGTTCGACGGACGCACCTGGCGGCGGGTCTTCTATGCCAACCGTCCGGTCGAGCGCGTTCCCTCGATCGATGACGACTCGCTGCGCTACAGGGTCCAGATCGAGCCGACCGAACGGCGCTGGCTGTTCGCGCTGGACTACCCGGCCCGCTGGCCGGACGAGGTCCGGGTCTCGGCCAATTTCGAACTGCTTCGCGATGAACCACTGACCACGCTGACGCCCTACACCGTGATCAGCGAACCCGATTTCGTCGATACGCCCGAACTCTCGCCGCTGTTCCGACGACTGGCCACCGAGCTTCCGGAGGGCAGCAATCCACGGACCCGCGAGCGCGCGATCGAACTGCGCCGCGAGTATCCGAACGACGCAGAGCTGATCGACGCAGTATTGCGCTGGTTCAACGAAGGACCGTTCTTCTACAGCCTCGAGACCGCGCCGCTCGGGCGCCATGGCGCCGACGAGTTCCTGTTCGATCTGCGGACCGGCTACTGCGAATACTACGCCTCGGCCTTCGCGGTGCTGATGCGGCACGCCGGCATCCCGACGCGGATCGTGACCGGCTACCAGGGCGGCTTCTGGCAGGCCGCCGACGACTATCTGCT
This sequence comes from uncultured Halomonas sp., assembly GCA_964548715.1. Taxonomy (GTDB): domain Bacteria; phylum Pseudomonadota; class Gammaproteobacteria; order Xanthomonadales; family Wenzhouxiangellaceae. The sequence goes on along the minus strand of CAZJSH010000001.1, from coordinate 34,628 downwards.
GGTCCGCAATTCCGATGCGCACGCCTGGGTCGAGGTCTGGCTCGAAGGCCGGGGCTGGGTGCGCGTGGATCCTACTGCGGCGGTCTCCCCGAGCCGCATTCTGGACGGCGCGCGCGGCGCCGTGCCGGGCGCCGGCAATTGGCTGGACGCCGAGTGGATCTTCGCGCTGCGCAACCAGTACGATCGGCTGCAGCACCTCTGGAACCAGTGGGTGCTCGGATTCGACGCCGATCGCCAGCAGTCCATGCTGCGCCGGCTGGGCCTGCAGGCCCTCGGCGTGACCGGCCAGGCCGCGCTGATGATCGCGGCCGTCCTGTTGCTCGGGCCGCTCGCCTGGTGGCTGCTCGGCCTGCTGCGCCGGGACCCGCAACGCCGCGACCCGATCGAGCGCGCCTGGCGCCGGGTCGAGCGCCGATTGCGGCGACGAGGCGTGCCCCGGGCTCCCGGGGAAACGCTCCGCGAATGGACTCCGCGCGCGGCCGGGGCGATCGCCAACGGCGGCGAACTCGAGCGGCTGGCCGAGACCTATTCCCGCCTTCGCTACGGGCGCCCCGTTCCGGAGCCGGCCGTGCGTCGCTTTCTCGAGCGCTGTCGGCGCTGGCGCCCCTTGGTCGATCGGGCGCGCTGACCGAGTGAACCCGGGCGGCGAGATATCATCCAAGTCCACGAGCCCGAACCGGATTCCCGCCATGCGCTGCTTTCTGATTGCTCTCGCACTGTCGATGACCGTCGTGCTGACCGGCTGCGTCAGCATTCCCGAGCCACTGTCCGGAGAGCTGGACATGACGCCGCTGCCCGACCAGGTCGATCGGGCCCGGGTCGGCCGCACGCTGCTGTGGGGCGGCACGCTGGTCGTTGCGCGGCCTGGCGAGGCCGAGACCTGTCTGGAAATCCTCGCCCGTCCCCTCGATTCACAGCGCCGGCCGAAGGTGGGCGACGTGGCGCATGGCCGGTTCCGTGCCTGTCACGACCGGTTCCTCGATCCCGAGATCTTCACCGAGGGCCGGGAAGTGACGGTGGTCGGCGAACTGACCGGGTTCGAGACCGGAACCGTCGGCGACTACGTCTACCGCTTCCCGCGCCTGGCCACCGAAACCGTCCATCTCTGGCCGGTCCGGCAACCGTTCGACGGCCGCTACTACGATCCGTTCTGGCGCTACCACGGCTGGCCGTACTGGCCGTACGGCGGTCCGTACTGGATCCATCGCGGTCCGGTCTTCGTGCCGGCCCACCCGCGCCCAGCCGGCTCGACGCCGGTCGCGCCGAGCCAACCCGCCGTTCCGGCCCGCTAGTGGGCCATGCGGCAGATCTGGTGATAACTCCGCCGTCGCACCGGCACAGTGGCGCTGAGCGTGACCTGATTGGCCGCATGGCTCACTCGTGCCGGTCGTCGTGCGTCGCACTTCGAGCACGACCGTGCCTCGACGACCGAACAACCCGGTCGACTGACCCAGCGTCGGTTAGCGAGACCGGGCTGCCTCGACCCACCGATTCGCCGACGCTCCGAAGAAGTCCGGTGGCGTCGGCGATCGCAAGAACGATCGGTGCATCGAGCAAATCGTCGGACCTCACTCGTTTGCAATCGGGCGCTGCCGTGCCCTACAGTGGCGATCAAACGGTAGGCGTCCGCTGCTGCGAGAAATCCGGTGTTGTGGGACCGGGTCGGTCTGCGGGCATCGAACTTCGAAACGAGAACGGAGACGACGTGATGCCCGAGAGAATCGTTCCTTTCGCTTCTTTTCTTGTCGTGTTTGCGCTGGGCGGCTGCGCTGCCACCATCCCCGAACCGTTACAGGGTGACTACCTGCAGGAGCCGCTGCCGATCGGGATTTCCGAACAGCATCGAGAACAGCCGGTGCGCTGGGGCGGAACCCTGCTCGGAACGCTCGAGGACGAACAGGAACGCTGCATGGTCCTGCTCGCGCGGCGGCTCGACCACCGCTACCGACCCGATCCCGGCGCTGAAGCCGCCGGACGATTCCTGGCCTGCGACCGGACATCCAGCGATACCGAAGACATCCCGCCGGGAAGCGACGTCACCGTGGTCGGTATCTTCGAACGAATCGATGAAAGCATCGACGACACGGGCGTGATCCGCTTTCCCATCGTCCGCGTTCGCTCTGCGTACGCGTGGCCGAACACCGTCCGAGAAATCGAACCGTTCGAAAGGGAAAATCGAACCGGCCGATCGCCGGGCGCGGGGCCTCGATCGATCGACCGTTACATCGATCGGTAGCGCGTCGCGGCGCGCCTTTGCGGCTGCGGCCGGGCGATTCCGTCATTTCCGGGCCGTACTGGTCCCGGCTGCGCTGACACAGGGACTGTATTTTGATATAGTTCCGGCATGAAGCTTTCGCCTCGTCAAGCCGAAATTCTCGAATTCATCCGGGACCGGATCGAACAGGACGGGCTGCCGCCGACCCGCAGCGAGATCAACGCTCACTTCGGATTCAAGTCGCCGAACGCGGCCCAGTCGCACCTGCGCGCGCTGGCCTCCAAGGGCGCGATCCGTCTCGATGCCCGCACCGCGCGGGGCATCGTCCCGACCGCGGACGCGCCCGCGCCTGCGCCGCCCCCGGGCGCCACCCTCGAGCTGCCGCTGATCGGCCGCGTCGCGGCCGGGCAGCCGTTGCTGGCGGTCGCCCACCAGGAACGCCGTGTCCCGGTCGACGGGTCGCTGTTCCGGCCCCAGCCGCACTACCTGCTGCGGGTGCAGGGCGACAGCATGAAGGACGCGGGTATCCTCGACGGCGACCTGCTGGCCGTGCACCGGACCCAGACGGTGCGCGACGGCCAGATCGTGGTGGCCCGGATCGAAGACGAAGTCACCGTCAAGCGCTTCCAGCGCGACGGCGCGCGCATCCGGCTGATCGCCGAGAACGCCGCCTACGACGACCTCCTGATCGAAGACCGCGGCCAGCGGGAATTCGCGATCGAAGGGCTCGGCGTGGGCGTCGTTCGGCGTCTCTGACCACCCTCCAGCTACGGAATCCGGCTCAGTCGATCCGGTAGCGGTCGCGATCGACGAGGAACGGCAGGTCGTCGCGCAGTCGGTTCAGCGCGTCCCGATCCAGTTCCAGCGTCGCGGCCTCCTCTTCGCGCCCCAGTTCCAGCAGCGTTCGGCCCGAGGCGTCGATGATGCACGACGCGCCCGGGTACGGGACGTCGCGGCCGTCGACCCCGCTCCGGTTCACGCCGATGACGACGGCCTGGTTCTCGATCGCGCGCGCCTTCAGCAGACTTCGCCAGGCATCGACCCGGGGCGTCGGCCAATTGGCGATGAACAACTGGACGTCGAAGCCGTCGTCGTTGCGGCACCAGACGGGAAACCGCAGGTCGTAGCAGATCTGCAGATCGAACCGCCACCCCCGCCAGGTCAACCGTGAGCGGCGCGTCCCGGCCGTGTAGCGCTCGTCCTCGCCGCCGTAGCTGAACAAGTGGCGCTTGTTGTAGTGCGTCGATACCCCTTCCGGGGTGGCGAAGACCAGCCGGTTGTATCGATGGCCGCGGTCGATGACGGCGAAGCCCGCGGCGACCGCGGCGCGACGCTGCATCGCCTGGTCGTGAGCCCAGTCGATGTCGTCACGGCCGTCGGCCTCGGGACCCTCGAGGTCGCCGAGAAAACCGGTGGTGCAGGTCTCGGGCAGCACGAACAGATCGACGTCCCCGGCTCGATCCATCAGTCCGGCCAGGTGGTCTCGGTTCGCGGCGCGGTCGCTCCAGCGTGTGTCCGGCTGGATCAGCGCGGTCCGCAGATGGCGGAGGGTACGCATGAACTCATCCTTCGGCAGAACCGGTGCGGCAAGGCTACGGCCGATTATGAAGACTTGCCGGCCGCGATGGGCCACCGTTCCACCCGCGGCTTCGGGCACAATGACGCCGGACTGCTGCGACGAGGATTCCTCCATGCCCGTTCGACGACTCGCGATCGGACTCTCCCTGCTGGCGCTCATCGTGCTGCTGATCGGCGGACCGGGCTACCGGCTCGGCCTCTGGGATCTCGGCTTCGGCCTGCTCGGCGTCATGCGCTACGCGCTGTACCTCGGTGCCGCGGGCGCATCGCTGGCCGTCGTCGGACTGCTGCTGCCCCGGATCCGGGAGCACGGCTGGGGCCTGCTGGCGATCGCGCTCGTTCTCGGCGCCTGCGTCGCCGCCGTGCCCGTCGGCGTCCGCCAGGTTGCGTCCGGCAAGCCCTTCATCCACGACATCACGACCGATCTCGACGACCCTCCGGCATTCGTGGCCGTTGTGCCGCTGCGTGCCGATGCGCCCAATCCGCCCGAGTACGGCGGCGAGGAGGTCGCCGAGCAGCAGCGCTCGGGATACCCGGAACTGGGCCCGGCGCATTTCGACCGGCCGCCGTCGGCGGTGTTCGAAGCCGCGCTTGCCACCGTGGACGCGATGGGCTGGACCCGGGTCGCCGCAGTCGCCGAGGACGGACGGATCGAAGCCACCGACACCACCCTCTGGTACGGCTTCAAGGACGACGTAGTAATCCGGATCCAGGAAACGCCGGACGGTACGCGCGTCGATGTCCGCTCGAAATCGCGCGTCGGCGGCAGCGACCTGGGCAAGAACGCTGATCGGATTGCCGAGTACCTGGCCCGGCTCGATACGCGGCTGAACGGATCATCGTGACAACCCGGACGTCGATTCCTGGCTGGCGCTCGGCTCCACGCTGAGGTATTCTCGATTCTTCCATCCAGCCTACAGGGTACTCATACGTATGAATGCGACTCGATTTGCAGTCGGCTCCGTTGCCGCACTGTTCATTGCGTTTTCGCCCACGACCTTCGCCCAGAACTGCGATGTGCTCGACACCGGCGCCGAACGGACCGCGGATTTTCCGAGCCTGCAGGTCGAATGCGGCGGTCCGGGCGTCACGTTCGACCGCGGCACCACCGGCGGCGCGCTGACCACCCTGTTCGCATCCGACAATTCGTTTGCCGGCAACACCTTCGACCTGGAAAACATCAGCTCCTCGGCGGTCCTGATCCAGGGCTTCGAAGTGAACCTGCTCGACGAGGTCCCGACCGGCAACGCGAATACGATCGATGTCTACTACAAGACCGGAACCTCGGTCGGTTTCGAAGGCGACCCCGCCGCGTGGACCCTGCTGGGCTCGGACACCAACGTCCTCAGCCAGGGCCAGGATGTGCCGACCCCGGTCGACGTGGGCGGGCTGGTGATCGAGCCCGGTGAAACCTACGGCTTCTACGTGGACCTGGCGTCCTACGACGGCACGGACCTGATCCTCTACACCAACGGTGGCCCGCAGACGTTCTCGAACGGCGAACTGACGCTGACCTCGAACACCGGTCAGGGCGACCCCGCGTTCACCGGCGGCGTGTTCTTCCCGCGGATCTGGAACGGCACCGTGCTCTACAGCGCAGCCGAATCGCAGCCTGTCCCGACGCTGGGCATGGTCGGCATCGGCACGCTGGTCCTTCTCGTCCTCGCACTCGGCCTGGTGATCGTGCGCCGCAACGGCTGAGCGAATCGCGCCCACCTTCGGCCCGGAGAAGGCGTGCCCTCGGCACGCCTTTTTTCTTTTTACTTTCTTTCCGAGCTTTTGCCGTCCATTCGATTGTTCTCCGCCACGCTCCGGCAGAGCCGGAACGGCTTTGAACGCTGGAGCCTGCAGGCTGCGAAGTGCAGAAAAGCCGATACGCTCCACCAAAACCCCGCATTCGCCGGGCCTCGTGCTGCATCGGGTCGGTCGGGATGGCTGAAGCCGCGCTTCAGCGAGCTCGCCTTCGGCTCGGCTCGAACCCTTGCGTTGACGTTGGGTAGTGCAGTCCCGCGAATCGCGCCCGTTGCGGTCGGATTCGAGTCGGAGAGCCGGCAGGGTTCGAAACGGGTCCCCTCTCCGCCACACACGAAAAAAACCCCGCATTCGCGGGGCCTCATACTGCATCGGGACGGTCGGGATGGCTGAAGCTGCGCTCCAGCGAACTCGCCTTCGGCTCGGTTCGAACCCTTGCGTTGACGTTGGGTAGTGCAGTCCGGCGAATCGCGCCCGTTGCGGTCGAATTCGAGTCGGAGAGCCGGCAGGGTTCGAAACGGGTCCCCTCTCCGCCACATACGAAAAAACCCCGCATTCGCGGGGCCTTTTCGTATGTGGCGGAGAGGGAGGGATTCGAACCCTCGAACCGGGGTTACCGGTTAACGGTTTTCGAGACCGCCGCATTCGACCACTCTGCCACCTCTCCGAAACTGCAAATTGTAATGATCGGTCGACTCC
>CAZJSH010000001.1:0-28284 GCA_964548715.1 uncultured Halomonas sp. | reverse complement strand
CGTCATCGAGCTCGCCTTCGGCTCGGTTCGACCACTCTGCCACCTCTCCGAAACTGCAAATTGTAATGATCGGTCGACTCCGATCGGCGGCCCTGTGCGGGCCGCGAGACCGCCGCATGGACTGCGCAGCTGCGCTGCTTGCCCTCCGCTGACGCTCCGGGTGACTTCGTCATCGAGCTCGCCTTCGGCTCGGTTCGACCACTCTGCCACCTCTCCGAAACTCGAATTGTAGTGACCAGGAAACCCTGATCGGCGGCCTGTCGGGCCGCGAGACCGCCGCATCTGCATTACCGCTGCACAGCGACTGCGCCGAAGCTCTCCAGTATATCCGAATCGGGAACTTCGAGCCAGCGCAAGAACCGGAATTCTGGACGTAGGACGTAGAATGCGGCTCGCATCTGCCGAGGAGTTCGTGATGACCGATGCGCTGTTCAGCGGCGACGCCTACATGACCCGGTGCACTTCACGGGTGCTGGAATCCGGCCCGGAAGGGCTGGTGCTCGATCGGACGGTGTTCTACCCGCTGGGCGGCGGGCAGCCGGGCGATCGAGGAGTGCTCGAGTGGGATGATCAGTCGGCACAGATCATCGATACCCGCCGCCGGCGAGACGATGGCGCCATCGTCCATCGGCAGGCCGACGATGGGTGGCTGCCGCCAGTCGGCACGGAAGTGACGGCGCGGATCGACTGGGACCTTCGCTATCGCCACATGCGCATGCACACCTGCCTGCACCTCCTGGGCGCGGTACTGAAATTTCCGGTCACCGGCGGGAATATTTCGGCCGAGAAAAGTCGGCTTGACTTCGACATGGCGGAGGCCGTGGACAAGGACGCCGTGAGCATCGAACTCAACGTGCTGATTCAGGCCGGACATGCCGTCGAGTCGCGATTGATCGACGAGCAGGACCTCGATCCGCAGCTGATTCGCACGATGTCGGTCAAGCCGCCGAGCGGCGTCGGCCGGATCCGCCTGCTCGACATTGCCGGGATCGATCTACAACCCTGTGGCGGAACCCACGTTCGTTGCACCGACGAGATCGGCCGCGCCGAGGTGGTGAAGATCGAGAGCAAGGGGCGCCGGAATCGGCGCGTTCACGTGGTTCTGGCCGACGTCGCGGACTGATGCCCCAACGCCTCAGCCGGCCCGGCCGGGATGCGTGACGGCGAAGTCCGGATGCGCGTCCCAGCGCTTCAGCACTTGATCCAGGTTCTCGAAAGACCGGACATCGAACCGATGGCGGAACGCGGCCCAACTCAGGAAGCATGCCAGCCGAAGGCCGTCGTCGCCGTCCGGATCCGCTCCTGCGAACTGGCGATCCAGCGCTTCGAGACTACCGGCGACGCGAGCCGACTGCCGCGCGAGGTAGGGGACCTCGTCCGGGCTCAGGCCGTCCCGTTCGAGGAGGAACAGGTTGACGGTGGCATCCAGCGCGGTGTTGACCATGAGGTAACGGTCGAACGCCGGCAGATCGGCCAGGAGCATGCCGCCGGCCTGTTCCCGGACCCAGCGCAGGATGCTGGTCGAGTCGGTCAGCGTCAGATCACCGGTCTGCAGGAACGGCACGCGCCGGGTCGGTGACTTCTCGGCGCTGGCTGCGTAGTCGGTTTCGACGAATTCCACCTCGATTCCGGCCTGCATCAGCGCGACACGGCAATGCCGGACGTAAGGCGAAGTATGGCTTCCGAACAGCTGGTCCATGGCGGCTTCCTGATCGGGCATGGCGAGCAGTCCGGAAGACCCCCTGATGATCGCGCTTCCTGCCCGCCGATACCGGTCAAAGCGTCAGCGCTTCTTGCGCGACCCGAATCCGGCCTTGCGCTCGGCGCGGTTGCGCGGCGGGCGCTTGAGTTTCGGCCGCTTCTTCGTGGGTCCGGTGGATGCGTCATCCCGGGTCAGCGTCGTCTTCCTGCGCGGCGGACGGTCGCCCGCCGACTTCGGGCCGGACCCGGACCCGGACTCGGACGTCCGGTTTGGCGTTGCATCCGGTTCCCGACCCGGTTTCTGGCGCGGCGGCGGTCGCTTTTCCGGTCGGGGCTTTGGGGCCGAGTCGCGCCGATCGCTGCGTCGTGACGCCGGGCCGCCGCGATCCAGCGCAATGTTCAGCACCTGGCCGGCCACCCGGACCGTCGCCAGGTGTTCCAGGGTCGCCGGCGCGAGATCGACCGGCAGGTCCACGATGCTGAAACGGGGCTGGATGTCGATCCGCCCGATCTGACCGGCGTCGAGTCCACCCTCGTTGGCGATCGCGCCGACCAGATTGCCGGGCTTCACGCCGTGATGCGCGCCGACCTCGACCCGGTAGCCGACCAGCTGTGCATCGCGATCCGTCCGCGAGCCGGTCGCGGGGCGCGCTGGCCGAACCCGTTCGGTGCGCATGGGTTCCGGCGGCCCGTCGTCGAAGCGGACCGGGGCCCGGTCGGTCCCGAGTCGCGGCGTGTCGCCGCGGGCGATCACGGCCAGCGCTGCGGCGAGGTCTTCGACGGACACGTCAAGCGCCTGCCGGGCCGCCTCGACGGTCTCACGGCCAGCGTCGAGCTCGTCGCCCTCCAGCCCCGCCCGGATCCGCTCGTGGAAGCGTAGACGGCGCTGGACCTCGACGTCCCCCACGGTGGGCAGGCTCATCGCTTCGATCGGCTGCCGGGTGGCGCGTTCGATCGCCCGGAGCATGCCGCGCTCGCGCGGCGCCACGAACAGGATGGCCTCGCCCGAACGGCCCGCGCGGCCGGTCCGGCCGATCCGGTGGACGTAGGCCTCGGTGTCGTAGGGAATGTCGTAATTGACCACGTGGCTGATCCGGTCGACATCCAGGCCGCGGGCGGCCACGTCGGTGGCGGCAAGAATGTCGATATCGCCTCGTTTCAACCGATCGACGATCTGCTCGCGCTGCTTCTGCGGCACATCCCCGTTGAGCGCTGCGGCCGAAAAGCCGCGTGCCTCGAGCCGCTGGGCGAGCTGTTCGGTGGCGATCCGGGTACGCGCAAACACGATCATCGCGTCGAATTCCTCGACCTCCAGGATGCGGGTCAGCGCATCGAGCTTGTGCAGACCGCTGACCACCCAGTAGCGCTGCCGGATGTTGGCCGCCGTCGTGGTACTCGAGCGGATCGTGATGTGTTCGGCATCGCCCATATGGCGTTCGGCGATACGTCGGATCGGATCCGGCATGGTCGCCGAGAACAGAGCCTTCTGGCAGCTCGACGGGATTCGCTCCATGACCTCGCGCACGTCGTCGATGAAGCCCATCCTGAGCATTTCATCGGCCTCGTCGAGGACCAGCGTCTGCAATCGATCGATCTTCAGCGTGCCCTTGCCCAGGTGATCGATGATCCGGCCCGGCGTCCCGACGACGACGTCCGGACCGCGTCGGAGTCCGTTGAGCTGGGGTGCATAGGCCTGGCCACCGTAGATCGGCAGCACGTGGAACCCCTGCAGGCCCCGCGCATACCGATGAAAGGCCTCGGCCACCTGGATCGCCAGTTCGCGGGTCGGCGCCAGCACCAGCGCGGCCGGACGCGAATCCGAGCCCTTCAGCCGGGCCAGGACCGGCAGTGCGAATGCGGCGGTCTTGCCCGTTCCGGTCTGGGCCTGGCCCAGTACGTCGCGCCCGGCCAGCAGCGCCGGGATCGTCGCCGACTGGATCGGCGACGGGGCTTCATAACCAAGCTCGCGCAGCGTGGCCAGGAGTTCGGCGGGCAGGCCGAGATCGTCGAAGCTCGGGGTCGAGGCGGTGGGATCGGACATCGGTGAATCCTGGAACCAATGCTTCATGATACCGGTTCGGCCCGGTCAATCGCCCGAATGGAGGGTCCACCAGCCGCAATCCGGAACGGCATCGGCGCCTGCAGGTAAACTAGCGCGTCGATCGAACGCACCGCTGCCCGAGACCGAGGATCCATGCCCCGTATCGAATCCCAGCTCAATCGAAAAGACCCGGAGTTCGGGCGTCGCGCCGAGCACCACCGCGCGCTCGCCGACGACCTGCGCGAACGCCTGGCGCAGACAGCGCTGGGCGGGCCGGAACGGTCGCGCGAAAAGCACGTCGCCCGCGGCAAGCTGCTGCCGCGCGAGCGCGTGCGGACCCTGCTGGATCCGGGCAGCCCCTTTCTCGAAATCTCGCCGATGGCGGCCCACGGCCTGTATGACGATGCAGCGCCGGCCGCTGGCGTGGTCGCCGGCATCGGTCGGATCGAGGGGACCGAATGCATGGTGGTCGCCAACGACGCCACCGTGAAGGGCGGCACCTACTACCCGATGACGGTCAGGAAGCATCTCCGTGCGCAGGAAATCGCGCTGGAGAACCACCTGCCCTGCATCTACCTGGTCGATTCGGGAGGCGCGTTTCTGCCGATGCAGGACCAGGTATTCCCGGACAAGGAGCACTTCGGGAGGATCTTCTACAACCAGGCCAGGCTGTCGGCGAAGAACATCCCGCAGATCGCGGTCGTGATGGGCTCGTGCACGGCTGGCGGCGCGTACGTCCCGGCGATGTGCGACGAGGCGATCATCGTCAAGGAACAGGGCACGATCTTTCTCGGTGGGCCGCCACTGGTCAAGGCCGCGACCGGTGAAGAAGTCGATGCCGAAACGCTCGGCGGCGCCGACGTCCATACGCGGCTGTCGGGCGTGGCCGACCACTTTGCCGAAAACGATACCCATGCGCTGGCGATGGCCCGGGACATCGTGTCGCACCTCAACCGCCGCCGTGCCGATGGGCCGACGACGGCCGACGTTCGCGGTCCAGCGTATCCGGCCGACGACCTGTACGGGATACTGCCGACCGACACCCGGTATCCATTCGACGTCCGCGAAATCATCGCCCGGCTGGTCGACGGTTCGGAGTTCACCGAGTTCAAGGCGCGCTACGGCACCACGCTGATCTGCGGCTTCGCCCGGATCCACGGCATGCCGGTCGGCATCGTCGCCAACAACGGCATCCTGTTCTCGGAGTCCGCGCTGAAGGGCGCGCACTTCATCGAGCTGTGCAATCAGCGCGATATCCCATTGATCTTCCTCCAGAACATCACCGGATTCATGGTCGGAAAGAAGTACGAGCAGTCCGGCATCGCGCGCGACGGCGCCAAGATGGTGACCGCGGTGGCCTGCTCGCACGTGCCGAAGTTCACGGTCATCATCGGCGGCTCGTTCGGGGCCGGCAACTACGCGATGTGCGGCCGCGCCTACGGCGCACGTTTCCTGTGGACCTGGCCAAACGCCCGGATTTCGGTGATGGGCGGTGAGCAGGCCGCCCGCGTGCTGGCAACGGTCAAGCGCGATGGCCTCGAGCGCGCCGGGGAGACCTGGAGCGAGGCCGACGAGGAGGCCTTCAAGCAACCGATTCGCGACCAGTACGAGCGCCAGGGCCATCCCTATTACGCCACCGCGCGGCTGTGGGACGATGGCGTGATCGATCCGGCCGACACGCGCCGGGTGCTGGGTCTGGCGCTGGCGGCGTCGTTGAACGCCCCGATCGAGAAGGGACGCTTCGGCGTCTTCCGGATGTGAGGCGGCGCTCATGCTGACCGAGACTCGGGATCACCGCGACGTCGTCCGGCTTGCGCTGGACCGGCCGGACGTCCACAACGCGTTCAACGCCGACCTCATCGGCGCGCTGACCGAGCGCTTCGCGAGGTTGGCCGAAGCCCCGCCCCGTGCGCTGGTCCTGACCGGCGAGGGTCGCTCGTTCTCGGCCGGCGCCGACCTGTCCTGGATGCGCTCGATGGCCGAAGCCGACGAGACCGCGAATCGAGCCGACGCGCAGCGGCTGGCGGCGATGTTCCGGGCGCTGGACACGCTGCCCTGCCCGGTGATCGCACGCGTTCGGGGTGCCGCCTTCGGTGGCGGCGTCGGGCTGGTGGCCTGCTGCGACATGGCGATCGCCAGCGAACGAACCCGCTTCGGCCTGACCGAGGTTCGCCTGGGCCTGATCCCGGCGACCATCGCACCGTTCGTGCTTGCCCGGATCGGCCGCACCCACGCCCGCCGCTATTTCCTGACAGGGGAGCGGTTCGATGCCGACGAGGCGCACCGGATCGGCCTGGTCGACGCCGTCGTCCCGGACGAAGCGCTCGATGCGGCAATCGAAGCACGCCTCGAAGCGCTGCTGGCCTCCGGCCCGCAGGCCGTTGTCGCGTGCAAGGCGTTGATCCATCGAGTCGATGAATTCGACGGCGGCGTCCACGAGCTGGACGCGATCACCGCGGAGTGGATCGCCCGGATCCGGGTCTCGGACGAAGGCCAGGCCGGCCTCCGCGCCTTTCTCGACAAGCGCACTCCCGACTGGACACCGGATTCCTGACGCATGACGCAAGCGCCCTTGTTCAAACGCATCCTGATCGCCAACCGCGGCGAGATCGCCTGCCGGATCATCGCGACCTGCCGCCGGCTCGGCATCGAGACCGTCGCAGTCCACTCCGAGGCCGATCGCGGCGCCCGTCACGTCCGCCAGGCCGATCTGGCCATCGAGATCGGTCCTGCCGAGGCCTCGGCCTCCTACCTGGTCGCCTGCCGCATCCTCGATGCGGCACGCGCCACCGGCGCCGAGGCGGTGCATCCAGGCTACGGCTTCCTGTCGGAAAACGCGGACTTCGCCCGCGCGCTGGACGAGGCCGGCATCGCGCTGATCGGACCGCGCCCCGAAACCATCGACGTGATGGGCTCAAAGGCCCGCGCCAAGGCGCTGATGGACGAGGCCGGTGTGCCGCTGGTGCCCGGCTACCACGGTGACGATCAGGCCGATCCGACGCTGACCGCCGAAGCCGGGCGCATCGGCTTTCCGCTGATGCTGAAGGCGGCAGCCGGCGGCGGCGGCAAGGGCATGCGCGTTGTCCATTCGGCCGCTGACTTTGCGGACGCGCTGGCGGCGGCACGACGCGAGGCGGCTTCGGCCTTCGGCGATGAACGGATGATTCTGGAGCGGTACGTCGAGCGTCCGCGCCACATCGAAGCGCAGGTCTTCGGCGATGGGCACGGCAACGTCGTCCATCTCTTCGAACGCGACTGCTCGAGCCAGCGGCGCCACCAGAAGGTCATCGAAGAGGCGCCCGCGCCCGACCTCGACCCGGACCTGCGCCGCGACCTCCTGGCCGCGGCGGTCCGCGCGGCCGAGGCGGTGGACTATATCGGTGCCGGCACCGTCGAGTTCCTGGTCGACGCGAACGGCTTCTACTTTCTCGAAATGAACACCCGGCTGCAGGTCGAGCATCCGGTGACCGAGTGCGTGACCGGGCTGGACCTGGTCGAATGGCAGCTCCGGGTGGCCGCCGGCCAGCCCCTGCCCCGGACGCAGGACGAAATCCGCTGTACCGGACACGCCATGGAGGCCCGGATCTACGCCGAAGATCCCGACGCGGGTTTCCTGCCGGACTCCGGAATCGTCACGGCGCTGGACTGGCCGTCCGGCGAGTGGATCCGCATCGACCGCGGTATCGACGTCGGCGACGCGGTCAGCGTCCACTACGACCCGATGATCGCCAAGCTCATCGTATCGGGCGAGAACCGGACCGTCTGCCGCGCCCGCTTGCTCGACGCGCTGGCCTCGACCCACATCGACGGCCTGACCACCAACCTGGGCTTTCTGCAGCAGTTGACCGCCAGTGACGCCTTCCGCGACGCCATCGTGGACACCGGCCTGCTCGACCGCGACCTCGATGCCCTGCTCGACCGCGGCGCCACGGCACCCGTCGAGGTGATCTGTGCAGCGGCCGCAGCCTTCCTCGAACCGCCACCGGAGGCCGGAACGCCCTGGGATGCCGTCGACGGATGGCGGATCGGCGCGTTTGCGCCCCGCTCGCTGGACCTCGAGATCCACGGCCGTCGCCGGGCCGTCGAGTGCACCGCATGGCCGAACGGAACGCTGTGCATCGAAATCGACGGCCAGCGGTTCGACGTTCGGGTCGAACGGGACATCGGCTCGGCAGTTTCGGTCTCGGTCGGCAGCCGCACCCATCGAGTACGGGTCCACGGCCGTTCCGACCGGCGCGAGATCACCCTGCCCGACCGACGCTGGGTCGTGCGGCGCCACGCGCGCTTCGAGGCGGTCGGCGAAGGTAGCGGTGGGTCGGGCCGCATCCAGGCGCCGATGCCGGGCAAGGTCATCGCCCTCATGGTCTCCGAAGGCGACACGGTCGAAGAAGGCCAGACCGTGGCGCTGATGGAAGCGATGAAGATGGAACTCTCGATCAAGGCCGAAGTGGCCGGCGCCGTCGAGGCCATTGCGGTCGGCGAGGGCGAGCTGGTCGAAGCCGACGCGCTGCTGCTGCAGATCGAAGAGAACTGACGCCGACGGCCACCCCGTTGCACGCTGCCACGATGGATCGGTCTCGAGGCACAGTGCCGGGCCGCGGCGATGGAAGCGGTAGAATGATTCGTTGACCGAACCGACGACCGAACAGCCTGAATCCATGAACCCAGACACCGTCAAGATCGTCGAGGTCGGCCCCCGTGACGGGCTGCAGGACGAGTCCCGCTACGTCCCGGTCGAGACCAAGCTGAAGCTGATCCATCGGCTGGCCGAATGCGGCATTCCGGTGGTGGAAGCGACCAGTTTCGTGCATCCGCGCTGGGTGCCGCAGCTGGCCGACGCCGAAGAACTGATGGCGGGGCTCGAGCGGCGCCAGGGGACGCGCTATCCGGTCCTGGTGCCGAACGAGCGCGGCTATGATCGAGCGCGCGACGCCGGCGCCACCGAGGTCGCGGTGTTCTCGGCGGCCTCCGAGGCCTTCAACCAGCGCAACATCAACTGCAGCATCGAGGAATCCTTCCAGCGGTTCCGGCCCGTGCTCGAGCGCGCCCGCGCCGACAATGTGCGCGTGCGCGGCTATATTTCCTGCGTCCTTGGCTGTCCCTACCAGGGTGAGGTCGCGATCAGCGACGTGGTCCGCGTCGCCGAGGCGCTGCTCGAGGCCGGCTGCGCCGAGATCTCGCTCGGCGACACGATCGGCGTCGGCACGGCCGGCAAGGCGCGCGCCATGTTGAGGGCGGTCCTCGAATCGGTCCCGGTCGAACGGCTTGCGGTGCATTATCACGACACCTACGGCCAGGCAATCGCCAACATCCTGGTCTCGCTGGAACTCGGGCTGCGCACGGTCGATTCGTCGGTGGCCGGCATCGGCGGCTGTCCGTATGCCCGGGGCGCGACCGGCAACGTGGCAACCGAAGACGTGGTCTACCTGATCGAAGGCCTGGGACTGGATACCGGCGTCGACCTCGACGCGCTGGCCCGGGTCGGCCGCTGGATCGCCGGAACGCTGGGGCGGCCAGGCAGCCGGGCAGGAACGGCCATCTACAACAAGACCCACGCCGACTGATTTTCAATTGAATCAAATTACCGAGGAGTTTTTCCGATGAAATTCGAAGGAATCCGCGTGATCATTACCGGCGGCGTTTCCGGGCTGGGCTTCGGCGTGGCCGAGCATTTCGTCGCGCACGGCGCGACGGTCACCCTGTTCGACGTCAACGAAGAGGCCGCGGATGCCGCACTGGAGAGCCTCGGCCGGGAGCACGCCCGCTTCGCGAAGGTCGACGTGACCGACGAGGCGTCTGTCGAGGGATCCGTCAACGAGGCCGCAGAGGCCATGGGCGGGCTGGAGGTCGCCATCAACTGTGCCGGCATCCTCGGCGCAGGCCGGGTCCTGGGCCGCGAGGCACCGATGCCGCTGGAACGATTCCGGAGCACCGTGATGGTCAACCTGGTCGGCAGCTTCAACGTCGCCAAGGCGGCCGCCGACCGGATGCAGCACAACGAGCCGAACGCGGACGGCGAGCGCGGCGTAATCATCCACACCGCCTCGGTCGCGGCCTGGGATGGCCAGATCGGCCAGGCCGCCTACTCCGCCTCCAAGGGCGGCGTGGTCGGCATGACGCTGCCGATGGCACGCGAATTGACCCGTTTCGGCATCCGCGTGATGACGATCGCGCCCGGCGTGTTCCACACCCCGATGGTCGACACCATGCCCGACGAGGTCCAGCAGGCGTTGGCCGATTCGGTGCCGTTTCCGAAACGCCTCGGCAAGCCCGAAGAATTTGCCGGATTGTGCCGGACCATCGTCGAGAACGCCTACTTCAACGGCTCGGCGATCCGGCTCGACGGCGCGATCCGGCTGGAGCCGAAGTAATGGATACCTTTTCCGAGCTGGCCGAGCACGTCGAGCGGCGGTTCAACGTCGTTCATCGCGAAAAGTTCATGCTGGGCATCGAATTGCCGACCGAGGGCTCGCGCCGCCAGAGCGTGTTCCTTGCCGAGCTGAAGGACAGCGACGACCGCCGGATCCTGCGTGTCGAAACCGCAGTCAGCCCACTCGGCCACCACGACCCGGTCAAGGTGCTTCGCGTCAACCTGATGCTGCGCGGCGGCTACCTCGCCGTCGGCGATCTCGAGGGCGTGCCGTTCCTGAAACTCTGCGACAATCTCGATTTCCGGTACCTTTCGATCGAAGCGCTGGACGACCGGCTTCAACGGCTAGGTCGACTCGGCGACGATATCGAGGACATGCTGACCGACGGCCACGATTACTTCTGATCCATCGAGCGGACCGGTGGCGAGCCGTTCGCTCTTCGATATCCATCATGGCCCGGGGCGGGCCGAACCAGGGAGAACCCCATGAATGCAGTCACGGAATACCTGAACAATCTGGATACGGCCACGATGCTGGCCTGGGGCTGGAAGGCACTGGCTGCGCTGCTGATCTTCGTGATCGGGCGCTGGGTGGCCAAGGCGGTCAGTTCGTTTCTCGCGCGACTCATGCGCAAGCGCGGGATCGACAACATGCTGGCCAATTTCCTTTCGGCCATCCTGTACACCATTCTGCTCGTCGCGGTCATCATCGCGGCGGTCGGCCAGCTCGGCATCCAGACCACGCCGCTGGTCGCGGTACTCGGTGCGGCCGGCCTGGCCGTGGGCCTGGCGCTGCAGAATTCGCTCGGCAATTTCGCCAGCGGCGTGATGCTGGTTCTGTTCCGGCCGTTCAGCAAGGGAGATTTCGTAGAAGCCGGCGGCACGTCCGGCACGGTCGACGAGGTCGGCATCTTCACCACGGTGCTGAATACGCCCGACAACCGCCGCGTAATCGTACCCAACGGCCAGATCACGAACGACACGATCACCAACTACTCGGCCTACGAGAAACGCCGCATCGACCTGATCATAGGCGTCGGCTACGGCGATGACCTCAAGCTGGCGCGAGATACCATCGAAAAGACGATTGCCGGCCACGACAAGGTGCTCGATGACCCGGAGTCGGCGATCCTGGTCATGGATCTGGGCGATTCCAGCGTGAACTTCGCGGTCCGTCCGTGGGTGCTGGCCAGCGATTACTGGGTGGTGCGCAGCGAACTGCTGGAATCGATCAAGGTCGACCTAGAAGCCGCCGGCTGCGAAATACCCTTCCCGCAGCGCGACATTCACCTGTACAGGACCGACTCGGACTGAGGCGGCCACCCGCTCAGACGGGGCCGCCCGGCGGCCCCCAGAGCATCCGGTCCAGCGCCTGTTCCGGGCCGAAGGCGTCAAGGTCGACCTTGCCGTCGACGAAGACCACACCTTCGGATTCGAGCTTTTCGCGCTGGACGCGATGGGGCGTTGATCCGGCCTTGAAGCTGATCCCGCCCTGGGCATTGACGACCCGGTGCCAGGGCAGCGCCATCCGCTTCGGCGCACGCCCCAGGGCCCGGCCGACGAGACGGGCCCGTCCCGGCAGCCCGGCCAGGCGCGCGACTTCACCGTAATTCAGGACGCTTCCGGAAGGAATACCGGCCACCACCATCCAGATCCGCTGGTAGCGGTCGTCATTGTCCGTTGTCGGTTTCGACGTCGTTTGCGTCACGGCGTTTTGCGGTTGAGAGCGTGCGCGAGAGCATACCATTGAGCATGTTCAGTTCATCGTCGTCGGGGCGCGCCCGCATGAACACGCGCCGCAGCCTCCGGTGCAGCATTTCGTCCTGTCCCGGCGTGCTGAACCGGATCGCGCGCAGCGTGGTTTCGAGCCGCTGGAAGAACACCGCCAGGCGCTCTGCCGAGGCCGGCGGACGCGCCGACCGGACCGGCTCGGTGGAATTGTCGCGCGCCGCGAGGTGCAGCTCGTAGGCAACGATCTGGACCGCCTGCGCCAGGTTCAGCGACGTGTAGTCCGGGCCGGTCGGAATCCGGACCAGGGCATGGCAGCGATCCATCGCCTCGTTGTCCATTCCGGAGCGTTCGCAACCGAACACGACGGCGACCGGCCCCGGCTGCGAGAGCGCCTCGGCGGCGGCCTCCCGCGGCTCCAGCAGCGGTTGGTCTACCTGTTCGGCGCGGTGGCTGGTGCCGGCGACCCAGACGCAGCCGGCCAGCGCCTCGTCGAGGGTGGCGTGCACCGGCGCGCGATGCAGCAGGTCGTCGGCACTGGACGCCCGCGCGGTTGCCTCGGCGCTCGGAAACACCGAAGGCGCCACCAGGTGCAGGTCCGACAAGCCCATGACCTTCATCGCGCGTGCGGCCGCCCCGATGTTGCCGGGGTGCGAGGTGTGGTCGAGGACGAAGCGGATCGGGGCCAGGCGTTCCATGAGGCGAGTCTAGTCTACCCCGTCCCTCATCCTGTGACATTCAGAGTGCGACTGAGTCGACAGTACAAGGCGCGATCCGCAGTCAATGGCATGCCCTTTACAAGGATCGCAACGCCGCAATGTCGATTCGGACGCACTCCCGAAGGGCGAGTCCGATTGTGATGACAAGTTGTGATGACAAGTTGTGATGACAAGTTGTGATGACAAGCGCGCTCATCTGCGGCGTCAGGGCTCCTGGCAAGGCAATCCGCATTCCCGGCGAGCCCTGCCTTGCAGCTCTGCGCGCTTGTCATCGCAATCCGACTCGCTGAATGTTGCAGGATGAGTGACCGGGTACACTAGCGGCTTCGGGCCGGACGCGGCATCCGAATCGCCGAAAGCGCGCCTTCTGGTATCCTTGCGCGCTTGCCCGCCAGAGACCGACTCCGTTGACGCATCCGTTCCTGAACACCGCGATCGAAGCCGTGCACAAGGGCGGCGACCTGCTGATGAAATACCGCGACCGGGTCGATGCGATCCCGGTGGAACGCAAGGCGCGCGGCGATTACACCAGCGAAATCGATCACGCCTGCGAGGCAACGATCCGAAACGATCTCCAGCGCCGCTATCCCGACCATGCCATCGTCGGCGAAGAGGATGGAAAGAGCGGTGACAGCGACCATGTCTGGCTGATCGACCCGATCGACGGCACCAGCAACTACCTCCGCGGCATTCCCCACTACGCCATCTCGATCGCGCTCGCGGTCAAGGGCCGGGTCGAGCACGGCGTGGTCTACGATCCGGTTCGTGACGAACTGTTCGCTGCCAGCCGCGGCCAGGGCGCGACGCTGAACAACCGGCGAATTCGCGTTTCCGGTCGTTCGAACCTGTCCGGCGCGATTCTCGGCGCGGCCTTCCCATTTCGCCAGCGTCGCCTGATGCCGGCCTACTCGGCCATGTTCGACGCGCTGTTCGATCAGGCCGAGGACGTGCGTCGGGCCGGAGCGGCCTCGCTGGACCTGGCCTACGTTGCCTGCGGGCGGCTGGACGGCTACTGGGAGCTGGACCTGAAGCCCTGGGACGTGGCCGCCGGCGCGCTGCTGGTCCAGGAAGCCGGCGGCGTGGTCATGGACATCGCCGGTGGTGAGCGCTGGCTGCAGTCGGGACACATCCTGGCCGCGCCGTTCAAGTTGATCACCCCGATGCGAAAGGCGATCGAACCCCACCTGACCGACGGGATTCGCGCCCGGCTGAGCGGCGACGCCGAGCTCAGCTGACGCCCGACCGTTCGAGATCCGCGCGGGCTCGCCAACGGCTTGCAGGGGCGGTACGGTGGAAAGCAGGTGCACTAGTGGGCCGTGTGGCAAGTCAGGTAAACCTCAGAGCCACTGTGCCGGTGCAAATCAAGGCGCGTTTCGCGGGGAATGGTTGTTTCCTTTCCAAGAAACGCAACGCCGAGTCGCGCCGACACTGTGGCTCCCGGAGGGCCGCCGCACAAGCACTGTGGGCGGCGTTACACTCGCTTGAATTGGCGACACCGGTCCTGCCTCGCGCGCCTTACCCACAACGCTTGTGCGACGGCTGAGTGTTACCTGACTTGCCGCATGGCCCACTAGGCCTCCGCAGACAGGCCGGGAGAATGATCGACATGGGCTTCCAGACTCGTCCCGAGTTCAGGATCGTGGTTATCTACGCGGTCGTCGGCGCGCTGTGGATCTGGTGGTCCGACGGCGCGATCGATGCCATGTTCGATTCGGCCGATGCGATCACCCGGGCACAGCACCTGAAAGGCTGGTTCTTCATCGTCATCACGTCGGCCCTGCTCTACGGCCTGATCCGTATCCACTTCAAGGCCCTGGACGAACGCCACCGGGCGTTGCGCGCCAGCTACCACCAGACCATTCGCGGCTGGGTGCAGGTCATGGACCTGCGCCACGAGGAAACCCGCGATCACACCGAACGTGTCGCCGCGATGACCGTGACCTTTGCCCGAATCGCCGGCGTCGATCACGAGGATCTGGAAGCATTGTGGCGCGGCGCCCTGCTGCACGACATCGGAAAGATCGGCATTCCCGACCGGATCCTGATCAAGCCCGGAAAACTCGACGACGAAGACTGGCGAATCATGCGCACCCATCCGGAGATCGGCCGACGCATCCTTTCTGACATCGAGTTCCTGGCGCCATCGATCGAGATTCCGTGGTGTCACCACGAGAAATGGGACGGCAGCGGCTATCCACGGGGCCTGTCCGGTCCCGAGATTCCTCTCAGCGCCCGGCTGTTCGCGATCGTCGATGTCTGGGACGCCCTGAGTCACCAACGGGTCTACAAGCCCGCCTGGCCGGAAGACCGGGTGCTGGCCCATCTTCGCGAGCAGGCCGGCCATCATTTCGATCCCGAGCTGGTCGAGCTCTTCCTGGCGCATTACCCGGAGATTCGCGCGGCGGGTCGCCCCGACGCGCTGGCTCAGAACCCGTACCGAAGCGCCGCGTAGAGGTTGGAATTGGTTTCGAACTGACCGAAGAAGCTGTCGGAGTTGCTGCCCTCGAAGGCATTGAACCCGGCCGACACGGTCCAGCGATCGGTCGGTTTCCAGCTCCACGACCCGCGCAGGTAGGCGTCCTGGTCCGAGGACGATGCGAACACGAACGCCGACCAGGTCACGTTCTGACCGTGCGTCAGCCAGGTCAGCCGGCCGGTCAGCAGGTGCCGATGCCGATCCGGCGGCCGCCCCACCCCGTCCGGCCAGGTCGCAAGCAGGGCGGCGTGGTCTTCAGTGCGTTCGACGTAGTACTGCAGGCCCAGCGAAAGGTTGGCGACCAGTTCCTGGTCCCAACCTGCGAGCAGGCGCTGCTCGGCGTTCGGAATGAACGGATTCGTGCCGGCATCGTCTTCGCGCGAGTCGTAGAACGCGACCTCGGCGGAAAACACGCCCGGCCCGACGGTCCCGCGGGCGCTCGCACCCCAGACATCGAGTCGCGGGAACCGGGGTCGTCCGGTCACCTGATCGAAGCCTTCCGGGCTCTTCCAGAATCCGCGGTATCCGTAGGCGGCCAGTTCCCACCCACCGAGCAGCCGATAGGCCCGGACAGCCCATTCATCGTCGTCGAACCAGGCATCGGGCAGGACCGGGTCGAACGGCACGTTGCCGCCGGCAATCTGGCCGAATCGTGGATCGAAGAACGACAGCCGACGGTTGTCCAGGTAACGGTCACTGTCGAAGCGCGGGGTGTAGACCACGTCGACGTTGAACGAGGGCAGGAAGAACGCGGCCCTGACCGCATCCGACGGCGCCTTGAGGTACTCCAGGTCGCGGCCGACGAAGAAGGAATTCCAGTCCTTGGGGAACAGGTCGTTGAGAAACAGCAGATCGCCGACCCCCCAGGTCAGCACCTGGCGACCGACACGGAGGTCGATCCGGTCGCCGACCGGCAGGCCGATGAACGCTTCTCGCAGGTCGACGACCCCCTGGCCGCGCTCCAGGTCCAGGCCCTGCTCCGGCGCGATGTCGTCGTAGACCAGGTCGGCAGTGAAGCGCAGCAGCGCATTCCCGACATAGGTATCGCGCGACAGCTGCAGTCGGGTCTCGAGCAGCGCGGTCCCGCGTTGATTGGCATCGTCGCGCACACGCCTGCCGTAGCGAACGTCCCAGAAACCCGTCCAGCCCTCGAGCCAGGACCGGGCGACCGGTTCGGTCGGCTCGTCCATCGAGGCCGCCGAAGCGTCCGAATCGAGTCCGGACGGCAGATCCGGGATATCGGAGGCCGGCGGCCCGCCGAGTCCGGACGGCAGGGCAGGCGCCTCGTCGTCCCGCCCGTCCCGCTCGTCCTTCGACCCTCCCAGGCCCGACGGAAGCGCCGGTTCGTCGCGCGGCTCTGCCGGCGGCGATTCCTCGGCCCGGCGCTCATCGGCGGTCGCTGCGCCGGCTGCCAGCACCGCGCCGAGCAGCAGCCCGAGGGGACGGAACCTTGCCGAGATCATCCGTCCGGGCTCAGCGCAGGTGCTCGCGCGGCGCACTGCGCAGGTAGCGCTCGCTGAAGATGTCGTCGGGCAGCCCGACGTCGTATTCGACGCTCAGGTAGTCCATGACCGTGGTCGAACCGGTTTCCAGAGACTCCATCTGCGACCGGGTCACGGTGGGATAGCCATCGATGGTTTCGACGGCCAGCGCGGTTGCCTCGCGGTACTTCTCCCCGCCCTCCTTGTAGAAGCTGATCCGCACCGGCACGAAGCTGTCCTTGTGGATGAAGCTCTCGTACCACGCGAATTCGACGTCCGACGCATTCTTCGGCGTCGAGCGGACCACGTAATAGGTGTCGGTCGTCTCGACCAGCTCGTGCGTGTCGAGATCGATCGATCGACCGGAGACGTCCTCGTAGAAGAAGTCCGAGCCGACGAAGCTGTTGCGTTTGTCGGTCGCGGCGATTCGCCGTACCAGGTCCAGTGACGGCAGGTAGAGCCAGCGGTCGTCGTCGGCCTCGAGCTTCTTCCAGACCATGAATACCGTGCGATTGAGGTCGGACGGGCGCTGGAAGTAGACGTAGTACTTCTGCTCGCTCCAGTAGGCATTGTCGTCCAGCGAATCGGTATCCGCCGCGTCACGCCGCAGGATGGTCATGCGGCGCTCGCGCGCCCTGCCCTGGCGATCGGTGATCGTCATCTGGACCTGGGCCCGGCCGTCCTTGCCCTGGTAGTAGGCCACGAGGTTGGCATTGTGGACGATCTCGTCGACGCCGGGCGCGTCCTGGGCCTGCGCGAGCGCGAACGGCAGCAACAGCGTGATTGCGAGGAGAATTCGTAGCTTCATGTCAGGCCTCCTTTCCGAGCCGCCGGAACAGCGGCTTCTCGAACGTGGTGATCAGGGCCGGCAACAGCACCAGGGTGATCATGCCGGCGGCGAAGATGATCGAAGCGATGAAGATTCCGACCGTCTGGTACGGCACCAGCGGTGCGGCCAGCAGCGGCAGGAACCCGGCGCCGAGGATGATGACGTTGCGGCTGATCGCACGCGCCGGTTCGCCGAACACCTCGCGCGCAGTCTCGGTCCAGCTGTGGTTCTGACTGTAGACCTGGCGCGTCCGGGTCAGGAAATGGATCGCGAAGTCCACCGCCAGGCCCAGACTGAGTGAACTGAGCACCGCCACCGGCATGTCGTAGTCCTTGCCGATCAGCCCGATGACCCCGTAGATCATCGCTACGGTGATCGTCAGCGGCACCATGGCCAGCAGTCCCCACAGGAATGAACGGAACAGCAGAGTCATCATGCTCAGGACCACGAGGAACGATCCGAGAAACGACCACAGCATGCCGTTGACCATCTTTTCCTGCCAGACCACATTGATGTAGGTCAGCCCGAACCAGTCGGCCTCGATGCCGCCCGGCGGCGGATTCTCGGCAAGAAACGCATCCAGCGTACCGATGACATGCTCCATGTCCTGGTTGTCGCCGCTGGTCATCTGGATCCACAGGCTGGTCTTGCGGTAGTCCGGCGTCACGAAGCGCCAGAGGTCCTGCGGCCGATGGCTGTTCTGATAGGTCATCAGTGTCTGGGCTACCGTGGCGGCCCGGTCGGGAATGCGGAACTCGGCCTCGTCGCCGCCGAGAAGTTCGCGGTGAACGACCCGTACGATGTCGGGCAGGCTGTTGACCTTGCCGACGCGTGGATCCTCCAGCATGCCTTCCTGCAGTTCGATCATCCACTCCAGGACTTCGGGCTGCTTGAAGGTCTCCAGCCGCGCCCGCTGGCGATCGACAACCAGCCAGGCGTCGTCCCAGGTGAACGGGTCGTCGCTGGCGTCGGCGCCGGACTGGATCGCGTCCTGAACCGCGGTGAAGTATGCCGGGGCGTCGCTGGCTTCAACCTCGGCGGCGCGTTCGGCCGCTCGGCGGAAGATCGCAGCGCGTTCGTCCAGGCCGTCTTCGGACAGCGCCTCCGCCTCCTCCCGCAGCGCGGAAGCGACGTCGGCGGCGACCTCGGACACCGACGCCACGGAGGTATCGTGCAATTCCAGGTAGGCGGTATAAGTGCCGGCGAAGTGCTCGTTGAGCACCCGGTCGGCGACGCGAATCGGATGATCGGCGTCGAACCACTTGGTCGGATTGTCGTTGATTCGGATCTGGCTGATCCCGAAGGCCGCTACCGCGACCAGCGCAGCCGAACCGAGGATCACCGCGATCCGGGCCCGGATCGCCCCGCGACCCGTGGCACGCAGCGATCGCCCGAGCAGCGTGCGTCCCCCGGCATCGTCACCTTCTTCATGACCGAACTGGGCCAGGCGGCGCTCCGGAATCATCATGAAGAACGCCGGCACGAACAGGATCGACCACAACCAGGCGAGCAGCACGCCAACGGCGACGAATACACCGAACACCTGGACCGGCGGAATCGGCGTCAGCGCCAGCGAAAGGAAGCCGGCCGTGGTAGTCAATGAGGTAAACAGCATCGGCCGGAACAGGCGTTTCATCACGTGCTCGATGGTCTTGCGCCGATCCTTGTAGCGATGGTAGGTGTCGAACGACTCCGACAGGATATGCACGGAGTCCAGCACCGCGATCGGCATCACGAAGATCGGGATCATCGAACTCATGATGTGGATGGTGTTGCCGGTAGCGATCAGCAGCGCCATGGTCGACAGCGAACTGACCATCGCGACCACCATCGGCGAGATCACCAGGACCAGGTTCCGGAAGAACCACCACATCAGGATGAAGATGACCAGCATGGCCAGCGGCGCCGACACGGCCATCTGGTAGAACATCTCCACGCCGAACGTGTCTTCGGCGACCGGTAGTCCGGTGACGTGCACCTGGTCTTCGGCCGGCCAGTCGCCGGTGAATTCCAGCACGGCCTGGCGGACGTTCCATGAAAAATCCTTGTGGGTCAGCGGGACGTACAGCGCCATCGCGCTGCCGTCACCGGCGACCATGGTCTCGCGCAACATCGGGATGCGCATCGCCCGTTCCCGGATCTCGCGCGCGGCTTCGGCCGTTTCGGGCGGCTCCTCCATCAGCCACGAGAACGCGACCTGTCCCGGCCCGTCCTGGCGGATGTCATCGACAGTGCCGGGCGCGATGACGTCGACCGCGACCACGCCGCGGTACTCGCCGTCGGAGCTGTCCGGATCGCTCAGGCCCTTGACGAACTCGGTCAGGGTGTCGATCCGGGCCAGGGTCTCGGGATTGAATACGCCATCGGGGTGCGTCTCGTTGACGATGCCGACCACGACCAGGTCGTAGAGATTGAATTCTTCCTTGGCTTCGTCATGGAAGACCCGAACCGGCTCGTCCTGCGCCAGCATGTTCTCCGGATCGGTATCGATGGTCGCGGGATGCAGCGGCGCGAAGGTCTGCGGCCAGATGCTGGGCAACACCGCCACGGCCAATAGCACGACCAGCGAAACCACCATCACGGCGGTAATCATTCCGGGTCGATCGGTCGCCAGGGCGGTGGTACGGTCCGCAAGTCGATCGAGCATCGCGGGACTGGACATGGACAACTCCTCGAAAAAGTGGCGGCCCGGCCCGAACGGCGCCGAACCCGTCGAAAACTTGACAATATATTAGTTGTTTCTTATATTTGTTTCAAGTCCACAACACGACAGGTTGACAATGAACATCGATCGACTGGTCTTTGCCTTCGCCGGCATGATGATCCTCCTCAGTCTGGTGCTGTCGCAGCTTCACAGCCCCTACTGGCTCGCCCTGACGGCCTTCGTCGGTCTGAACATGCTACAGGCAGCGTTCACCGGGTTCTGCCCGCTGGCCGCGATCCTGCGCAAACTCGGCCGTCCCTCGGGAGCGGCTTTCGAATGATGCACCGCTCGCGACGATCGTCGGCACTCGCCGTCTCCGCCGCCCTGTTCGCCACAGCGCTGGCGCACGGCGCCGAGCCGTCCCCGGAGTGGGTCGATTCGGCCCGAGCGGCTGCGTCGGGTCTGGGCATGAATCTGAAGCAGGAACTGCAGGCAGCGATTTCCGAGGGCGGGCCCGTACAGGGCATCGAGACCTGCCGTGTACGCGCGCCGGAAATCGCGCAGGAGCAGTCCGGTCCGGCGCTTCGGGTCGGCCGCACTGCGCTGCGCGTACGGAATCCGGACAACACCCCCGATGCCTGGGAGCGCGCGGTTCTCGAAGACTTCGAACAGCGCCTGGCCGAAGGAGCGGACCCGGCCGGACTGCAGGCGTGGATCGAAACGGAGATCGACGGTCGCCGGACCGGGCGCTGGATGAAGGCCATTCCGACCCAGCCGCTCTGCCTGACCTGTCACGGGGAGACGCTGGCACCGGCCCTGGCCGAAGCGATCCAGGACGCCTATCCGGAGGACCGCGCGACCGGGTTCGCTGTCGGCGATCTGCGCGGGGCGTTCACCGTCGACGTCGCACTCGACGCCGACGACTGACGGACCGGGAAACCGGGGCCAGCGGCCAAC
This sequence comes from uncultured Halomonas sp., assembly GCA_964548715.1. Taxonomy (GTDB): domain Bacteria; phylum Pseudomonadota; class Gammaproteobacteria; order Xanthomonadales; family Wenzhouxiangellaceae. The sequence continues at coordinate 7,338 of CAZJSH010000001.1, read as the reverse complement.
GGTTCGAATCAGTTGCGCTCCAGCCGCCCGTCGACGAGTCGAAAGGACCGATCGACGGTGCCGGTACCGAATCCGTCATGGGAAAGAATCAGCAGCGTCCGCTCGACCAGCCACGGTTCGATGCCGATCAACACTCGCTCGGCCGTGGCCGCATCGAGCCCGGCCAGCGGCTCGTCGAGGACCAGCACCGGACAATCGGTCAGAAGCAGCCGCGCCAGCGTCAGTCGACGGGATTGCCCGCCCGACAGGCCCACGCCGCGCTCCCCGAGCCAGGTCGACAACCCCTCGGGCAGAGTTCGATACCAGCGCTCCAGGTCCACGGCGTCCAGAACGGCTTCGAGCCGTTCCGTGGTCGCGTCGGAATCGGCGATCCGGAGGTTGGCAGCCAGCGTATCGCGGAACAGGAACGGCGTCTGCTCCAGCCGACCGACCAGGCCATGGCGTTCATGCTCCGGTCGATCGAACAGGTCGCGGCCGTCGATCAGGACCCGGCCGCAATCGGGGACCAGTTCCCCGGACACCAGGCGCCCGAGCGTCGTCTTTCCGCCACCGCTGACGCCCTCCACGACGATCCGTTCACCCGCATCGAGCTGCAGCGCCGCTGCTTCGATCAGCGGCGACCCGTCGGTCCAGGCAAACGCCAGGCCATCGAGCGCCACCGACGGCGCGCGCCTGCAGCCTCGGTGCGAACCGGGTCCGGCCGACGTCGGCTCCGTCAGGCCATCGTCGATGCGGCCGAGGCCCTCGATCCGTCGGGCCGCCTGCTCGCAGTTGGACCGAAGCACCCAGCCGCCCGGAGTCGCCTGCCAGACTTCGACGAGCCCGAGCATCAGCAGCGCCAGTCCGACCGCCAGCGGCCCGCTCAGGATGTCGCGTTCGACCAGCAGCAGTGCACCGACCAGGACCGACCAGAACACCAGGTAGCCCAGGCCGGTCATCGCGGCCTGGCCCAGCGCTTCGAGTCGCCGTTGACGGCGCTGTGCACCCACGAGCAGCTCGGCCCGGTCGATCAGGCGCGCAGCACGCTCGACTGCGCGATCCAGGGTGATCAATTCGGCCAGGCCGTCGATCCAGGACGCCAGCTCGAGACGAAGCTCAGCGTTCTCGTCGATCATCCGGCGTCCTGACGAACGTCCCAGGCGCTGAACCAGGACCAGCCCCGAGACCGCTACCAACGGTAGCGCCACTGCCATCCACAGCAACGCCGGCGCCACCGTGCCGATCACCACGATCGAGATCAGCGAGCCACCCACGGCTGCGGCGTTGGGTAGCCACCAACGCGGCAGGAGCAGCTCGAGGGTGTCGATATCGCGCGTCAGCCGGGTCAGCAGGTCGCCGCTGGCGATCGAGGCCAGTCGCCGGGTCGGCCAGCGCATCAGGCGCCGGAACGCGTTCAGGCGAAGACCGGCCAACTGGCGCAGCATTGCATCGTGACCGGCCAGGCGTTCTCCGTATCGGGCCACGGTGCGCCCGACCGCACTGCCACGGATGATGGCGCCCGGCGCGAACAGTTCGATCATCGCGATCGCACCGAGGCCGGCCAGCCCCGACGCCGCGATCAGCCAGCCCGAGACCGACAGCAGGGTCACCGCCAGCCCTACGCCGAGCAGCGCCAGGGCGCCGGCAAACAGCGCCCGACGGCGGGCCGTGCTGCGGAACCGGACGACGCGGGCCAGCGCGCTCATCCCGTGGGCTCCTCGTTCAGCCGGCCGTCGTCGACCCGGAACACGCGGTCGGCATGCCGCAATACGCCGGCCCGGTGGCTGGCGACAAGCACGGTCGCCGGGCGAACCGCCAGCAAGCGTTCCAGCGCATCGAGCACGTCGGCTTCGCCTTCGGGGTCGAGATGGGCCGTGGGCTCATCGAGCAGGATCAGACCGCGCGGGCGCAGCAGCGCCCGTGCCAGCGCAACGCGCTGCAGCTGCCCGCCCGACAGGCGCTGTCCGCCCTCGCCGACCGCGACGTCGAGCCCGCCCGGCAGCGTCCGGGCGAACGACATCACCCCGGCAGTCTCGGCGATCGCCTCGACGTCTGTCCGGTCGGCCTCCCGCCAGCCCAGCGCGATGTTGTCGTACAGCGATCCGGCGAACAGGGTCGGACGCTGGCCCAGCCATGCCACGTGAGCGGCGCGTTCGGTGTCGGCCCAGTGCCGAACGGACGTGCCATCGAGTTCGATCCGTCCCGCCGTCGGAGACAGGAATCCGGCCAGCAGGTCGATCAGGGTGCTCTTGCCGCCGCCACTCGGGCCGACCAACATCGCGCGCTCGCCGGCTGCAAGATCGAAATCCAGGCCGTCGAACAGAACCGAACGCCCTGCATGAGCGAACCTCAGGCCGCGAATCCGGACCGAGCAGGCCGAAGCCGCACAGCGGCGCGACCCGGCCGACGAGGCAGTTTTTTCGGAATCGGCAACGTTGCGGGCCGGCAGACGAAGCAGACGATCGAGTTCGTCGACCGCGGCCCGGGCGTCGGCGCGATCGTGCCAGCCCTGGGACAGCGCGCGCAGCGGTGCGAAGTACTCCGGCGCAAGCAGCAGCACGAACAGGCCGCTGGCCAGCGTCAGATCTCCGGCGGGCCCGAAGGTCAGGAAACCGAGCAACCCCATTCCGATGTAGATGGCTACCGCGGCAATCGCCACCGAGGCGAAGAACTCGAGCACTGCCGAGGACAGGAACGCCAGCCGGAGCACGCTCATCGACGCTCGGCGCAGCTCGTCGGTGCGCTGCTCGACCGCGAGGGCTGTCTCGACCTCGGCGCCGAAGCGCCTCAACGTGGCCGCGCCGCGCAGCCGGTCCATGAACCACCCGCCGAGCCGGCCGAGCGCGTCGACCTGCTGCCGGGCGCGCGTTTCAGCGCCCCAGCCGATCAGCACCATGAACACCGGGATCAGCGGCGCGCTGAACAGCAGGAACACGCCGGCGATCCAGTCCACCGCGAACACAGCCACCAGGATCGCCAGCGGAATCACTGCGGCACCGAACTGCTGCGGCAGGAAACGTGCGTAGAACGGGTCGAGCTTTTCGACCTGGTCGTCGAAGGCGGCCATCACCCGCCCGGTGGGCGGCGCGCCGACCGGCCCTGCGCGACGCAATGCGTCGAGCACGCGTCGCCGCAGGTCGACCCGAATCCGCGCCGAGGCATCCGCGGCAACCCACCCCCGCCCCGCGATTACTGCGGCGCGGATCAGCAGCGTGGCCAGCAGCGCGCCGGTCAGCTCGACGCCGGGCGCCTGGCCATCGACGATGACCCGGTGGCAGAGCGCGGCAATGAAGCCGGCCTGGAGCAGCACCAACAGCGCTTCGGCAGCCGCGAACACCGCCAGCGTCGTACGGAGCCGGCCCGACGCCTGGCGAGCAAGCCAGGCGCCGGGCGACGAATCAGTGGTAGCCGTCGCCATCCCGGACCTTGCCGCGGAACACCCAGTAGTTGAACGCGGTGTAGACCAGGATGATCGGAATCAGGAACAGCACGCCAAGCAGCAGGAACAGCTGGCTGCCCGGTGCGGAAGCCGCGTCCCAGAAGGTGTAGTCCGGCGGCACGGCATACGGCCACATCGAGATCAGCAGGCCGAGGTAGAACAGGCCGAACAGCACCATCGAACCGACGAACGGAACGACGTCGCGACGTTCACGCAAGGCCCGCCAGACCCAGAGCGATGCCGCCAGCGTCAGCACCGGGAACAGCCACAGCCACGCGATCCCGTCCAACCAGCGCTCCTGGACGAACGGCTTGGTCAGCGGCGTCCAGAGGCTGACCACGACGAAGAACGCCAGCACGCCGATCAACAGCCGCTCGCTCATTCGATACGCCCAGTCCTGCGTGCCGCCCTCCGTCTTCATCACCGTCCAGGTCGCACCCAGCAGCGCGTAGCCGGTCACTACGCCGAGTCCGGTCATCACGGTGAACGGGGTCAGCCAGTCGAACGCACCGCCTGCATACTGGAAGTCGACGACTTCAAAACCCTGGATGTAGGCACCGACGACGGCGCCCTGGGCGAACGCCGCGACCGTCGACCCGATGCTGAACGAGCGGTCCCACCAGTGACGCGAGGCCAGCGACGACTTGAACCGGAACTCGAAAGCGATCCCGCGGAAGATCAGACCGGCAACCAGCAGGAACACCCCGATGTACAGTGCCGGCAGGAATACCGCGTAAACCAGCGGAAAGGCCGCCAGCAGGCCTGCGCCACCGAGGATCAGCCAGGTCTCGTTGCCGTCCCAGATCGGCGCGACGGAGTTCATCATCCGGTCCCGAGACGCATCGTCCGGCGCGAACGGAAACAGGATCCCGACGCCCAGGTCGAAGCCATCCATCAGCACGTACATGAAGATTCCGATGCCGATGATCACCAGCCAGATCAGGGTCAGGTCGAAATTCTCCATGACTTACGCCTCCTCGGCCGGCGTGCGGCCGTCGAAATTCAGCGGGTTGGCCGACAGCGGCCGCTTCGGTCGCGCCGAATCGAAGTCGTGCGACTGCTCGATCGGATCCGGGCCGGCCAGAATCACCTGGCGCAGGTAGTAGAGCCCGGCGCCGAACACCACGGCATAGACCGCCACGTAGCCGATCAACGTGGTCAGGGCCATCCCGCCGGTCAACGACGGCGTGACGCCCTCTTCGACCCGCATCAGTCCGTAGACGATCCACGGCTGGCGACCGATCTCGGTGACGAACCAGCCAGCCAGCACGGCGATGAACGGCAGCGGCGAGACCCACGACATGACCCGCAACAGGCGCGGGGAATCGAACAGACGTCCGCGCAGTAGCTGCACTGTGGCCGCCCAGGACAGCAGGATGAAGAACACGCCCAGGCCGACCATGACGCGGAAACTCCAGAACACCGGGCCGACCGGTGGACGGTCCTCGGCCGGCACGGATTTCAGTCCCTGCACTTCGCCGTCGAGCGAATGGGTGAGGACCAGGCTGCCGAGCTTCGGGATCTTGACCTCGAAATGATTTTCCTCCGATTCGGCGTCAGGGATGGCGAACAGGATCAGCGGCGCGCCGCGCTGCGTCTCCCAGTGCCCCTCCATGGCCGCGACCTTCATTGGCTGGTACTCGAAGGTGTTGAGGCCGTGCAGATCGCCGACGAACATCTGCAGCGGCGTGGCGATGGCGAGCATGATCACCGTCATCTTCAGGGCCATCCGGCTCGACCTGGGGTTCCGGCCGCGGACCAGGTACCAGGCGCTGACCGCCGCGACCACCAGCCCGCCGGTGATGAACGACGCCAGGGCCATGTGGGCGAAGCGATACGGCAGGGACGGATTGAAGATTGCCTGGATCCACGAGGTGACCTGGAAATGCCCGTCGATCAACTCGACCCCGGCCGGGGTGTGGAACCAGCTGTTGGTCGACAGGATCCAGAACGACGAAATGAAGGTGCCGATCGCGACCATGCAGGCCGCCAGCAGATGCAGTCCCGGGGGCACGCGGTCGCGACCGAACAGCAGGACGCCGAGGAACGTCGCCTCGAGGAAGAATGCCGTCACCACTTCGTAGCTGAGCACCGGCCCCAGGAAATTCGATGCCGCGAACGAGAATTGCGACCAGTTGGTGCCGAACTGAAAGGCCATCACGATCCCGGACACCACGCCCATGCCGAAGACCACGGCAAAGATCTTGATCCAGAACTGGGACAGTTTCTCCCGGACCGGATCCGGGCGCAGGTAGTTCTGCGTCTCCAGCAGTGCGATCCAGGCCGCCAGCCCGATCGTGAACACCGGAAATATGGCGTGGAACGACACCACGAACGCGAACTGGATTCGGGAAAGAAGGACGGGATCGAGCTCCATGACGAGCCTCCGATAGAACGGTCGTATATTATAACAATCTAAAGTGAGCGCCGGGACCAGCCCGCCCCGACGATGGCGTTGCCGGCGCGCTCGCCCGAACGGCTTCGGACACGCTCCAGACCCCGCCAACACTAGCATTCCGGCATCGACGTTTCGACAACGTCGGGTCGTGGTTTCGAGTCCCGCCCGATCGGAACGCCGGGCGACCGAATCCGCTAAAATAGCCGGCTGAGCCGCGCCGGTTTCCGCACCTCGAAACCCGCGTCGGACTCGCTCATCCCTGCCGGTCTCGGGGGCCGGCTTCATCGCCCGTCGATTCGCGCCGACAGAAGCGCGAAGTCTGGAGGACTGAATGAATCTCTTCGAAACGATCCATACGACCGAGCACGAACAGGTCGTGTTCTGTCACAACAAGGATGCCGGCCTCAAGGGCATCATCGCCATCCACAACACGACGCTGGGTCCGGCGCTCGGCGGCCTGCGCATGTGGCCCTATGCCACCGAGCAGGAAGCGCTGGACGACGTGTTGCGCCTGTCGCGCGGTATGACCTACAAGGCCGCCGTGGCCGGCCTGAACCTGGGTGGCGGCAAATCGGTCCTGATCGGCGATCCGCGCACCGACAAGTCCGAGGCGCTGTTCCGCGCCTTCGGTCGCTTCATCGATTCGATGAACGGCCGCTACATCACGGCCGAGGACGTCGGCATCGACGTCAACGACATGGAATACGTGTTCCAGGAAACCGACAACTGCGTCGGCGTCCACCAGGTCCACGGTGGTTCCGGCGACCCGTCGCCGTTCACCGCGTTCGGCACCCTGCAGGGCATCCGGGCCAGCCTCCAGAACAAGTTCGGCAACGAGGACGTCGGCAACTTCAGCTATGCCGTCCAGGGCGTCGGCCACGTCGGCTACGAACTCGTCAAGCTGCTCCGCAACGAGGGTGCCAAGGTCTTCGTCACCGACATCAACGAAGAAGCGGTCCAGGCCTGCGTGGAACTCGGCTGCGAAGCGGTCGGCCTCGACGAGATCTATGACGTCGACGCCGACGTGTTCTGCCCGACGGCACTGGGCGCCGTGGTCAATGAGCAGACCATTCCTCGCTTCAAGTTCAAGGTCGTCTGCGGCGCGGCGAACAACCAGCTGGCGACCGACGAGGCCGGCAACGAACTCGCTGCGCGTGGAATTCTCTATGCGCCCGACTACGCGGTGAACGCCGGCGGTCTGATGAATGTCTCGATCGAGTTCGAGGGCTATAACCGCGAGCGCGCCAAGCGGATGATGCGTACGATCTACTACAACGTGTCGAAGATCTTCCAGATCTCCGAGCGCGACGGCATTCCCAGCTGGAAGGCCGCCGACCGCATGGCCGAGGAACGGGTCACGACCATCGGCAAGCTGAAGCTTCCGTTCATGGGCCGCGCCCACCGCTTCCCGGGCCGCGAGCGCGGCAACCACTGATCGGGACTGCGGGGCACGGCGGCCGCCGCCGCGCCCCGGTCGATCCATCACCTTGACCCGGCGCCGGTCTACAACCTGTAGGCTGCG